>NZ_JACOOZ010000010.1:0-120127 GCF_014287775.1 Eubacterium segne
AAGAATACAAAAAGAAGAGGGAATAAGCAATATAATAGAGGAAAATGGTGTGAAAGAGTAAATTCCGTTTATGTAAAAGTAAATTCCACTGTACAGTGGGAGAGTGGAATTTAAAATTTTAATTTTGGTATCAAATGAAGATGATGTGGCAGTATTGCAGGAGTTCCCCTATTATGAGTATAATGGTAGTATTCAATGGGGTTGTGATGAGTATAGTAACTGGACATCTTTATTTGAGAAGAATAATCTAACAGTTATAGAACCGTACAAAAAGGGACTAAATGTAACAGTAGCTGTGGTTCCTAAGCAGAAAAGTGTATGGAAAAAGACAGATGGTGATGATTGTAAAACATCATTTAAAGATGGGTATTTAAATAAGTATATTGAATTGTTAAAAGAATTTAGAATACTTGGAATTCATCTACCTAGTTCATCTGTATTATTGCCTTTATTGCACGGAATGGGAGAAGCCGATAGACCGGACTTAATTTTGGGAGACTTTAATTCAGGAGATTACGTAATCAAGAATAGATGGGATGAAGAACATGAGTGTGAAAGACAACAGTATCGAAAGCTGATTAATGTATATGGCTACACGGATATTTCTGGAGGTGGTGTAACAAATCATATAACAGGATCTTCAATAGATCATTTTTTAATAAAAAATACAGTGCTTTTTAGATTGAATATAAAAAACGTTTTTATTGATGATAATAAAACATTGTCAACATTGTCCGATCATTATCCAATTATAGTGGAATTGGAAAAGAAGTTTTAGAGAGCCATTTCCTTCAAATACAACAGATGCCACTAGTGTATTTGGAACGCTTAACAAAATATGCTACTCAGAATCGGGTATCAGGTGTAAAACGAGAATTGAAAGAGAGATAAAGTTTTGTTTTTGATATTTCTGAAAGAAACGATTTGAGTAGATTTATAAACCAATTGATATAGTAAAATCTAAAGGTAAAAAACAAAAAGGGGCAGTTGTTTTGGAGTTTATGATAAAGAGAACCAGTATCTGGATGTGGTCAAAAATTACCTTGTATTTAAAACAGCATAATTTGTATTTTGAAACAGATCTGATGGAAGGTATACCGAGAATAACGATGGTTTTTAAGAATTGTGACAGATCTCCAGGTTATATTACAGAGGGGTGTATCTGGTTTTATGAGAATTCTATGGAAGTAAGAGTTTATTATTCAAAATTGGGTGCAGAAATATGTCAAAAGTCGAAGCATCTGCCTGAATTATACAGATTAATGAATTATATAAATGCCAGATTGTGGGTACGCGTTTCAGATGGTCTGGAAGGTGCATTATATCAGTCTCAATATTTAATATTGCCAAGATTCTATGTTACCGAAGACGAAATGCAAGATATTACAGCAACAATGCTTATTCCATATACGCATTTTGAACTGGATATGTTGGAGATAGAAGATTTTATTACATCAGTGCTCCCCGGCTTGCTAGATGATTTAAGTATTCCAGTGTTTCTTTTGCTTGAAGGCAGGATAACCGCAGAAGAAGCTATAGATATGGTGAGGTCCTCGGGTGACCGAGGGTATATTTGAGAGTTCAATTTTAAAAGACGTTTCTGTTTTTGGTTTTAGTCGGATTGGTGACAGAGGAAGGTGAAAGAAATGGAACAAAAATTTAGTTCAGATTTAGAAATACCCAAATATCTCAAACGGAAAGAAAATGATATATCTAAAGCAAATAAGAAGTCAAAACACAGGCATCAATATGAAGAATGTCTAATTAGATATAAATGGAATTGGGAAGAAAATAAAATTCATACATCACTTAACAGCTATTGTATTATCTGTGGGAAAATCAATGATAAAATGAAAAATTCTATTGTAGTAGATTATATGCAAAAAATAGATACACCAGTGGGAAAACGTTATATACAGATTTCAGAGGATGTATTATATCAGACATATCGTGGAAAATTACCAGTATTTTTTGTAGAAGACATATATAAAGATAAATTTGTAAATTTACATAACACGAATAGCGTTAAAAGAGATGAAGAAAACATAGAGGTGAAGAACGTATGAAATGTGAAAATGTAGGTTTAAAATCAATATTGGCACCAAAATTCAGTAAACAGAATAAAAACTGTACCTTGTGAAATTACCATGTATCAGGCACTTGACTTTCTTTTGGAAGCAAGAATAAGGGATTTCGTGAATTTAACTAACAGATTCGTAGACACATCAAACTTATGGATTTACAACTACTACAATAGTGAAACGAAATCATTTCACTTCGATTTCAAGGAGAGAATTGTTCCGGACAAAAATATTTGCAAGAGTGCTATATATGATCAGGCATTTATTGATGAGCTTATTAATATTGAAGAACATGAAAATGCATCTGTCTTCAAGGGAAATATGGTTCATTATGTGGTATGCGGTCATAGTATTGAGGCTGTAAAAGATATGACGGAAACACTTATGCAGAGCTTAATAAGGGCAAAGCGTATAAGTAGCCGACGCATGGAAGTAATCAGCGAGATAGAACCTGATGTGTATCTTGTACAAAATCATCTTAACGACATAATTGAGGGGAATTACGGAGGAGTGGTAGTTCTTGATCTTACAGAAAAGTTTGGTTGTGATCCGGTAGATTATACTTTGACTAGCAAATATATAGTGAATCTTCTAAAAGAGTATAGAAATAAATGTCTTTTTGTTTTTACATACTCCTATAATTATTTGGAGGTCTAGAATGGAAAAGGATTTTATTGATGAGTTTATCACATCGAAAGATACAAGAGCTTATCTACATAGTATTCACCACGAATTTACAGATATAGAAAAGGCTACAATAGTTGCAAATCACATTATGATTTCATATGAGGAAAAGGTAAAGTGGTTAAAACAGTTTATGGACGAAATAACTGATGATGTATTAAGGAATAGGATATTAAAGGCGATATCACAGATTAGGGAAGACAAGCAATATTACAATGAGAGAAATATTGCATCAGGAAATATATCGTACAGTGAATCATTGTCTGACTTCATATTTATACCACACAACTTCCGGCATGGTGACATTGTAAGAAGTCTCTATGGTAACTGGAACACAACTATGTTTAACGAGAAGATAGGAATAATCTTAGGTTATTTTGACGATGATTATGAGCTTTATAAAAATCTCAGAGGAGATTATTCTGATGTTCAGGTTTGCGTAGATATTAAGTTTGATGGAGTAGCATATCAGGGAGAGTTTGAACATGAGCATATTAATCCGATATATATTGAGCGTATGTCCTTGAACGAAAAAGATGAGAGAATTGCATATCTTAAATATCTCACGAATTTATACAGTAAAAATAGTCATAGGATTAATGCTGATAACAAACCTGAATATGCAGGTGGTTCAGATGATTTATTAGAGCAGAGATATCTTAGTGAATATATCCCGGTTTATGATGATACTTCTGGTATTTGGTGTGTGCAGATGGGATATGGTTTTGAAAGAGGAGCTGTTGATTATATTGCGGCGGAGTTCTCTGGAACAGGGTTAATATATCATTTCGTGCGTAATGGTCAGTTGGATCATGCCCATGGATTTGATAGTGTGTTGGAAGAAGTTTTGCAGGATCCAGAAAATGTAGATATTGTCACAGACTATGGTGAATATTCACAGCAGGAAATAAATATGGTTAGTGGGATAAAGAGAGCTGTGATGTTTGTACAATCACACCGCAGACCTATGACCAGTGCAGAACTACGTGAAAATAGTATAGAGATAAAAAAATAAAGGAGAAGATAATTTTGGATATATATGAGGCATTTGCTGTATCAAATAAGCCAGGAGAAATAACATTAACAGGATTTCATTTCATAAAAGATGTGCTTCCACATAATTTTGAGGTTTGCTTAATTATAGAGAAGAATGGCCACCTATCTGCTGGTTGTTGGGACACCGGATTATGGAGCACTGAAAATGGAAAGGCGGGAAGCTTCAGGCAAAGCCGAGGAGGAGTAATTGAACTTGATAATGTACTGGCATGGTTACCTATAGAAGAAACAACAATAAACATAAAAGAATTATGGTGGAATCCTGAGTATCGTCTCATATCTATTTTTTTGAATTGTGTTATGGTGTTTGCAAAAGATGCTGATAAATATCTAACTATCGAATATTACGGTGGAAATGAAAAGAAAATCATCTTTCACATGGATGTAACGACGGGCAACATATTAGAGATTGATGAAAATGGCAGAGGCGAAATATACTATCTCCAATCTACAATGAGAGCATGGTATGATGATTTGAAGGAAAAACTTTTGGAAGGCTATTATAGTGGCAGATATACTGTTTTGCCAAAGTGGGAGGAATAGCACTTATGAATTATGAACCAAGGACATTAGAAGAGATTGTCGTTGGGAGTGAAAGATTTAACAATGAGCAGAAGTTATAAGCATACACCAGTATACAAAGTCGGTGGCAAAACGAAATTTGCCAAGAGAGTAGCGAATAAGAAAATACGTCGTTCGGGAAAAGATAATCTCGAAAATGCATATTCGGGTAAATCCAATGATTATCGCAAAGAAAATGAATCATGGCATATTTGGGATTATAGATTTTGGGGAGAACCAATATGGAGAGCGGAATCTTGGCGGAACATAGAGGGAAAATTATGGGAAAAACTTTATAAGAGAAAGTGAGGCAATAGATTATGGCAATTCAGTTTAAGGAACTTAGAAAGTATTTGGAAAGAAATATCAGGTTATCCATATGTTTTGAAGATGGTCATTATCACGATTATCTGATGATTTCGGACATACCGGCTGAAAAATACAATGACTTATATATTTATGGTGTGGGAATGGCAGATGTTGAATTTTCTAAGGATATATACATATCTCAAAAGGATTTAGACGGAGTAATTGTTTCAATAAACGATGATACGATAGAACCTGCGATTGAGATTGTTCTTCATGAAAATTCACGTGAGATAGAAAGAAAGGCAGAAGATGTTCTTTTGTTCAAAGATATAAAGCCTTATTTACAGATAGGGCGAAATTTTGCTGTTGTTAATAGAGAAGACTGGTCATACAGATTATACGAATATCGAAATGAAATTCCAGCTAGTTATGACGACATGTTTGTGTATGGTATAGGCATGGAGGATAATTTAGAAGAAAGCGATAAAAATATCGCAAAAGTGTTGGAAAAAAGAAAATTTGATTCATGCTTGAATAAGCGGATGGTAATTGTGTTGTCAAATACAGCGAGGACGGATATTGAAATAAATGGAAAAACTATATATGGAATATTTTAGAGCGAAGGATGGTTATTATTATGAATTTGTCTGAGTTTTTGGAAAATTGGGATGGTAATACACAAATTGTGGTAAAGACTGATACAGAGGAAGTATTTTGCGGGAAGGTTGCGGATGTATCCGTGGATATAGCATGCAGATATAGTATTCCTAAAGCTGGTGTAAAGCATAATAGAGAAATAATGCACATAATTGTAGAGCATAACGGCAAAGAAAAAAGCAATTGATTTCAGTAAGCGGATTAAAAATAGAGTACAAAAATGGAAGGTGGATTTGTTATGGAGAATAGATTATTTTTATTATATTTTCCGGGTTATTATGATGGAGATGAAATCATTGGAATATATGATGATATATCGAAGTTGAAAGCTTCATATGAACGCGTGATTAGTAATCCTGCAGATGAGTATGGATTTCAACAATATGATTTTTATCTCAATAATCCTTGTACAAAACTTACGATAGAAGAATTCAATCAGGACAATGAAATATTTGTAGAAGTAGAACCTGAATTGCTATGGGCAGAGTTTGATAAGGAATCTGTTTATGGGAAGGGACCGTTCTTTCTCCTTGTTACAGCAGATGAATGGAATCATGATGCCGACGAGTGGCTTGGAATATATGTAAGCAAAAAGACAGCAAGGGAAGCCTATGATAGGGCAGTTGCATGGTGGAATGAAGAGCAGAAGCGGGTGTCGGTTTCTACATCGCAAAGAGTTGCGATATTTGAGTATATTGCTATGGATGACAGATTTAGAGAAGTGGAACGAAAAGAGCTAGACTGAAATGAGAAGGAGATTCTAAGTAATGGCAACTTATGTTATTGGAGATATTCATAATTCACTAAAAAAAATTTGATGAAATGATTAAGCTGATATCACCTACAACGCAAGACCAGATTATTCTTTTAGGGGATATATTTGACCGTGGAGGTGCCGAGCCAGATCCTGTTGGTGTTTATTTTAGAATTTGTGGGTTAAATACAAATGTAAAATGGATTCGTGGTAATCACGATCATCTTTTGGCAAAATATATCTATACTTACTACGGAACTGTCCCAAAGAAGCGAAGCAACTTGCAACCATACAGGTATAATTTATTCGATTTGATGAAGGACAGACTTACTGAGGCAGATATGCTGAATTTGGCGGATCAGATTATGGATCTGCCTTTGCATATTGAACGAATAATAAGGTAACAGGGATTACCGCATACAATAGGAGGTCACATATGAATAGTATAGTTTATGTTGGGATGGATGTCCATAAGGAACAGTACACACTTTGTTGTTATAGTTATGATACAGATAAGGTTGAATATAAACAGACAATACCATCAGATTACAAACTTGTTCTTAAATATATGGAACAGGTTCGTTCAAGATATGAAGGTGAGGTTACATTTGTTTGTGGATACGAGGCAGGATGTTTGGGTTATTCTTTGTATCATCAATTAAAAGATCATGCTGTAGATTGCAAAATATTGGCTCCAAGTACAATGGCTGTAACCAATACACATCATGTAAAAACTGATAAAAGAGATGCTGCAAATATAGCCAGATGTCTGGCATTTCATACTTATAGTGAAGTATATGTTCCAGATAATGATGACAATGATGTTAAGGAATATATTAGAATGCGTGATGACCAGAAGCTGTATCTCAAAAAGGTAAAACAACAGATACTTGCGTTTGTTTTAAGACAGGGAAAACGTTTTGAAGGCGGAAAATCTTATTGGACTATTGCACATCTGAAATGGTTAAAAAATTTGGAATTGCCAGATTTACAAAGAGAAGCTTTAGATGAGTATCTTCTGACGTATGAATATTTAACAGAAAAAATCAACAGATTTGATGAAAGAATAGAAGAACTTGCATCAGCAGAAAGATACGAAGAAAAAGTAAAACATATGAGTTGTCTTCTTGGAATTAAGACACATACAGCCCTTTAAATGATTGTCGAAGTTGGTGATTTTGAAAGATTTGAAAAAGCACCGAAATTTGCTTCATTTTTAGGTCTTGTACCAAGTGAAGATTCCAGTGATACGAGAGTTAATCGCTACAGCATAACAAAAGCTGGAAATAGCCACTTGCGAAGACTTTTAGTTGAAGCAACCCAGAGTTATACAAGGGGAAATGTAGGACACAAATCAGTGGCATTGAGGCAAAGACAGCAAGGAAATCCACCGGAAGTAATTGCGTATGCAGATAAAGCAAATGAAAGGCTTAGACGAAGGCTTTACAAAATGACTCTAAACAAAGGAGTTAATCGAAATGTGGCAGCAACAGCAATAGCAAGAGAATTAGCGTGTTTTATCTGGGGTATGATGACAGAACATGTAAGTTAGTAGAATATTCATCTGTTTCAGTCAAGGATGCTTCGCATCGCCATTGGCGACAGGTCCCTGACAGAATCATCTGAATATTCTTAAGGGTAATCAAGCAGAAGTAACTGACTCTGTCAGATTACATCTGCAAAACAACTAATTAACACTGGATACAGAGGTAGAGCCTTGGAGCACTCTAAGGTCCTAATTATTTGCGACTCACCTCTGTTGACACTATATTTATATATTTTGATTCACGCTAGGAGACGGCAAGATTCACGGCGGATCATTGACCTGTTGGTAACCAATCCACGTATAACAGAGTGGCCAAGGCCAGGGACTGTTAGTCTGGGGTTCTACCTCTGTACCCAGTGTTAAAATTTAATGAAAGGAAAAGTTTGTGGTGATTTTTGTGAATTTACTCTTGACAAAGGTCACTTCATAACAGGTGAGACAATGGCAAGGATAACCAAGATTGAAGCCATCAAGAGTTTCATAGAAAAAAGAAAACACGAGTTGCTGCCTATGCCAGAGTATCTACCAGATCGGATGGGCAGTTACTAAGTTTGGAAACACAGAAGGAACATTACGACAATTTCATTAGTGCGAATTCCGAATGGGAATATGCAGGTCTGTATTATGACGAAGGTGTTTCCGGCACAAAGGTGGAAAAGCGTGATGGACTGCTTGCACTTCTGAAGGATTGTGAAGATGGCAAAATCGACCGAGTGATCACAAAGTCTATCAGTCGATTTTCAAGAGATACAACCGACTGCCTGGAGATGGTAAGACGACTGGCATTATTAAACATTTATCTGTACTTCGAAAAGGAAAATATCGACACCGAACACATGAGTTCAGAATTGATGCTTTCCATATTAAGTTACATTGCAGAGAGCGAGTCGAGATCCATTTCGCAAAACAGCAAATGGTCCGTAAAACACCGCTTCGAAGAAGGGATTTTCACTATCAGCTATCCACCATATGGATACGCAAACGAAGATGGTAAGATGGTAATCATTCCGGAAGAGGCAGTAGTTGTTAAGGAGATTTTTTCCATGACCATTAACGGCATGGGAACCTATGTGATTGCAAGAGAACTCAACGAAAAGGGCATTCAAAGTAGGAAGGGAACTAAATGGCATCCATCCACTGTAAGAGGAATTCTGCAGAATGAAAAATATACCGGGGATGTAATTTTTCAAAAGACATATACCGATGATGATTTCAATCGGCACACCAATTACGGAGAGAAAAACATGTACCTTTGCAAGAATCATCATGAACCGATTATCAGCCATGAGATTTTTGATAAGGCGGCAGCAGTGATTGGACAGAGAGCAAAAGAAAAAAGCATTGAGGCAGGTATTGGAAAGTACCAGCGTCTTTATGCATTTTCCGGGAAGATTATCTGTGGCGAATGCGGATCAACATTTAAGAGAAGACAGCATTATAAGCCGAGCGGAGATTATGTTGCTTGGTGCTGCAATACGCATATTACAGATAAGGATGCCTGCTCTATGATGTACATCCGTGATGAGGACATCAAGACAGCATTTCTCAGAATGATTCGGAAGTTGCAAACTGCTCATGCAAAGGTATTAAAGCCTTTTGTTGAAGAACTAAGAGGAGCAAACAATAAGGAAGGATTGTACCAGGTGCTTTCATTGGAAGAACAGATAGAAAAGAACGTGGAACAGATAACGGTTCTTACGAATCTGCTGAGTTCCAGTTATATCGAGCCGGAGATTTTCCACACAGAAAAGAATCAGCTAATCTTAGAGGCTGACAGGCTTGCAATGGAGAAACAGCTGATTTCGAAGAGTATCAATGGTGACCTTACTCATTTGGAAGAGGCACAGAAGCTCCTACGGTTTGTTTCAAAGAAAGCAGAAATCACAGAGTTTGAAGATGAGATGTTCCTGGAATATGTTGATATGATGACAGTTCATTGCAGAGATGAAATAACCTTCAATCTGAAATGCGGACTGAATTTAACGGAGAGGTTGGTGAACGCATGACACATACACCATACGGATACATCATTGACAATGGTCAAGCAGTTATTGATGAGCCAAATGCAGAAAGAGTGAGAATGTTATTCCGAGAATACATTAAATGTGGATCCATGAGAGCTGCAGCTAAGAAAGCCGGAATTGATAAAACGCACTCGGTAATCGGCAGATTTCTAAAAAACAAAGTGTATGTTGGCACAGAGTATTATCCGCAGATTATCAATGAAAATGTTTTTACGAAGGCACAGGAAATCAGAGGAAACAATGCCAAAAGCCAAAATCGTATAGGAGCATACAGACCTCATCCGAAAGGAGAGATTGGTACTTTCACTATTAGAAAGGTAGCAGTGCAATACGATGATCCATACAAACAGGCAGAATACGCATATAGTCAAATCACGGAGGTAGCAAATGAATGAGAATGTAACATTGATTCCTGCCAGAATACGAGCAGGCAATCGAATATCTAAGGAAGAAAATAAGCCGAAATTAAGAGTCGCAGCGTACTGCCGAGTCAGTACTGACAGCGATGAACAGGCGGGGAGTTATGAAGTGCAGGTTCAGCACTACACAGAATATATTGGCAGAAATAAGGAATGGAAACTTGCTGGAACCTATACTGACGATGGAATCTCCGGCACCAATACCAAGGAGCGTGAAGGATTTAATGAGATGATCGATGACTGTATGGCTGGAAAAGTAGATTTGATTATTACTAAGTCAATCAGCCGATTTGCAAGAAATACCATCGACTGCCTAAAGTATGTAAGACAGCTGAGAGAAAAGAATATAGCCATCATATTCGAGAAGGAAAACATCAATACCCTAGAGGCATCTGGGGAGCTGCTCCTTACTATCATGGCTTCGCTTGCACAGCAGGAATCAGCATCCTTATCACAGAACGTAAAGTTGGGACTGCAGTTCCGATACCAGGAAGGAAAGGTAGTAGTGAACCATGAGCATTTCCTCGGATATACGAAGGATGCAAAAGGAAACCTAATCGTTGATAAGAAAGAAGCGAAGGTTGTGAAGCGTATCTTCCGAGAGTATTTGGAAGGGGCAAACTTTAGAGATATCGCAATGGGACTGGAACGAGATCATATTAAAACCGGAGGAAAACGTTATAAATGGCATATGAGTACGGTTCGTGGAATTCTTTCAAATGAGAAATACATTGGTGATGCACTTTTGCAGAAGACCATCACAACAGATTTTATCGAAAAAACAAGAATTAAAAACGATGGAACGGTTCCCCAGTATTATGTAAAAAACAGTCAGGAAGCAATCATACCGAGAGATGTATTCACCCAGGTTCAAGAAGAAATGCTAAGAAGAGCCGATATGACAAGTGGAAGAGATGGGAAGAAACGAAGAATCTACTCTAGCCGATACGCACTCTCAAGCATTTGCACTTGCATGAAATGCGGAGATATTTATAGGCGAGTGGCTTGGAATAACCGAGGCAAGAAATCAATAGTATGGAGATGCTGCACAAGAGTGGAAAATGGACCATCGGGTTGCACAGCACCGACAGTGCCGGAGGAAGAACTTCAACAGGCAGTTATCGATGCCATGAATGCTGTATTGGAGAGTTCCAAGGATGTGATAGCTATATTGGAAGAGAATATTCTGGAAGTTGTCAGCCAAGACAATTCTGATGAAATTGAGGAAATTAACAAGACCATTGCAGAAAAGCAAAAGGAACTCTTGGAATTGGTACACAGCAAAAAAGATTATTCGAAATGTGCTGATGAAATGGAAAAGCTTAGGCAGAATAAACAGCTGCTTTTGGTAAAGCATGCTCAGACCGAAGGCACCAGACAGCGAATCAATGAACTTGTAGCCTATGTTAAAACACAGGATACTCAGATAACCGAGTATGATGATAAGCTAGTAAGGAAATACATCGATCAGATAAAGATTTATGACGATAAGTTTGTGGTCTGCTTTAAGGCCAAGATGGAAATCAATGTTTTAAGATAAAATATAAAGAAATTAGCAGCGTCCAGACGGAAGTCTGGACATTTTAATTTACAAATAATAAAATTATATGAAAAATAATTTAGAAATAATTGCGATATATTGACAAATATAGTTGAAATGTGTATGATAAAATAAAAATGTACGATAAGGAGAAAAATTATGGCTGAATCGAAGCATGATAAATTTATAAGAGTTGCTGAAGCTAGAACAAACAAAATTATTGATATGATTCGACTTTTAAGTAACTGCTCTAATACCGCAACATATGAATACACTGATGAAGACGTAAAAAAGATTTTCTCTGCACTAGAATCAGAATTAAAAACTTGTAAAAGCAAGTATCAGGATAATAGCAATAAAGAAAGCAAATTTACGTTGAGGTGATTTAGATGACTATTGAATGGAAGTTTCCGCATAATGGATTTGGACAAGTGCGTGGAGTATCGGACGCAGGCATTGAAACCTTTACAGGAACAGAGATACAGTCGCTTGCAAGAGAAATTTGTCAAAACTCATTAGATGCAGCGGTGGAAGGCAGTAATGCGACCATCAAAGTTGATTTTGAACAGTATAGAATTCCTTCTTCTGATATTCCTGGATATGAGCAGTATGCTTCTAAAATTCAGAAGGCTTATGATTATTGGTCGAAAAAGAATAGTGAAAAGACCATTAAGGTACTGACAAAGGCATTAAATGCAATTAAGAAGCCTAATACAGTTGTTTTGCGAATTAGCGATTTCAACACAACTGGACTTAGCCATCCATATGAGGATAGTGACGAAGGCTGGAATGCATTGACAAAACTCGATGGTGGTGCGACAAAAACGGGTGATAAAGCCGGAGCATTTGGAATAGGAAAGAACGCACCATTTACAAATTCGGATTATAGATTAGTTTTTTATAGAACTCTAAATGAAGATCAAGAGACTGCTGCACAGGGAATGTCACGCTTTATATCTTTTCCAGAAGATTTAAGCAATAGTATGAATACGATGACAACTGGAATTGGTTATTACGGAAATCCGGAAGGTAACTTACCTGTTGATTCTATCAGTGAGTTGGAAAAACTATATCAGAGAACTGAGATTGGTACAGATGTTTTTGTGTACGGATTTAATGCGGGACATGAATGGAATAGCGATGTAATTAACGAGGTTCTAGAAAATTTCTTGATGTCTATTCACAAGAATTTATTAAGTGTTACAGTTGACAATAAAGTCATCGATAACTCTACGCTTGCAAGTTATCTCAGCACGTATAACTCAAAGATAAAAAATGCATATTGGTACTACCAAGTGCTTGTTCGACCTGAAACAAAAGTGTTCAAAAAGGACTTTCACGGGATGGGAACTCTAAAACTTAGCGTTCTGGTCGATCCTTCGGAGAAATTGAATAGAAAAATTCTCATCACTAGATCTTCCGGAATGAAATTGTTTGCATTGGGTAGTATGTCGAGAATTATTTCATTTTCTGGTGTGCTTGAAATGGGAGGTAAAGAGCTTAATGAATTCTTTAGAGAAATGGAAACGCCAGCACATGATAAGTGGTTGCCAAGCAGACACTCAACAAATGTGCCGCTTGCAAAAGAATATAACAATGAGCTAAAGGATTGGATAAGAGGCTGTATTCAAACGTTGGGCGAACATTCCAGTGACGATGAAATTGAAGTTGCAGGTTTGGCTGGTGTTCTTCAGAAGGAATCGGATAAGACTAATCAGCGTGGAGATGACAGTAATAAAGAAAGTCTTCAAGATAAGATTGGTTCCATTACAATTCAGCCTCGAACATCAAAAACAAAGCCAAAGGGTTTATTTTACGGCAGTGATGGAAATGGAAAGTCGAAAAACACGGATACGGAAGGAACCATCGGTTCTGATGGAGATGATCCAACAACTCGGAATTTAGGTGGTACTAGACATAGGAGTAAAAAGGATTCTCATAAAGGAAGAGCGGAACAAGGTGGACATGATACCGTACATAAAAGATATGGTGGAGATATAAACCAAGAACTTAAGAATGTTAGAGTTATAAAGACATCGAGAAACACTTATAGAGTTTCCTTTATTTTGCCACGGGATATTTGTGCAGGGCATGTTGAGATTGTTACAGTTGGTGAAAATGGTAAATCAAATCGACTGGCCATCCATTCTGCATCAGAGTTGATGGGGTGCACAGGAATAAAGAAGAGTTCGGAAGGTGTAGATTTTTCTAGTATGAAGGGAAACGAAAAAGTCCAGTTTGAAATCACTTTGCTTGATAACCGGGATTATGCGATGGAGGTAAATGTATATGAACATAACTAAAAGATTATATACATATCCAGTTCTAAGCGAAGAAAGAGATGATTACACTGATTCTGTCTTTGATGCAGATGTGCAGTATAAAATGAATGGTGTTAATAATCTGTTGTTTGATTTCGATATAGAAATGGATAACAAAGAACTTCAGAAAATGATCCTGGAAGGTGATGCTGAATATGTGATTCATATTGAATGCGCAAACACATCATATAGAACTACAATTCATGATATTTCCAATCACGTAAGCAAAGAAATTCCGATTGGAAGAATTAACGGAAGAATAGAAATTATCGTTTTAATAGTGACAAAAAAAGATGTTAATCATTTTGTGAATTCTAATTGGGACGATGATTATCAAGGGCTGTCATTCGAACTGTCGAAAGGAAGTATTCTTGCGTATAAAAATATACCAGCTATTGATATTGTAAAGAATTACGAAGAATTTAACAGCGCAAGTTCAATTTTTAAGGTGTATAAGCGGTTAACAACAGAACCAAAGCCAATGGAGGTGGAATTGTCAACTGCACAAATTGGTATCGGTTTGGGATTAGAAGAGTATGAGATTTACTCTCGTTTCTGTGACAAAGAAGAATTTCAACCAATATTGAACTCCATGATGGTTTTCCCTGCCTTAGTATATGTTTTTGAAGAATTAAAGCAAGAGAATGGCATTGAAAATTATGCAGGTACAAATTGGTATATTTCTTTATCAAAGGCCTATGAGAAACGTGGAGTAGACTTGGAAAATGAGATGTTATATTCAGATAAGACCTCTGTGCAATTAGCACAGGAAGCAATGGAATTACCGTTGAATGCTGCATTGAGAAAATTTGCAGATTTGTTTGAAACTGATGAGGAAGAGGAGGATGTTTAAATGAAACTATATTTTATGAAAAAAGAAGCACTGGACATCCTTAAATCAAACCTCGATATGGTTTACAACATGTATTTCACAGAAAAGGATAATAAATGGCTTTGGAAGGTATGTGGAGGAGATCCGTTTGTCGAATTTAAGGAGATACAAGATTTCCAGTTGGCACCGATTGATTCTGATATGTCAAAAGGTGAAGTTGAGTTTGCGAACTGTAAGATTATTTATCAGCACTTGTCATTTTTGACAGAGTCACAGGCTTGTGATGAAAGACTGTGGGCGGGTCTGTGCCATTCGGTTTATTACGATTACCTTAGAAAAAGATGGGACTATGATACAAAATCACCTAAAACACAGAAAGAGGCTGTATCAAATATAAAATCGAGATTTTTCTTTTCTGGTGGTACAAGAGCCGGATTATTTAGAAATTCCATAGCCAAGTGTTGGTGGGTTGGAAGAAATACCTATGATCCAAGTAATGTAGCAAATCCATTTGAAAAATTGGATATTATAGGTAGCAACGATATTAGTAGTAAAATTTCCGATATTTTTTACAGTAATAATTTCTCTGCAAATCCGGTTATTTTGAATGGCATCGTTAAAGCATTCAAAAACTTCAAAGAGGAAAACACACAGCTTTCACTCAAGGAACATATAAGACCAACATTGCAATTCTTGAATGCAGTAGGCGGTGGAGTTGTTTTAGATTGTCTTGATGAGGATGAGATTGCTGATATGCTCATTGATAACATCTATGGAATTTTACAAGGTGATGAGCAGGGGGTAGAGATTGAAGAGGAATCCGAAGAGTATGAAGATATGGATGTTGATGGCAATGACATATCAGAAGAAGAAAACTCTGAAGATAGTGTTGAAGAAGAGTATATAGTTATTGGTCAAAAAGTCAATGTTCGTATTAAGGAAACCGATGAACAAAAAACAATACTGGTAAATTATCTTCCGAATTCCACAAAGATTCCGCCATTGGCAAAAAGCCTTTTAGGCTGCTGGATTGGAGATGAGGTTCCTTTCCAAGGAAAGACATATATTATAGAAGCAATTCAAAAGTAGAGAACAGTTAAAAAAGTGTTTTCAGTGGTGACACTTTTTAACGATAGCCTCGACCTATCGTTAAAAGGTTCATGGATATGTTTCCTTTCACGATGGTAATTCATAGACAGCAGTCCTTTCATGTGGAGACTGTGTGTTTGCTTAGCCGATAAATAAAGGAGTTTCGAGGATTAGAAGTGGGAAAATGGTCGATTTGTCCACCTCTTGTCCACGAAAATTAAAAAAAGAGTGAAACTAAAAGGTGTTTAGTATAGGATACAGAAGGAGGTAATCCTTTTTGAAA
The DNA here is from genome assembly GCF_014287775.1 of Eubacterium segne. Lineage (NCBI taxonomy): Bacteria > Bacillati > Bacillota > Clostridia > Eubacteriales > Eubacteriaceae > Eubacterium > Eubacterium segne. The sequence goes on from NZ_JACOOZ010000010.1 coordinate 16,157, forward strand.
AAGAAGAAAGACGAAATAACCATCCGTTCCAGTGCAGCGGAATATTTGACCTATGTTGCTTCTGTTGGCGACCAGCAGGACAGTATTGAGATGCGCTATGAGGATGAGAATATATGGTTGACACAGAAGATGATGGCGGCATTGTACGATGTGGATGTTCGTACAATCAATGAGCATATTAAGAAGATTTATTCCGACTCAGAGCTTGAGGAAGATTCAACTATCCGGAATTTCCGGATAGTTCAAACCGAAGGTTCCCGTCAGGTGACTCGTGATACAAAGCATTATAATCTTCAAATGATTATTGCGGTTGGATTCAAGGTGAATAATGAACGGGCAGTGCAGTTTCGTAAGTGGGTCAATGGTATCGTGAAGGATTACACCATCAAAGGCTGGGTCATGGATGACGAGCGTTTGAAGAATGGTGGTTCTGTGCTTACAGTAGAATACTTTGACCGTTTGCTTGAGCAGATTCGTGAAATTCGTTTGTCCGAGCGTAGATTTTATCAGAAGATAACAGACATCTATGCTACAGCTCTTGATTATGACCGGACAGCAAAAACAACAAAGCAGTTCTTTGCAAAAGTGCAGAACAAGATGCACTATGCAGTTCACGGACATACAGCAGCGGAGTTGATTTATGAGCGAGCCGATGCAGATAAGCCACATATGGGATTGACCACTTGGGCAGCAGCACCGGAAGGCAAGATTGTAAAAAGCGATGTGAGCATTGCGAAGAATTATCTTTCAGAGAAAGAAATGCGTTCACTGGAGCGTATTGTATCTGCTTATCTGGATTTGGCAGAGGATCGTGCAGAACGTCATATTCCGATGACAATGGAGGATTGGGCGAAACGACTGGATCTATTCCTGATGGCAGATGACAGAGAGGTACTTCAGGATGCAGGTAGAATCACAGCAGAAATTGCCAAGGCAAAAGCTGAAACTGAATTTGAAAAATATCGTGTCATTCAGGACAGATTATTTATGTCTGACTTTGATAAGTACATGCTGGAACTGGAAGAGAATGCGAAGAAGTAGCAGTGTTTCAATCAAATTATTAATTCAGAAAATTAAAGATTTTCATTAAGAGAGGGCAAGCTGGAATTCCTTGAATTAACTTATGTGAAAAAAGAATAGCATAAGAAAAATAATATTCTACTGGAGACGGCATGGTAATATATGTATATCCGGTATAGTAACCGACTAAATAGAGGTGAAGCATGATTGAAATAATAAAAATATATAATCAAATTCATGGTGATATTTTACTAATGATAATTAAAATAATCATAGGAACATTGCTTATTGTAAATGAAAAATACATATCTCGAAGGTTTAAATATAGTGTAATAGTAATTTATTTTGGGATGATGCTAGGATGTTTTATTCCAGGGTACCTTGATTTTTCGGTAAAGGGTATTTTTTTAGGGACAATTGTAGGTTTAATATTGGGTTGTATAATTGCCAAATATCATAAGACGGATCATATTGCTAATTCACTATTTTTATTAATTTATTTCTATGAAATTATAGGATGCATTTTTTATATTTTTAATATAAACTTTTCGGAAATACTTGGAGTATATAATTACGATATTGATTATAAAACAATATATGTTGCATTAATTTTTTCCGTTATTTTGACAGTGATAAGTTATATTGTTTTCCGTAATAAGAATAATTTTATAAAAATAGTTGAAGAAAATAAATATTTTTGGATAGGTAATTATTTTGTTATGGGAGCGGTTATAGGATTTTGTATGTTTCCTATTTATGGACCGGGTGATTGGAATGAGATGAGTATAGAATTGTTAAACGTCACCGATGATTTTCAGGTGAATTGTTTAGTAATGTTTGAAGTTGTGATATTAATTGCGTATCGGGAATATAAAAAAACGATAACTAATATATAGATTCAAGTAGTTACTAGATTGGTGGCATTCATGCATTGGGATAGAGACAGTGTATGTTTTGAGATTTCACATTACCTTTAAAATTAATGGCAATAAAGATATAATATAAAAATAAGTATCTTGAAAAAGGAAGGACTTTAAAATGAATATAAAACTATTGCAAACATTAAGAAATTATAACAAAGACAATTTTATAAAGGACATTATTGCAGGAATTATTATTATGGCGGTGTCTATTCCTATCTCTATGGGATATGCACAGATAGCCGGTCTGCCTGCAGTTTGCGGATTGTATGGTTCGGTATTTCCAATTCTTGTTTTTGGACTTTTTTCTACATCGCCTCAGTTTATATTTGGTGTGGATGCGGCACCGGCAGCTCTTGTAGGCTCGGCACTTTTGACACTTAATATAGAGGCAGGTTCAGACAAGGCTATGGCAGCAGTTCCTGTTATGACGTTTTTTGTTGCCTTATGGTTGTTGGCTTTTTATTTTATGAAAGCCGGAAAGCTGGTTAATTACATTTCAGCACCGGTAATGGGTGGTTTTATAACAGGTATTTGTACAACAATCATATTAATGCAGATTCCAAAGGTTATGGGAGGCACATCGGGAACAGGAGAGTTTTTCGAATTAGCCGAACATATCTATAAGACTGCGCTTAATATAAATATGCCATCAGTAATTATGGGAGTGATAGCGCTGGTAATACTTTTTGCCTCGAAGAAGATAATGCCTAAATTTCCAATGGCAGTAGTTTTAATGTTTGTGGGTACGATTTTCACAATAAGTCTTCCAATAAGAGATTGGGGAATTAAGACTTTAAATGCAGTAGAGCCGGGACTTCCAAAGTGGAGTATTCCTGATTTCTCGGCTATTCCCATTCAGCAGACCATTACAATAAGTTTATCAGTGGCAGTAGTAATTATGGCTGAAACATTGTTGGCAGAGAACAGCTTTGCTCAGAAAAATAATTACAGAATAAATGACAATCAGGAGATTTTAGCTTTTTCTGTAGGCAACTTTATGGCTGCTTTTACAGGATGTTGTCCTATTAACGGTTCAGTTTCACGTACGGCAATGGGGGAACAGTATCAGGCAAAAACTCAGCTTACAGGTATTGTGGCAGGACTTTCTATGATAGTGTTGCTTCTTTGTGGAACCGGATTTATCGGATATCTTCCTATTCCTATTTTGACGGCAATAGTTATTTCGGCACTTATGGGTGCAACTGAGTTTGACTTGGCAGTAAGATTGTGGAAAGTAAGCAGAACTGAATTTTTAATTTTTATGGGAGCTTTTTTCGGCGTGCTTTTACTTGGAACAATAAATGGAGTTTTAATCGGCATAATTCTTTCTTTTACGGAAATGATTATAAGGACTTCAAAACCTTCAAGATGTTTTCTTGGAATACAGCCGGGACACAGACATTTTAGGGATTTGAAGGAAGGAAGCCAGATACACGCAATTGAAGGTGTTGTAATTTATAGATTTAGCAGTAATCTGTTTTTTGGAAATATTCAGGTGTTACAGCGTGACATTGAAGACAGCATTAAATCTGATACTAAAGCAGTAATTCTTGATGCAGGTGGTGTTGGAAGTATTGACATAACTGCGGCAGACAGGCTGGCAATGCTTTACAAGTCCCTCGAAGAGAAGGGGATTGGATTTTATATGACGGAGCATATTGCCAGTATTAACGAGCAGCTTAGAAAACTGGGACTGGGCTATATGATTGAAGACGGAAGAGTCAGAAGAACTATCCATATTGCTTTGAAGGACATGGGAATTGGTAGACCATATCCTTTAGAAGGCGGTGTGGAAAATGTAGAAAGAAGTGCTTCAAGAAAAAGAGCTGACAATAAGGTTCAGGAGTTCGTCTGGGCATATGGTGCTGAAAGTGAGGAACAAATTGAAAAACAAATTGTCCTACAGATTCAGCAGTTAAAGAAAACAGGAGACATGGAAAAACTATTCCACGGAAGCTGGTCACATATGGATGCTTTTGATGAGGACGAGTGGTTAGAACATCTGGAAGAACACCTAAAAGAGATTGTTAATATTTCGGGAAAAGATGAAAAGACCATTGCTGAACGTTTTGAAAAGCATAGAGAAGAAATACATATAAGAATCAGGGATGAGCATCCTGAAATGGCAGAGAGATTTAAGGAAAGAAGGCATATTCTTGATGAACATTTGAAAAAAAGACATCCGGAAGTGTTCAAATTAATTGAAGATTTAAGGGAAAAAGAGGATTAAATGTAACTTCTACCCAACCTATTTTCTTATTCCACACACTATATTAATGAAAACAAAAAGTGCACATTTGTTTATCATGGAGGTAAGTAGTGAACAAGATAAATGCAGACAGATTAATAGTTGAATACCAGCAGAAAATATTTGGATTTGCAATGTCTAAAATGAGAGATGTTGATAATGCAGAAGAACTTGCTTCAAACATAGTGTTGGAAGTATATAAGTCATTTCTTAAGTCGGATAATATTGCAAATATAGAAGGATATGTATATAGAATAGCAAGTAATGTATATGCAAGATTTATTGACAGAAAAATGGCAAATCAACACATAGACATTATGAAAATAGAATATCCGGTGTCTGAGAGCGGTTTTGATTGTATTGAAAGTGGAGAAACATACAGAAAACTGCGAAGAGAAATTGGAATGTTGTCCAATAGACAAAGGGCAATTACATACATGAAATACTATAAGGATATGTCTGTAATGGAAATCGCAAAAGAACTTAATATTTCTGTTGGAACCGTAAAATGGCATTTATCTGACATCAGAAGTGGATTGAAGGAGAAAATTGATATGGTTAAGAATGGTAATTTAAGTGTAAATCCTGTATATTTTGTTAGTATGGGACATAGTGGAAGTCCGGGTAAAAGTGGTGACACAAAAGATATGTTTGATTCAAGGTTAAAGCAAAATATTGCATGGAGTTGTTACTATCAGGCAAGGACAGTAACAGAAATTGCAAAAGAATTGGAAGTTCCCATTGCTTATATTGAAGGAGAACTGAGAAAACTGGTTGAGTGGGGATATATTGATCAGATTGATAATTCAAAAAATCCAAAATATCTGACAAATATGTATATAACAGATGTCAGAGAAGATTTTTCAGAAGAGTTAAAAATTAAAAAAGATGTTGCCGACTTTTTATGCGAGAATCTTTTTAAGGACATGTTTGACAAATTTGATAAGGCAGATGATAACTGGGGAATGATATGTCCAAATAATGATAAGAATTATTTGAAATATAATTTAATAATGATGACATTAATTTCCCTGGGAGATGATTGGGAAAATTGGGAAGAGTTTGCAGTAAAAAGACCGGATGGAGGACATTTTATTGCTTATGCAAATGTGACGGATGATTGTACAAAAAAGAAGTTAGACGATAAATACAAAGGTTGCGGTTATATGTTTGATCAGGTATGGAGAGATAACAGGCAGGTGCTTCAAAGTATACAGTATAACTGTATGTACAGTGGTAGAAGTATAGATTGGAGAAACAATAATCCGGATGATTGGGAGGATTTGTATTCGTACATATCAAATGGTTGTGAGAAAGACAAGATAAGTGTAAATAGTTTCTCAAATTTATCAGCAAAGGGATATGTAGCTGACGGGAAAAATCAGATTACACTTATAAATGTAAAAGACGGAAATTTAGTGGGTACCATAAACAATTTTGTAAAAACTCATATGCAGATTCCGGAATTTGTGCTGGAAGAAGGAAAAAGAACAGATGAAAGATTCTACAAGGCAAACCGGCATAAATATCCCAAACATTTGGAAAAACTTGTAAGATACAATAATAGCAACTCATTTACATGGGGAGAAAATATTCCTTTTATAGTTGAAAGAATGCTTGAAGTGAGAATGTTAAAACCACTGACTGATAAGCAGAAAAAGGCGGTATTTACAGTTGTGGCAATAAATGGCGAAGAATGATATAATTCTATAAAAATAATGAAGCACTTATAATTAGCTTACCATATGTACACGCTCTTTATGTAGAAGGATAATTGCATTAGTCGGGAAGATTGGGGAAGTCGTGAGATGTATGGGAATAATTGGTGTGGAAAGGATGAAATTATGCAAACAAAACAAAGGTTATTTATATGTTATCCAAAATGTTCAACGTGTAAAAAGGCAGAAAAATGGTTAGATGAGCATAACATAGAGTACACGGAACGTCATATTGTAGAAAATAATCCGTCATATGATGAGTTAAAAAAGTGGTTTTCTGAAAGTGGCTTACCCTTAAAGAAATTTTTCAATACCAGTGGATTGCTTTATAAGGAAATGAAACTTAAGGATAAACTGCCGACAATGAGTGAGGATGAACAATTAAAATTATTGTCAACAAACGGAATGTTAGTAAAACGTCCATTGCTTGTTGATGGTAATGAGGTGTTAATTGGATTTAAGGAAACAGAATGGACTGAAACATTGCTGTAGAAAATCTGGTTTATATCCATGTGGTAAAAGAAATAGTGGATGTGTAGACAACATCTATGAAAAGGAGCACAGATAAGATTATGAAAACAAGACAGGAAGCAATATCCTATGGATTAACATTTGAAAATACATATTTGGACACCCCATTTAAGGATACTAATTGGCAATTAATAAGAATAAAAGGAAGCAGAAAAGCATTTCTTTGGATTTATGAGAAAGACGGAGTTATTAATTTAAATGTGAAGGTTGACCCGCAATGGAGAGATTTCTGGAGACAGACATATAAATCAGTTGTGGCGGGATATCATCAGAATAAAGAACATTGGAATACCATAATTCTTGATGGAAATGTACCTGATGAGGATGTAAAAAGAATGATAGCCGAAAGTTACGACATTATTACTGACAGTCCAACAAAAAGAATATACGAAGCTGTTAAGAAAATTCCTAAAGGGCATGTGGCAACCTATGGAAGGATTGCGGAAATGGCAGGGGAGCCAAAGATGGCAAGAGCTGTAGGAAATGCATTGCACAAAAATCCGGACCCTGAAAATATCCCATGCTTTAGAGTTGTCAATTCCAAAGGAGAACTTTCAGGGGCCTTTGCTTTTGGTGGAGAAAATGAACAGGCAAAGAGATTGATGGAAGACGGAGTGGAAGTGGTAGAGGGTAAAGTAGATTTGGAAAAGTATGGAATATAAAGGTTTAGGCTAGCTTAAACCCTCTCCAAGGTTAAAATGTTTATTAATATTCAAAATAAGAAAAATTAGTTATCATCAGCTTTGAAATTATAAATCGGAGTAATTACCTTTAATTCCAATTTTTTTGTTAGGTTGACATAATCTGCCACCCTGATTTGGTACAATGTGTGTATATTGTAATATATGGGTAAGATTAAATATCAATAAATAGGAGGATTAGGAAAGGGGAGATTATGTTAAGAACAAGAAGAATATGAAGTTGTTTGATATTATTATCACTTTAGCACATGGTTTGTTTAGAAAAGAAAATGAGGATAAGGATTTATTTGAGGTGAGAACGCGAAAAATACTTTTGATTTCAAATTCTATTGCATCCACAAGTACAATTATTAATACAGCTATAACTCGTAATCCTAAAAATCTTGACATAGGAAGTCTATTGAACACTATTACACACTTGTTTACAGATTTACATTTTATTGCAAAGATAAAGCAGGAATTCATTAATAATGAAATTTCAGATAGATTAAAAAAAGAAATTGACGAAATCGATTTACTATATGAAACAATATAAAAATAAATAATGGAATTTATATGAATGAGATGTTGCTAAAAATTTATAAGGTAATATCTCATTTTTTTATAGAGTAATTTTGGTACACCACCACTTTCCACCATTCCCCTTTGTCTTATCCAAATTATATGATAAAATACATAATAACAAGAAAACATAGCGAGGTGTTCTAGTGAGAAACAGACTAATAATTTTATTTATAATGATATTTGCCCTTACAGGGTGCAGTGCTGACAGCAGTAGTATTAGATTGGGTGCGGCAGGAATCGGCGGTGCATACCATGTATTTAGCGATATTTTCGCAGGAGTAGTGAGTGAGGCGGACAACGGCTATGATATGCAGGTAAAAACCACAGCCGGTTCGGCGGCGAATCTCCGACTTTTATCAAAGGGCTATCTGCAAATGGCAATTGCCCAGAATGATATGACAAATGATGCGTACTACGGCGAAGGCAATTTCGCAGGTGGCGATAAATACCGTGGATACAGTGCCATTGCAACATTATATGACGAGGCATGTCAGATTGTTGTAAGGAAGGATTCAAACATCAAATCGGTAAATGACCTTCAGGGAAAGAATATCAGCATAGGAGAAAAGGAATCAGGAACAGAACAAAGTGCAAAACAGATTTTACAGGCTTACGGACTTACAGACAGATTAGTAAAAACAGTTCAGTTAGATTATACCAGTGCAGCAGACAAGTTAAAAGATATGGAAATTGATGCATTTTTCTGTACAGCTGGAACAGCCACTACAGTAATCAGTGAACTGGCGAAGCAGTGTGATATTGAACTATTGTCATTAGATGATGAAAGTATCAAAAAACTTGAGTCAGCTTACAAATCATACAACATATATACTATTCCGGCAGGCACATACAATGGACAAAAGCAGGATGTTAAAACGGTTGCTGTTAAAGCACTTCTTCTGGCAAGTGATAAATTATCAGACAAAACAGTTAAGGATATAACTAAAATTCTTTTTGATAAGAAGGAAGAAATTCAGCTGGCACTGCCGGTGGATATTTCCTTAGATGAAAAAACTGCTGTGGAAGGAATTTCAATTCCATTTCACAAAGGTGCTGCAGAATATTACAAAGAATGCGGCATTGACGTTAAAATAGAGAAAGGAAATAATTAACAGCTGATATGAAGATAGAATTGGATATGTATCAGACAATGGCAGTTGCTGTCCTTGTTCTGATGTTGGGAAAATTTTTAAAAAAGAGAGTTAATTTTTTAGAAAGATTTTGTATTCCGGCACCGGTTATTGGTGGCGTAATATTTGCAGTATTTACATGTATATGCTATGTAACAGGAGTGGCGGAGTTTACCTTTGACGATATTTTAAAGGAAGTATGCATGGTATTTTTCTTTACATCTGTAGGCTTTCAGGCAAATCTAAAGGTTTTGAGAAGTGGCGGAAAAGCAATGATTGTATTTCTTGGATTGGTTATTACCTTAATTGTATCCCAGAATTTTCTGGCAGTAGGACTTTCAAAATTGCTAAACATAAGTCCGTTAGTGGGATTGTGTACAGGCTCAATTCCAATGGTTGGAGGACATGGTACGGCAGGAGCCTTTGGCCCGGTTTTGGAAGACTTTGGAATTGGCGGAGCCACTACGTTATGTACCGCAGGAGCTACATTTGGTTTAATTGCAGGAAGCGTAATGGGTGGTCCTGTAGGAAGACGTTTAATAGAAAAGAAAAAGCTGTTAGATACAGTTGTTCAGGAAGATGACAGCTTGTTGGTGGAAGAAGAGAAGAAGCACGAGAGACACACAAGTATGTACCCTTCAGCAGTTTTCCAGATTATCATTGCCATTGGAATAGGTACCATTGTGTCAGAGCTTTTGTCCCTTACAGGAATGACTTTTCCAATATATATAGGTGCAATGATTGTTGCAGCCTGCATTCGTAATATAGGAGAATATTCAGGAAAATTTACCATATATATGGGTGAAATAAATGACATTGGTGGTATAAGCCTTTCACTGTTTTTAGGCATGGCAATGATTACCCTTAAAATCTGGCAGTTAGCAGAACTGGCACTTCCACTGGTGATTTTATTGGCAGGACAGACACTTCTTATATTGTTCTTCACATATTTTGTAGTGTTTAATGTAATGGGAAAAGACTATGATGCAGCAGTATTATCCTCAGGTGTATGTGGCTTTGGAATGGGTGCCACCCCTAATGCCATGGCAAATATGCAGGCATTGTGTGAGAAATACGAGCCATCAGTTAAGGCGTATCTGTTAGTTCCATTGGTAGGAAGTTTATTCGCCGATTTCTTAAACAGTTTAGTAGTTACATTCTTCATTAACTTTTTATAGAAAATGTATATTCGGGAGGTATAAAAATGCTCATAAAAAAAATAAGAAAAAAACGTGGTGATTATGAGGTGGAAAGTGAAAACCTTGCAGTTCCTGAAATCCATACAGGAGAAATAAAGGAAGAAGAAAAGGACGACAAAACAGACAAGGACGGGTACATCACATATGATAATGTAGCAATACCGGAAATTCACATTAAGAGGAAAAAATAAGGAGGAGGTTTCATATGAATAATTTTGTATACGACATACCTACTAAGGTGTATTTTGGAGAAAATCAGCTAGGTCATTTAGGTGAAGAATTAAGTAAGTACGGAAAAAAGGTACTGCTTGCATATGGTGGCGGTTCTGTAATTGACTGCACAAAATACATTGGAGCGGCAGCTTTTTATGACGGAGATGCATGGGATATATTAGAGCAGAAAACAGACGTTAAGTAGTATCTTCCTATTGTGGACATCCTCATGGGCAATAAACGGATTTGTAGATGGTGGCAAGCGTCAGGCGTGGAGTTGTCATCCAATGGAGCATGAACTCTCAGCAATATATGACATAACTCATGGTTTAGGTCTGGCAATACTTACACCACGTTGGATGAAATATTGTTTTGACGAAACTACAGTGTCAAAATATGTGGATTTTGCGGTAAATGTATTTGGAGTTGACGAAAATCTCCCACCAATGGAAATTGCAAACAAAGGTATTGAAATGATGGAAAAATTCCTTTTTGAAACATTAGGATTAAAGAGCAGTTTTATTGATATTGGAATTGATGAAAGTCATTTTGAAGTAATGGCTGAAAAGGCAGTAAGGCTGGGAGGACTGGCATATGCATTTAAACCTCTTGCAAAAGAAGATGTTGTAAATATTTTCAAAATGTGTTTATAAATAAGATATTTGCCGGAAGTGGTAAACAGTAAAATTAAATAAGAATAAAACAATGTCGGTTATCATTTTGGTAGCCGGCATTTCTTTTTATCTTAATTTATGCTAACCTATTATCAAGTAATTAGCAAAGTCAGGATAAAAAATGAGAGAAATAATTAATAATAAAAAAAGAGTTTATGCCGTTATTATATTGGCATTATTTAATTTTATATTTTTAGGAACAGAGTATCTGTTTGACAACATGATGAAATATGTAACTGATTCTAAAGGTGTGGTAATTGCACAAAGTTACATATTAGGAGCCAGCGTATTGGGATTTATCATATTCCCTTTTATTAAAGGCTGTGTGAAGAGTAAGGTGCCATACATAGGAAGCATATTGGCAGTAGCAGGGTATATTGGCGGTGTATTGATAATAGTTATGCATTTTTCATATGTTTTAATATTAATTGCCGGGTGCCTTATTTTTGTGTTGTTAGGAATTATAGGCAGTTTAACCCATTACCTTGTGGCAATTAATCTGTTTAAAGATGGCAGTCTGGCAAAGACTATTGGTTTTTCATATGCCATAGGTTTGTACCTTCAGTTCATTAATAACAATCTTATAAACAATGACAGGGCAGAGGCTGTTGTATTGTCAGTAATGATGATAATATGGCTGGCTGTTATTTTAAGTTATGCTTTAAAAAAGCCGGAAGATATTGTGTCAGCAACGGGGCAAAATCAGGATATACTCAAAAGACCAAAAGTTGCAGCTATAACCCTGATTTTTCAGGTGTTGTTCATGGCATGTATATTTTCTACCCTTGATAATGTGGTTACATTATTCCATTCCACAGGAAAGGTTGACATAGGACAGCTGCCAAGACTATTGCTGGCAGTAAGTGGAATTTTGGCAGGTATTTTATTTGATATGGGAAAAAGACGGTATATGAGTATTATTATGTACTGTGTGACTCTGTTATCTACTATTTGCGTATTAGTTATAATGACAGGGGGCAGATTCATGGTAGGTCTTATAGTATTTTATCTGTCAGCAGGGTTTTTCGCAGTATTTTTTACTACGGCATTTATTGAACTGTCTTTCCATATGAAAAAAATGGAACTTTGGGCAGGTCTTGGACGTGGTGTAAACAATTTATGTGCTGCCATTATAGGAACATTATCCATCAATTTGTTTGAAACAAAAAGCGTTTTTGTTAATAGCATTGTAGCATTGGTTATGTTTGTGTTAATAAGTTTATCAATATTCATATACTATATGCATAATGGCATAAGACAGGATATAGAGTCTATAGAGACTCAGGAGGAAGATTTAAAAGACAAATTTATAAAATTCTCAGAAACATTTTCCTTAACACCAAGGGAAAAAGAGGTGATGATGAAACTTCTTACGTCCGACAAAAGTGTACAGGATATAGCAGGAGAATTATATATTTCAAGAGCAGCATTGTACAGGCATATTGCCAACTTAAATGAGAAAACAGGTACCAAATCCAGAGTGGGTCTGATTCAGTTTTATTATGAGTGGAAATAACAAAAAAATGCCATAAAATAACGATTTGAGACATATGTAAACTTAAAAAAAAGTAAACTTTATGGGATATTATTCATACAAATACAGGTGGGAGTGCCGGATTTAACCGGTCCTCGAAAACAAAAAATATTACATACGTGAAAGGAGTATTTGTTATGAAAGAAAAAGTTATAAGTTTATTATTAAGTCTTGCATTGTTGATTACAATGATGCCTCAGATGGTGTTAGGAGCCAATGGACCGGGTAAGGGAGAGTTGCCGTCATATTTAAGATTGATTTCGGAAAAGACCGACAAGTTTATATTTGCCAATTTTGCACAGGCTAAGGTGGAAAAGGTAAATGGTGTGACATATAATGAAAAAAACAACACTCTTACACTAAATAATGTAAAAATGAAAGAGTACAACCTAGTTGCCAATATTATGGGTGATGATTTTAAAATTAACGTAAAAGGTGAAAATGAAGTAAGGTCAATCTTTATTTGGGGAGACGGATATGGTGGAAATCTTACTATTTCAGGAGATGGAAAACTTGTGGTAAATAAGCAGAAATTACAGGAAACAGCGATTAATATGCGTGCCGAGGGAACAAAGGGAATTCTTACAATAGAGAGCACCGTGGACATGGAAATGTATTCACAAAAAGGATATCCTGTAATAGAAACAATTGGGGCTTCAAATGGTGATAAGACAAAAGCCATAGCTATAAAGGGAAAGACTTCAGAAAAGGTTAATGTTAAGCAGGATAAAGAAAAACATGTGATTCCGGAAAATGTTAAGGCATATGATGTTTCAGAAGGAGCATGGCTTGATAAGTTTAAAAAAGACGGAAAATATTATGGTGGCAATGCAAAGTATGATGATAACATGGAAAAAACAGGCTATTATTCCATGTATGAAATATTGGAAAATAAAGAAATTGAGGCAGGGAAAACTTATTTAATTGCAAAGCCTATAAAAGGTCAGGAGAATATTAAGCCTGAAACTAAAGGATATGAAACGGTATTAGACAGTGATGGGGAGATAGATCAGTTTAAGGGAGTGGTACTTATGGACCTGTTTAGTGAGGTTTACCTGCAAATGTATCACAGCACTTCTGATAATAAAGACTATGGTGTATATACCGTACATTACATTGACGATGACCATCCTGATGGAGTCATAAAATATACCGTATTTAAAATAGTAGATGACAGTATATTAGGCAAGGCTGCCATTTTAGTACCGGGCAAGAAAGAAATATTAGAATTGCCAAAGGATTTACAGCAAAAGATTAAGGGAGAATATTATTCATATTTCTACACTGTTAATTTGGAAAAACTGGTTCTTACAAAAGGAACAGCACCAAAGCCGGCTGTAAAGAAAATCGGTCAGGCAAAAATCAGCAGTGCGAAAAATTCAAAGAAAAAGACAGTAACTCTTAGCTGGAAGAAAGCAAGCAATGCAAAGAAATATCAGATTCAGTATTCTTTAAATAAAAAGTTTTCTAAGGCAAAGAAGTATAAAACAAAGACAATAACATCCTCTAAATTAAAAGTGACTGTAAAAAAACTTACTAGGAAAAAGACATATTATTTCAGGGTAAGGGGAATAAATGGCAAGAATGCTGGCAAATGGTCGGCAGTTAAAAAAGTTAAGATAACCAAATAAATGCAAAAACCCGGAAGAAAAGACATTATTCTTGTTCTTCCGGGTTTAATTATGTTGACATTTTTGTTATACTTAAAACACTGTAAACATAATTTATGTTAGTGAATCAGCAATAGGATGTGTATTAATAGGTGCCGGTACGTTATTAATGGTGCTTTAATTCGCAAAGATTATTATAGACTGAAAAATGGTATTAAATTACAGGAGAGATAAGGCTAAAATGAGAAAGTTAGTAAAAACAATAGCGCTTGTAGCTGCAATAACAGCTATTTATGGAGGAGTTCAAAATACATATACTGCATATGCAAATGAAACAGAAAGAGGAACAGCAGAGGAAACTACAGCAGTTATTCCGGAAGAGACTACCAAAAATCCGGAAAATAATTCTAAGATACCAAAGGAAAGTATTATTTCTAAAATATCTCCATCTAAATCTAAAACAGTGGTTTTAGACCCGGGACATTGTAGTGTACATACAGGAGCAAAGGCAAACGGATTAAGGGAAGAAAAAGTAGTTCTTGACATAGCAAATGCCTGCAGGGATGAATTAAATAAATATGAAAATATAAATGTATATATGACAAGGAATACAGGAAGATGCTGCAGTGCCCTTAAGTTAGGGGATTGTCTTGTGGCAAGAAATAATTATGCATTGCGTTTAGATGCTGACTTTCTAGTTAGTATGCATATTAATGCAGATGATAATCCTCACAGAAACGGAGCCATGATTCTTCCGGCATATAGGTCTGGATACAATGATAATGTGCGAATTGAAACTCAGGCATTAGGCAGACAGGTTTTGGCTAATTTAAAGGATTTGGGCATAAAGAATCTGGGACTTTTACTGAGAAAGGCAGATGACATGTATTACGGTAACGGTGCCAGGGCAGACTATTATTCCATAGTAAGAAACGGAGTAAAAACTAAAATCCCAAGCATAATTATTGAACATGGATTTGTTACCAGCAAATCAGACTGTGAAAAGTTTTTTAGCACCAAGGCAAAAAGAGAAATGTTAGGTGTGGCAGATGCCAATGCCATTGTATCATATTATGGTTTAAACCCTATTCAAAACAAGGGAAAGTTTGTAAAGGAAAATGGTGCCACATATTATGTTACGGAAGATGGTAGGAAAGTAAAAGGCTGGGTAAAGCATAACAGTAAATGGTATTATTTTAGCAAGAACAACGGAAAAATGAGAAAAGGTTTTATTTCAGTGGGCAAAAAGAAATATTATCTGTCAGGAAGTAACGGTGCTTTAAGAACTGGTTGGATTAAGGTAAAGGGATACAGATATTTGACAAAGGGAGATGGTTCCGTAATAAGAAATCAGGCTTACAGTGACAGTGTAAAAACATACCTTTTTAGCAAAACAGGAAAGAAGTACACAAAGGGAAGACATAGAATTAAAGGAAAAATGTATTATATAAATAAGAGAACAGGTACGGTTATTAACAGATAAATTGCATTCGCCTGTCTTATAAATGTTAAGGAGAGATTAATGAAAAAACATAATATATCTCAGGTAAAAGATGAAGCAAAATGGATGCTGAAATACGCGAAACACTATTGGGGAGCAATTTTACTTTATTGTGTGTTAGGTGTTTTGGCAACTGTTATGGGATTAGCAGGAAGTGTAATGAGTAAATACCTGATTGACATTGTAACAGGGTACGATACAAAGGCAATAGGATGGGTTGTTTCCCTGATGATTGCCATGGGTATGGGAAATATCGTGTTAAATGCCATAACCAGCAGGGCAACGGTTTTAATCAGTACCAAAGTATATAATGAAATTCAGGCAGAAATTTACGACAGGGTAATGGAAGCTGATTGGGAATCGCTGTATGAATATAGAAGCGGTGACTTAATAAACAGGCTTACAGGAGATGTGAAAACTGTTTCAGACAGTGTTATCAGCTGGTTTCCCAGTCTTATTACCAAGGGAGCACAGTTTTTAGGAGCGTTGGTTATTATTTTATATTATGACCCTACTATGGCAGTTATTGCATTACTTAGCGCACCGGTTTCAGTGCTAATGTCCAGGGTGATTTTGTCAAAAATGAGAAAATACAGTCAGGAACTTAGAAAAGCAAGCAGTGAAGTCATTACATATCAGGAAGATTCTTTTCAGAATATACAGACAATTAAATGTTTTGGAATAGTGGATTTTTTTGAAAAAGGGATGAGAAATGTACAGCAAAAATATAAGGATTTAATGATGGATTACAACAAAATGTCCATAACCGCCACAAGTCTCTTATCTTTTACGGGAATGTTGGTATCTTACGGATGTTTAGGCTGGGGAGTATACAGATTGTGGAAGGGTGCCATTATATTTGGAACTCTTACATTGTTTATACAGCTGGCAAACAGTTTGTCCTCCTCGTTTTCTTCTTTAATATCATTAGTTCCTCAGGCGGTATCAGCTACCACCAGTGCAGGAAGAATTATGTCAGTATCTGAAATTAAGCCGGAGCCGGTGATTGAGGAAGAAACTGCACAAAAAATAAAGGAAAACAGTTCTAAGGGATTGGAAATCAGAATAGAAAATATTGATTTTACGTATAAGGGTGGTGAAAAGGTTTTATCTAATGTAAACCTTTTGGCAAAGTCAGGAAATATTGTGGCAATAGTAGGTCCTTCAGGAGAGGGAAAAACAACTATAATGCGAATAATTTTAGGACTTATAAATCCACAATCCGGAAAAAGTGTTATGAGGGATAATTTAGGAAATGAATGTGCTCTCTCCGCTGCTACAAGGGAAATGTTTTCGTATGTACCTCAGGGCAATACAATTTTTGCCGATACCATTGCCAAGAATATGAGAATGGTTAAAAATGATGCAACAGACAAAGAAATAATAGTAGCTCTTAAAACTGCCTGCGCCTATGATTTCGTAAAAAAACTGCCGGAGGGCATAAATACCATAATCGGTGAAAACGGGCAGGGACTTTCAGAAGGTCAGGCACAGCGAATTTCAATAGCCCGTGCAGTTCTCAGAGATGCACCGGTAATACTGTTAGATGAAGCTACTTCTGCATTGGATGTGGATACCGAGGAAAAGGTTCTTAAAAATATAATAAAAAAGGACAGCAAGAAAATATGTATTGTAACAACCCACAGACCAAGTGTTTTGGATATTTGTGAGAGGGTTTACAGGATAAATAAGACAAATTTTGAGGAAATTAAAAAATAAAAATGTTGCATAAAGACAAATTATATCATAAAACTTTACTTTTTTTTTTCACCGGTGGTAATATCAGATAAATAAGAAAGTTTGACGTTAAACTTATACTGGATTAAACCACGTGAAAAGTTAATTAAAAAGTAGATTCAGTATCATTAGCAGACTGGAGAAAACAATGGAGAGTATTACGGTTTTTACACCTACATATAATCGTGGAAATATAATTAAAAGATTATATTGCTCATTAAAAAAACAGACGTGCAAAGATTTTGTGTGGCTTGTTGTTGATGATGGCTCCACTGATAGCACTGAGAAACTTATAAAAAAGTGGCAGCTGGAAAATGAAATAAAGATAGAATATTTGAAGCAGGACAACTTAGGAAAGTCTATGGCTCATAACAAGGCTGTGGAAATGACAACAACAGAAATATTTATGTGTCTTGATTCAAATGATGTTATTACCCCAAATGCCATTGAAATGGTACTTAAATGTTGGGAAAAAGTTAAACTGAATGAAAACATTGTAGGTATTATGTCACAGAAAAAAGTTCAGTTCAAAGATATAAAAAGGGAAATGAAGGTTAAACAACTGCCGGGGTATATCAAAATAAAACATGATAAAAAGCCTGGAGAAAAAGCTTTTAATGACAGGTATTACATTGAGAAAGAAAAAGCAAGTGATGGCTACGTTGAGACTACTTTAGGGGAGGCATACAGGAAGTTTGGCTTAAAAGGGGAGGCTATGCTGGTATTTAGAACAACAGAAGTTAAGAAGTATCAGTTTCCTAAAATTCAAAAGGAAAAATTTGTACCCGAGGCATACTTATATAATTTAATAGACAGGGACGGAAAACTTGTGGTATTAAACAGAACGTTGTGTGTACACAGATATCAGATGGATGGGTATACATTTAATATGTCAAAACTTATTAAAGATAATCCAAAGGGTTATCTGTTATATGTTAATCAGAAAATAAATAGTGATGATACATTTAGGTCGTTATTTTTTGATTATATAAGATATATTTCAGTAGCAGGAATTGCAGGGGAGAAGGATGTAATAAAGAAAGCACACAACAAGATTGTTGCGTTAATGGCATACCCCTTTGGTGTGATATTTTATTTGTTAAGGTATAAGAGAGTTTAAAAGAGGTGTCACATGATAAGTCCTGATAGTAAAATCTTTATGGATGCCGTTAAAGGAGCCCTTGGGACAGATGGTGAAAACATAGAGATAAATATTAATAAAAAAGAGCAGCTTATTGAAGTATTAAATATGGCAAGGGAACAGAGTATGCTTCCTATTGTGTGCGATTTTATTGCCGGTACCAACAGCTACGAAAGATTTCAAAAAGAGATTGCACCTTATAAAAGACAAACCATTTTGCTTATGATATCCCAGACTCAGAGGACAAGCTTTTTCTTTGAAATTTATAAAAAGTTATTACAAAATGAAATTAAACCGGTGGTGGTTAAGGGAATTGTTCTTAGAAATCTTTATCCTAAGCCGGATTGTAGATATTCAAATGATGAAGATTTGCTTATTGATAAAGAAGATTTTATGAAATGCCATGAAATCTTAAAAAAAGAAGGCTTTATATGTGAAAATGACGTGGAGAATATGGACAAAAAGAAGATTCCATATGAAGTAGCTTATTATAATTCGATTACGAAAGTAAGAATAGAGATACATACTGGCTTGTTGCCATCTGACAATAACGCTTTTAAAGGTCTTAATAACAGATTTAAAAAAGCAGTGGATAAGGCGGAGAAGAGAGAGACGGGAACAGGATGGGTATGGACTCTTAATGAAACAGATCATTTTCTGTTTTTACTAAGTCATAGTTACAAACATTTTATATATTGTGGTTTTGGAGTACGTCAGCTGTGCGATTTGCTGATATTTGTCCAAAAATATAATTCCTTAATTAATTGGGATTATGTGGAAACTGTGGCACAGGAAAACAGATTATATAGATTCCTTATCAATTTATTTGATATAGGTGACAGATATTTAGGCTTTAACAGCAGCGAGATTCCTTTAAAAGACAGACAGTTAATTGTGGCAGACAGTGAAAATCTTTTAGTGGATATGCTTGATTCAGGAACTTTTGGTAAAAGCAGTATGGGAAGGATACATAGCTCAAAAATCACCATAAGTGCTGCAAATAAAGGATTTTCAGAGAAAAATAAAAAAGTACGGCTTTCCATAAAAAGCTCTTTATTTCCGTCTAAGTCATATATGAAGCAGAAATATCAGTATTTGCAAAAGAGAAGTTATTTATTGCCGGTTGCGTATTGTCACAGAATAATAAGGTATTTGAAACAGAGAAGAACACAAAGCAGATATTCTAAAGAAATAGACAGTATAGCAATGGGAAAGAAAAGAATGGAACTTATGCGTCAGTATGGAGTTTTATGAGAAAATAAGTTATTTAAATTTATTAGGAGGAAAGGGATAATGAAAGTGAGAAAAGTTCTAAAAAAAAGCAACAGCGGTCGTAATGGCTACAGCTTTTACGTTTTCAGGAATTAGCTTTCCTACATTTGTAAATCCTACGAATGTAAAAGCCGAAACTGCAAAGGAACCGGGAAATATTCCGGCAAATGCAGAAGTTTTCTTTGATGCAAATAATGAAATACAGTCATTTAACGTTGGATCATACTGGGATGTTTATGACCAGTATTTATTGGGAAATATTGTAAATAAAAACAATGGATTAAAGCTTACATCATCTACTGATGGAGGAATTATTTCAGGGGCGGATACAAGTCAGGCAGCAGAAGTTACCAGCCCTCAGACATATCAGATATCCATGACGGGAAGTAATGGTGATTCAGCTACAAAGACCATTTCAGGTGTAAGTATTCCAAAAAACGCAACGGTTACCCTTACAGGTTCGGGAGGTGCATGCTCAGAAGAAACAAATACAGTAACATGGACTATTCCGGTTCTTAATGCAGGAGAATCATTAAGAAAAGAAAGGCTGCTACAGTTAAAATTTCTCTTAAGAAGATTAAAGGTATAAAGAAATATCAGGTACGGATTTCTTCATCTAAGAAATTTAAAAAGGTTTTAGCTAAGAAAACTGTTAAAAGTGTTTCGTTTACTTTAAAGAGCAAAAAGATTAAAAATAAAAAAGTGTTATACATAAGGGCAAGAGTCATAAAAACTGTTGTCAGAAAGAGCTATTCAGGTAAGTGGAGCAAGCCTAAAAAAGTAACAATAAAAATAATAATTAATCAATAAAATAACCGGTAAGGTGTGACATATTTTTGATATGTACATACTTTACCGGTTTTCATTTAAGTTAAATCCTTTTTTTACAAATATCATTTAGGCAACATCTGTTGCAGTGAGGAGTGGTTCTGGCAGTACATACTTCCCTGCCATGATACACAAGACGGTGACAAAAGTCGCTGCCTTCTTCGCCGGGAATGATTTTCCAAAGTGCCATTTCAACTTTTTTCGGTTCCTTTATTCCATCCACTAATCCCATACGGTTGGTAAGTCGGATGCAATGGGTATCTGTAACAATGGCAGGCTTCCCATAAACATCACCCATTATAAGATTAGCACTTTTACGGCCAACTCCCGGAAGCTTCAACAAATCCTCCATATTGTCAGGTACCTTGCAATCAAAGTCATCTCTCAACATTTTCATGCAAAGACTTATATCCCGGGCTTTACTTTTCCCTAATCCACAGGGACGGACTATTTTTTCTATTTCTTCTACAGGGGCTTCAGCAATAGCATCAATAGTAGGATATTTTTTATATAAATCAGGGACGATTTTATTTACCCGCTCATCAGTGCACTGGGCAGCAAGACGGACGCTTATTAAAAGCTTCCATGCATCCTTATAGTCTAAGGTACAGGAGGCATCAGGATATTCCTTTTTTAAACGATTAATAATTTCCAAAGCAAGCTGTTTTTTTGTCATTTTTTTAATCCTTTCAAATATATCATTTACATATTATAGCATATTTTTTCTTGCTACACATTGATTTAGTGATATAATATTTCTATAAGTTTGAACGGAGACAAGGAGGATACTAAAATGGATAATAATATAGAAAAATCCTGTGTGGAATTTTCTACATCACAGATGCTTAAATGGATGGAATATGTTGCAGATATGCAGGGGGTAACACCTGAAAAAATCAAGCTTCTTAATACTTGCGGAAAAAGGAGAAATGTTCTTGCAACAATAGCAACTCATAAGAGAATTTTAATTTTTGCTGATGAAACTCATCCTAATATGTTATATAAATGCTGGGAAGCAGGCTATGGCGACTATGAAATGTATTTTGGAAAGGGATATGAGCCTGGAGAAATGAAGCACTGTAAGGTAAGCGACATGATGGATGATGAGTTGTCAGGTCCTACGGTTATTTTCATTGTTAATGAAAATACCAGAGAATCAATGATTTTTGGAATAAAAAATGAAAACTTCTCATCAGGTACCGTTAAATATGTAGGTCACGAAATAAGGTCTGTTATTATGAATAAGTTAGAGCTGGATGTTAGTGACACAGCCCTTATTGTAAGTGGTGAAAGTATAGTAATAGAGGCTTCAATGGTGGCATATGAAGGAGTAATTATTGCAGCAGAAAGAGATGCAGGTTCCCTTCGCTCCATGGAAGAGAATGCGTCTAAGTTTGGAGTTCACAATGTTGAAATCGTTTCTGACTTAAAGGTGGAAACATTGGAGAAGCTTCCGGTGCCAAGAATTGCATTTATAGTAGCAACAAAGCAGGATATTGAAAGTGATATTGTAAACTTATTAAAAATTAATCCAAACATTAAGATTATTGTTTATACCTTAGAACTTGATATATTAGCAGACATTAAATACTTAATGAAAAAACATGGAGTTAATGTTACGGAAGTAATGCAGATATCAGTTTCAAAAACAGACAAAAACAGTATTTTTGTTGCACAGCCGTCACCTTGGATGATAACCGGAGAGGTTACGCAATGAAATAAACATAAAAAATATAAAAATAGCACAAAATATATTGACATCACATATACAAAATGTTAACATGCATATAACGATATGAGGCAACACAGGCAACGTATTATTCAAAACATATGTCAGGTATGGATTTGCGCACATAATTTCACATACTAATGTACATATGCTTCCTTATGTTTTAGGCGTGTATTGCCCTATCAGTTATATTGTGAACAGGGGGTGGAAATATGGATTTAAATTTCAAGTCCGGATTTTTCTGACGATGACGTGTTAACATGACGTTATGTCAAAAGAGCTATGGTATTTCCCGGAAGTATCCAGGGATTATACTTTTATTTTTTAATTTGTCATATTGAAACTTAGACGGTATTCTGTCAGCCATTTCGACAGGCTATGTCGGAGAATGTGTAAAAATACTTCCTTGATATAGAGCCTATGGCTTTTGTTATATTCAACAGTTCTATATCTTTAACACCTTATATATATTTATAGTGTATACATATTAATTTCATACTAAGTGTCTTATTGTATGGTAGGGCATATTATTGACAGAAAAGGTCCAAAGTTTTACCGGTATGGTTTTAGGTAATTAAATCCGTACCGGTTTTTTGTATTTAGCCTTAAAGGTAGATGATTTATTTGATTTTAATGCTTACTTCCCCGGATGAAAGCCATTTCTCGCTACCATCTTCATATTCTACCTTTAATCGGCAGTCTCTGTCGATTTCTTTGGCAGTAACAGGTATTTTATCATCACCGTTTACAATATAAATTCTTCGTCCAATAAGCATGGAACGTTTAATGTATTCATCCACGTAGGATTTTTTGTCAAAATTTTCATAATAGTCCATAAAATAATCCAAAAGATGGGCTATAAGGATACTTCTTTTATTAACCGTATCGGTATTGCTGTCAAAAACCGCAGTGGCTATATCATTAATGTTATCAGGAAATCCACCGTCAGGATAGCAAATGTTAATTCCTATTCCTACAATGGCATAATCTAATTTTCCCGTTTCAATATTAAAGGAAGCTTCAGTTAATATTCCACAAACTTTTTTATCAGATATATATATATCATTAACCCATTTAATGTCAGCTTTTTTATCTGAAACATCTTCAATGGCTTTGGCAGTGGCAACGGCAGCAGAAGTAGTAAGAAACAGTGATTCCCCTGCCGGAATGTCAGGGCGGACTAAAATGCTTAAATATATTCCGGTTTTTGATGGAGAATAAAAATTCTTTCCCATGCGCCCTTTTCCGGCAGTCTGTTCCTGAGAAATTATTACGGTTCCGTGAGGTGCCCCCTGAGCTGCCTGCTCCTTTAAAACATCATTAGTGGACGAAATTGTGTCATATACAGTTATGTTAAGGCCGTCGTGGTTTAAATGCTGCTTTATGCTCCAGGATGAAAGAATGTCATTATCCATGTTAAGACAATATCCTTTATTAGGAACAGCAGAAATACGGTATCCACTTTTCTCTAAGGACTTAATTGCCTTCCATACGGCATTTCTGCTGACACCTAATGCAGCTGCCAGTTCACTGCCTGAAAAATAAGTTCCTTTATTATCTTCTAATTGTTTTAATACCTGATCTTTTACCTTCATGTTCGCCTCCAAAAGCAAGTTGTAATGCATTAAGTATAGCATTTTATTAATTTAAAAACAATAAAGCTGAAAAGAAATGTGAACCTAAAAAATAAAATGGTTGACAAATAGAGCTATATGAAATAAAATGGTGACGTTTGAATAATAAAAAAGAGAGGATAAAAATATGCAGACACAAAAAGAAAAGTTGTTTTCAACACAAAACATGGTTTTAATAGCAATATTTACGGCTTTGATAGTAGTATGTTCATGGATAAGAGTTCCGGTTCAGCCGGTTCCATTTACCCTTCAGACATTTGCAGTTTTCGTAACTGCCGGATTGCTGGGGTCAAAGAGAGGAACAATCTCAGTTATAGTTTACATACTGTTAGGAATTATAGGCGTTCCGGTTTTTGCAGGTCAGGTAAAATCAGGACCGTCAGTTATAGCAGGACCAACAGGGGGATATATTGTGGGATTTATATTTACGGCAATTGTTACAGGATTAATTGTTGAAAAAGCTGCTAACAAATTAGAGGGAGTGGCAAAAATCGCAGTTACCGCATTAGCAATGATTGTAGGAGATGTAATATGTTTTGCCATAGGAACAATATGGTTCATGATTTTAATGAAAAACGGATTAGTTGCAACATTGGGACTTTGCGTATTCCCATACATAATACCTGATATAATTAAAATAATTGTTGCAGTAATAATTGTAGACAGAATGAAAAAATATGTAAGATATTTTGATTAATTTTAAATAGGTTTTAAAAAGCTGCTGCTTTGGTGATATGAAATCATCAGGCAGCAGCTTTTCTTATGGATAGATAAGTTAAATTATGGTAATATAGATATTGTAGGTTTTTAATGATTTTGGGGGAGACTTATATATTTTTATGAAAGGTAAGAAAAGAATGGTTAAAGATATTATTGAAAAAAATAAATCCATATACGAAAAAGATGCATATGAAGTAGTGATAAATAAGTATATTGAAGAAATTAATTCTGATGCATGGCTTTTAAAACATAAAAAAACCGGGGCGAGAATTGTATTATTGTCAAATGAGGATGACAACAAGGTTTTTAACATAGGCTTCAGAACACCGGTAAACAATGACACAGGTGTGCCTCATATTATAGAACATACGGTTTTATGTGGCTCAAAAAATTTCCCTTTAAGAGATCCTTTTATGGAACTGGTAAAGGGGTCACTTAATACATTTCTTAATGCCATGACTTATCCTGACAGAACGGTATATCCGGTGGCAAGCTACAATGATAAGGATTTTAAAAATCTTATGCACATATATATGGATGCGGTTTTTAATCCAAATATTTATAAAACAGATAAAATTTTCAAACAGGAAGGCTGGCATTATGAGCTTAATGACGAAAATGAGCCTTTAGAAATTAACGGCATTGTTTACAATGAAATGAAGGGTGTGTATTCCTCTATAGACGGAATTGCTTCCCGTGTAACAGCTCAATCATTGTTCCCGGATACAACATATCAGTATGAATCCGGTGGCGACCCAGAGCATATTCCGGAGCTTACTTATGAGGAATATCTTGATTTCCATAGAAGATATTATCATCCGTCAAACAGCTTTATTTATCTCTACGGCGACATGGATATGAGTGAAAGATTGGACTGGATTGATGAAAATTATCTTGGGAAATATGACAAATTGGACATTGATTCTAGTATTGAACATCAAAGTTCGTTTGATAAAACATATGAGATTGTAAAGGAATATGCCATTTCCGATAATGAAATAGAAGAAGAAAGTGCAATGCTTACATCAAATTATGTTATAGGAGACAACCTTGACGCAAAACTTATGCTGGCGTTTAAGGTACTTAAATATGCAATAATGGATATAGAGGGAGCTCCTCTTAAACAGGCAATTATAGATGCAGGTATTGGAAAGGCAGTGACAGGCTCTATGGATGACGACATACTTCAGCCTGTATACAGCATTGTGGTAAAGGGTGCTAATAAGGATGACAAGGACAGGTTCCTTCAGGTAGTTCAGGACACATTAGAGAAAATAGTAGAAAATGGCATTGATAAAACAACACTTCTTGCAGGTCTTAACAGCATTGAGTTTGACACAAAGGAATCTGATTTTGGAAGCATTCCAAAGGGACTTATGTGGGGACTGGATGTTATGGCAAGCTGGATTTATGATGATGAGAAACCATTTATTCACTTAGAGACAAACAAAATTTTCGATGAGTTAAGAAAGAATATTGAAGGTAATTATTTTGAAGAACTTCTTACAAAATATCTTATAAATAATACACATCATTCTGTAGTGGTTCTGGCACCGAAAAAGGGGCTTACAGAGGAAAAAGAATCTAGGTTAATGGAAAGTCTTCAGGCAAAAAAGGCAGGTTTGTCTAAGGAAGAGATTGAGAAGATAATTACTGAAACCCGTGAATTAGAGGAGTTTCAAAAGACACCATCTACTCAGGAAGAATTAGAAACTATTCCTCTTTTGGAGATTTCAGACATTAATAAAAATCCGAGACCTCTTATTAGTAAAAAAAGTCAGGTGGAAAATATTACGGTGCTTCACAGTGATATTTTTACTAACGGTATTGGATATGTGGATATAGCCTTTGACTGCTCACGGATGCCTGAAAAGTACCACCAATACATTGGTCTTTTGAAGTATCTTTTGACATACATGGATACAGACAGAGACTATATGGAATTAAATATGGATATAGATTTGAATTTAGGTGGTCTGGCCTTTGACACAGGTTTATATGTAAGTCAAAGTGAGAATAAAATTAAATTAAACACTGAAATTCACTTCAAGGCTCTTAATGAGAATATTAAGATTGCATATGAAATCATTAACGAAGTAATTTTGAAAACAAAGTTTGACAATGAGAAGCGTCTTAAAGAATTACTTGAAGAGTTAAAACTTAGAATGAACAGAAGAATAGTAAGCAGTGGTGACAGTGTGGCAAGGCTTAGGGCAATGTCATATTATTCAAAGGCATATTATTTAAGAGACCAAATCGCCGGACTGGCATTTTATGAGTTTATAAGTGACATTGTTGATAATTTTAATGAGAAAAAAGATAAAGTTATAGCAATGCTTTATGACACTGTGAAAAAAGTGTTTGTTAAGGATAATATGATTCTTAACTTTGCAGGTGATGGCGAAAACTTTGAAAAAGTAAAAGAATATACTGTAGACCTTAAGAAAAATATGTTTGACAGTTCAGATGATTTTAAGGAGCAGTTTGACGGCTGGAAGTTTGTTCCACAGCAGAAAAACGAGGCCATTGTAACATCAGGTCAGGTTCAATATGTAACTATGGCAGGAAATTATAATGACGAAGGTGAGAAGGAAGAGTACGATGGAAGCTTTTTTGTTCTGGGAAATATTATGAGAAATAAATATTTATGGAATAATATCAGAGAAAAAGGCGGAGCATACGGATGTAATTGTGTTATTGGAAAAACAGGAGACGGTTTCTTTAGCTCATACAGGGATCCGAAGCTTAAGGAGTCAGTTGAGGTATATAAGAAGGCACCTGAATTTATAGAAAATTTCAACGTGGATGAGCGTGAAATGCGCAAGTATATTATCGGCACAATCAGTCTTCTTGATACACCACTAAATGCAGCTGATATAAGCGGAAGGGAATTTACTAATTATATGGCAGGGGTGCCCTACGAGTCCCTTTGTAAAACAAGACTTAAGGTTTTGGCAACAACACCGGAGGACATAAGAAATCTGGCACCAAAGGTTAAAAAGATAATAGACAGAAACAATATCTGCGTTGTGGGAAGCAAAAGTGCCATAGAAGGTTCTAGGGAGTTATTTAAGGAAATTAAAGAATTAAGATAAGAGGTATAAAATGGATTCAGGAAAGAATACGAAGTTTAAATCGGGTTTTGTGGCACTTATTGGAAGACCAAATGTTGGAAAGTCAACATTAATGAATCAGATTATCGGACAGAAGATTGCCATAACATCAAATAAACCACAGACTACAAGAAATAAAATTCAGACTGTTTATACATGTGATGAAGGTCAGATTGTATTTTTAGACACACCGGGTATTCACAAGGCGAAAAACAAGCTTGGAGAGTATATGGTAAATGTGGCTGAAAAAACATTAAAGGAAGTTGATTTAATTATGTGGCTGGTGGAACCGGACACCTTTATTGGAGCAGGGGAACAGCATATTGCCCAGCAACTTAAAGGAATAGGAGTTCCGGTTATTCTTGTTATTAACAAGACAGACACCGTAAAACAGGAAGAGATTCTTACATTTATAGATGTATATAGAAAAATATATGATTTTGATGAAATAATACCTGCATCAGCCCTAAGAGGCAAAAATGTTGATGTTGTTATTGAACAGATTTTCAAATATCTGCCGGAAGGCCCACAGTATTATGATGAAGATACAGTGACAGACCAGCCTATGAGACAAATCGTGGCGGAGTTAATCAGGGAGAAAGCTCTTCATGCATTAAATGAAGAAGTCCCTCACGGAATTGCCGTTACTATTGAAAAAATGAAGAAGCGTACAAAGACTGACATTGTGGATATTGAGGCAACAATAATATGTGAAAGAGAATCACACAAGGGCATTATTATTGGCAAAAAAGGCAGCATGTTAAAGAAAATCGGAACAAATGCCAGATATGAAATAGAAAAACAGCTGGAAATGAAAGTAAATCTTCAGCTTTGGGTAAAGGTTAGAAAAGATTGGCGTGACAGCGAACTTCTTATGAAAAATTACGGTTATATAAATGAGAAGTAGTTGTTAAATGAATTAACAATTGGTCTTTCCAGTTTTTTCTTTGAAGAAATCAGTATACAAATAATCTCATGGGAGAACCTAATCTTATCACTTAAACAGGTGAAAAAAGCAATTTGATAATTGCAGTATTACGGAGGGATAAGATGGATAATTTAAACAGTTGGAAGGTTTTTGAAGCAACAGGTAAGATTGAAGATTATTTGAAATATGCTGATGAGAGAAGAATAAATAAAACACGGGAAAGCTTTATTGCAAGGATAAAGGACACAGAAGGAAAAGAAGATGGTAGAAACAGTAACGGCGCTGGGGATGGTAATATCTTCAATGGCTATAGGTGAATACGATAAGAGATTAGTTATAATTACAAAGGAATTTGGAAAAATAACAGCTTTCGCCCGTGGCGCAAGAAAACCTAACAGTCCGTTTCTAGGAGGAAGCCAGCCTATGGCTTTTGGTGAATTTACCTTATACCGGGGACGGAACGCCTATACGGTTACTGGAATGAAAATTAGCGATTATTTCAGCAATTCCATGACAGACATTGACAGCATGTACATGGGAATGTATTTTCTTGAACTGGCAGGATACTATGGAAGAGAAGGAATAGAGGCCTCTGAAACTTTAAAACTTTTATATATGGCAATGAAAGCTTTAACTAAAAACAGGATTCCTGTTGACTTAATACGTTGTATATATGAGCTTAAAACCTTGGTTATAAACGGAGAGTACCCCAACGTTTTCTCCTGTGGTAATTGTGGAGAGAAGCAGGAACTTGATTATTTTGATATAAACCGTAATACAATGGTATGTAAAAAGTGTCACGGAAAGGTACCGGATAATGAGATAATAACAGACTCCACGGTGTATGCACTGCAATTTATTGTGGTTACTCCTGTAGATAAATTGTTTTCCTTTACAGTTACAGATATAGTTTTGAAACAGCTAAAACATATTATTGGTTCATACATGGATAAAGTGATAGACAAAAAGTTCAATTCGTTGGAATTTTTGTAAATTTTTTATGCAAAATATGTATTGAAATAATGGTGGTTTGCGTTTAAAATTGTAATCTAGGTGATACTGTTTATAAGGTATTTGCCAAATATCAGGAGGAATGAACAGATGAAGCATATTAACAAAAAGTTAGCAGCTCTTTTTCTTGTGCTGGTGGTAGCTGTTGGAGCTACGGCGTGTGGAAGCACAATAGGTGATATGGATATTGCCAAGGGCGAGAGTGCAGTTTACATACAGGAAGATGGAAAGGTATCTTACGGTGTTGCGGAAAAGTTTGACAAGGACTATTACGACGAAAGTAAGCTTGAAGATACCATAAACAAAGAAGTGGCAGATTATAACGACGGGAAGAAAGCTTCCGTGAAAAATGCCATTACGGTAGATACATTCAAGGTTAAAAGCGATGTGGCAACATTAGTTCTTGAATTTGCTACAACATATGATTTTTCAACTTACATTAAAGAATACAATAAGGTTGAAAGCAATGAGTTTTTCATGGGAAAGATAGCGGACAATTCTGATTGCAAAATAAAAGGTGATTTTACTTCACCGGATAAGAAAAAAGATGCCACAACCAAGGAAATCAAGGCTATGGAAGATGCCAATATCCTTATTATTAAAGGAAAATATAAGGTTCAGTTAGATGAGGATGTTAAGTATATCAGTTCAAATTGCAGTGTGGATGATGATGGAATAGTAACCACTGATGATTCTGATGAAAATTTAAGTTATATTGTATATTAAAAATAATACTGAAAGTATTTGATAAAATCTAAATTATATTAAGGAGAGATGTAATAATGGAAAAGACAATGGATAAGATAGTTGCATTGGCAAAAAGCAGAGGATTTGTATATCCGGGATCAGAAATTTACGGAGGTCTTGCTAATACATGGGACTACGGAAATCTTGGAGTTGAACTTAAAAACAATGTAAAAAAGGCGTGGTGGAAGAAGTTTGTTCAGGAAAATCCATACAATGTAGGTGTTGATTGTGCTATTCTTATGAACCCACAGACATGGGTTGCATCAGGACATTTAGGAGGATTCTCAGACCCGTTAATGGATTGTAAGGAATGTCATGAAAGATTCAGAGCTGACAAGCTTATTGAAGATTATATGGATGAGCATGGTATCCAGGCTGAAGAGTCTATTGATGCATGGTCTCATGAACAGATGGCTTCATACATAGAAGATAATAATATTTGCTGTCCATCCTGTGGAAAGCATAATTTTACAGATATACGTGAATTTAACCTTATGTTTAAGACATTTCAGGGAGTTACTGAGGATGCAAAGAATACAGTATACTTAAGACCTGAAACAGCACAGGGTATTTTCGTAAACTTCAAGAACGTTCAAAGAACATCAAGAAAGAAAATTCCATTTGGTATCGGACAGATTGGTAAGTCTTTCAGAAATGAAATTACACCGGGTAACTTCACTTTCAGAACAAGAGAATTTGAACAGATGGAACTTGAATTTTTCTGTGAACCGGGAACAGACCTTGACTGGTTCCAGTATTGGAGAGGTTTCTGCCGTGACTGGTTATTAAACCTTGGTATTAAAGAAGATGAAATGAGACTTAGAGATCATTCACCTGAAGAATTATGTTTCTACTCAAAAGGAACAACTGATATTGAATTTTTATTCCCATTTGGATGGGGAGAACTTTGGGGCATTGCAGACAGAACAGATTATGACCTTACTCAGCATCAGAATTTATCAAAAGAAGATTTAACATATTTTGATGATGAAAAGCATGAAAGATATGTTCCATACGTTATCGAGCCGTCACTTGGTGCAGATAGAGTCACATTGGCATTCCTTTGCTCAGCATATGACGAGGAGAACATCGGTACAGAAGAAAAACCGGATATGAGAACTGTGTTACATTTCCATCCGGCTATTGCACCTGTAAAGATTGGTGTACTTCCATTGTCAAAGAAGTTAAACGAAGGAGCAGAAAAAGTATTCGCACAGCTTAGCAAGTATTATAACTGCGAATTTGATGACAGAGGAGCAATTGGAAAGAGATATCGTCGTCAGGATGAAATAGGAACACCGTTCTGTGTAACATATGATTTTGATTCAGAAGAAGACGGTGCCGTAACAGTTCGTGACAGAGATACAATGAAGCAGGAAAGAATAAAAATTGAAGACCTTAAGGCATACTTTGAGGAGAAAATGGATTTCTAATCAGGTATAAATTAATCTAATCAAACGGGAAAGAACTTGGAAGGTTTTGGAAATATTTTGAAAAGAGGTATTTTCATGGAACCGATAATGCGAGTAGTGCAGACTGCATAGGGCTCAAAGGAGTTTTGGAAGGAATTAGACCCGTATGAATTAAGAGATTATTATAGTTTCCGAATGAATACAGTGGTTGTGGTTCAAAGCGAACTAAGCAGAGTACACAAACTGGCAGTTACAGTTGACGGAAAAGGAATTAATACAGAAGTACCTCCACACTCAATAACAACATTTATTGTGGAGACAGATAAGAATTTTATTAGGAAAAACCTATGGCTTTTAAACTAAAAACAGCGTTCTCTCTTGACTATAAGGCGCTGTATGTTATAATTGTTCCGTAGGTGCTAGTGCGCCCTTTTTCTGCGTGACTACATAGAAAGAGACATTTATTGAACATATTTTATCCGGAAAACAGGGCAACACCAAAAATCGATTGTATGAGCTGGTAAGGAATGCCATTCTACAGCTCATGACATACAATACTTATTATTTATTAGGAGGAAGAACAGATGGCAAACAAATGGGTGTACCTTTTTAGCGAAGGTAATGCTAACATGCGTGAGCTCCTCGGTGGTAAAGGTGCAAACCTTGCAGAAATGACAGGTTTAGGTCTTCCTGTACCACAGGGATTCACAATCACAACAGAAGCTTGTACTCAGTATTATGAGGACGGAAGAGAAATCAATGATGAAATCCAGGGACAGATTAACGAATACATCGTTAAAATGGAAGAAATCACAGGTAAGAAGTTCGGAGATAAGGAAAATCCTCTCCTCGTATCTGTTCGTTCAGGAGCTAGAGCTTCTATGCCGGGTATGATGGATACTATCCTTAACCTTGGTCTTAACGAGACAGTTGTTAATACAATTGCTGAAAAGTCAGGAAATGCTCGTTGGGCTTGGGACTGCTACAGAAGATTTATTCAGATGTATTCTGACGTAGTTATGGAAGTTGGTAAGAAATACTTTGAAGAACTTATCGACAAGATGAAAGCTGATAGAGGTGTTCAGCAGGACGTAGAACTCACAGCTGATGACTTAAAGGAATTAGCAGCACAGTTCAAGGCTGAATACAAAGAAAAAATCGGTGAAGACTTCCCAGATGATCCTAAGGAACAGTTAATGGGAGCTATTAAGGCCGTATTTAGATCATGGGACAACCCACGTGCTAACGTTTACCGTCGTGACAACGATATCCCTTATTCATGGGGAACAGCTGTTAACGTACAGTCAATGGCATTTGGTAACATGGGTGATGACTGTGGTACAGGTGTTGCATTTACAAGAGATCCAGCAACTGGTGAGAAGAAGCTTATGGGTGAGTTCTTAAAGAACGCTCAGGGTGAAGACGTTGTTGCCGGTGTTAGAACACCAATGCCAATCGCTCAGATGGAACAGGAATTCCCAGAAGCATTCGCTGACTTTGTAAAGGTTTGTGAAACACTTGAAAACCATTACAGAGATATGCAGGATATGGAATTCACAGTTGAAAACAGAAAATTATATATGTTACAGACAAGAAATGGTAAGAGAACAGCTCAGGCTGCTTTACAGATTGCTTGTGACCTTGTTGATGAAGGCATGAGAACAGAAGAAGAAGCTGTAGCTATGATCGATCCTAGAAACTTAGATACATTACTTCACCCACAGTTTGATGCTGCTGCTCTTAAGGCTGCTACACCAGCTGGTAAGGGACTTGGAGCTTCACCTGGAGCTGCTTGTGGTAAGGTTGTATTTACAGCTGATGATGCTGTTGAATGGAATGCTAAGGGAGAAAAGGTTGTTTTAGTTCGTCTTGAAACATCTCCTGAAGACATTACAGGAATGAAAGCTTCACAGGGTATCTTAACAGTACGTGGTGGTATGACATCTCACGCAGCCGTTGTTGCTCGTGGTATGGGTACATGCTGTGTATCAGGATGTGGTGATATCGCTATGGACGAAGCTAACAAGAAGTTCACATTAGCTGGAAAAGAATATCACGAAGGAGATTACATCTCAATTGATGGTTCAACAGGTAACATTTACGATGGTATCATCCCTACAGTTGATGCTACAATCGCAGGCACATTTGGACGTATCATGGGATGGGCTGATAAATATAGAACACTTAAGGTTAGAACAAATGCTGATACACCAGCTGATGCTAAGAAAGCTAGAGAACTTGGTGCAGAAGGTATCGGTCTTTGCCGTACAGAGCATATGTTCTTTGAAGAAGACAGAATTGCAGCTTTCAGAGAAATGATCTGTTCAGATACAGTTGAAGAAAGAGAAGCAGCTCTTGAAAAGATTCTTCCATACCAGCAGGGAGATTTCGAAGCTCTTTATGAAGCTCTTGAAGGAAACCCGGTTACAATCAGATTCTTAGATCCACCTCTTCATGAATTCGTTCCTACAGAGGAAGATGATATTAAGAAACTTGCTGATGCTCAGGGTAAGACAGTAGAAGAAATCAAGACAATTATTTCTTCACTTCACGAATTCAACCCTATGATGGGACACAGAGGACTTCGTCTTGCAGTTACATATCCTGAAATTGCTAAGATGCAGACTAAGGCTGTTATCCGTGCTGCTATCAATGTACAGAAGAAGCACAATGATTGGACGGTTAAGCCTGAAATCATGATTCCATTGTCATGTGATGCTAAGGAATTAAAGTATGTTAAGGATATCGTAGTAGCTACAGCTGATGCTGAAATCGCAGCAGCAGGTGTTGAACTTGAATACCAGGTAGGTACAATGATTGAAATCCCTAGAGCAGCTCTTACAGCTGACGAAATCGCTAAGCAGGCAGACTTCTTCTGCTTCGGTACAAACGATTTAACACAGATGACATACGGATTCTCAAGAGATGATGCTGGTAAGTTCTTAGATGCTTACTATGATGCTAAGATCTTTGAAAATGATCCATTCGCTAAGTTAGATCAGGTTGGTGTTGGTAAGTTAATGGAAATGGCTATCAAACTTGGTAAGCCGGTTAACCCTAACCTTCACGTAGGTATCTGTGGAGAACATGGTGGAGATCCATCTTCAGTAGAATTCTGCCATAAGATTGGTCTTGATTATGTATCATGTTCACCATTCCGTGTACCAATTGCTAGATTAGCAGCAGCTCAGGCAGCTATCGCAGAAAGTGGGAAATAATCGTTTATGGTGTCAAAAGCCCCTAAACATCGGCAATTTCACAGTTTCTAAGGACTACTTGAAAGAGTACAAAAAGTTCGATAAAAACATGAAAAAAGCGGGTAAATGGGAAGACATCAACGTAACGATTACGGTTTGATAAAAATAATCAGGGAATCATACTTTTAAAGTATGGTTCCCTTTTTGTTATAGCGACGAGGCAAGTGGTCATCAGGCTTGCATGAATGAACATTTGCCGACCGCTAATCAGATGCGAGATATGCATAGCGTATCTCGTATCTGTTAAAAAAAGAAAAATATTAAATCCAGGTTGTCAAAAGTAGATTAAGAAAATGAAGGCGGGCCTATTGCAAGATACGCATTTGTATATACAAATACATTCTTGTTAGGAAGAATCCTAAAACCTCTATATCTCAAATGTTGTATTGGCGGGTGCATCTGCTTTGAGGAGATGTCAATTGGACACAAATATTCTAAATAATTTGAACTGAAATTTTGTAATTGATAAAATAATGAAATATCAATTTGATTATAGATATGGTAGAATATAGCTGTATAAATGTTGAGCGAAATATAATAACACGAGTATGGCGTGATAAAACACTAATGGCACTGTGTATAAAATAGAAAATTGGGTAGATGATAAATTAAAATTTAGGGAGGTGAACATATATTGGCAAGAGCAAAATATCAGGTATTAGTCATTCCATATCATATTGAAAACGGCAATGTAAAATATTGCATATTTAAAAGAAATGATATGAAAGTATGGCAATTTATAGCAGGTGGTGGAGAAGATGAGGATGAAACTATAATAATATCTGCAAAACGAGAGGCATATGAAGAAGCAAACATAGGTATGGATTGTAAGTATTCTGTACTTGATACACAAAATAGCATACCAACATACTGTTTTAAAGAAGCAAGAAAAATATGGGGTGAAAATTGTTTGGTTATTCCTGAATATACATTTGCTGCTAGGATGAATACAACAATTTTGGAATTGTCTCAAGAGCATACAAAATATGAATGGGTTGATTATAAAACTGCATTAAAAAGACTTAGATATGATAGTAATAAAACTGCGTTATGGGAATTAGATAGTAAAATTAAATTAGGAACATTAAATTAAGAATATTCATATTATGATTTAAATACAACAAAATTGTAGTGTGTTACAGTTGTAAGCTTGTCATAAGCTCTAGATTTTGAAATATAGGCTGAGAATTAGGTCTATTAGCAAATGAGGTAAAAAAGAATGAACAAGTATTTAGAAAATTTAAACAGAATAGAGTTTGTTGTAACAATGGCATGCACAGGAAGATGCATACATTGTTCAGAGGGAGAACATAAATCAAGTGGAAAACACATAGATGGAGACATAGCAGTGCAAGCAGTTATTGATATATGTAATAACTATGATATTAAATCTTTAATGACTTTTGGAGGAGAACCTTTGATATATCCGGAAGTGGTTTGCAACATTCATAAAACTGCTAAAGAAATGAACATAAAGGATAGGGCAATAATCACTAACGGATTTTTTTCTAAAGACAAAGAAAGAGTAAGAGAAGTGGCGCAAATGTTGTCATATAGTGGAGTTCAAAAAGTGTTATTATCTGTTGATTCATTTCATCAAGAGACTATACCGCTTGATATAGTGAAATATTTTGCAATGTGCATAAAAGAGAGTGGTGTAGAAATTAAATTAAATCCTGCTTGGCTTGTGAGCAAAGAAGATGATAATGAATATAACAAAAAGACAAAGAAAATTATTTCTGAATTTGAGGATTTAAATATTCCACAGGCAAAAGGAAATGTTATTTTTCCAAATGGAAATGCAGTGAAATATCTAAGTGATTACTTCGATAAGAACAAGGAATATATAAATCCATATGAGGAGAATCCAATAGATGTTAGAACAATTAGTTTTTCAGAAAATGGGGATGTGTTGAATGGGAATATTTATGAAAAATCAATTATGGAGATAATTGAGGAATACAAAGTTTAGAATAAAGATACATTTCTTTTTTTTAGAAATAGTAAAACAAATTTAGAATTTATGAGGTGTGGCAATGATAAGAAAAGTAAGAGGTGAAGAAATACCAGTATGTGTGGAAATTATTAAAAAAAGTTTTTTGACAGTTGCAGATGAATATGGTTTTACGGAGAAAAATGCTCCTAGGTTTACAGCTTTTGCGACTACGCAAGATAGATTGTATTGGCATATGGATGGAGAGCATAGGCCAATGTATGTATTTGAAGAAGATGGTGCTTTGTGTGGATATTATTCACTTTTGTTACAAGGAAATGGAGAATGTGAACTTAATAATCTTGCAGTATTGCCAGAGTATAGATATAAGGGCATTGGAAGACAATTATTAGCTCATTCCTTTAATATAGCAAAAGAATTAGGCTGTAGAATTATTAATATAGCTATTGTAGAAGAAAACAGAGTTCTTCGTAAATGGTATGAGTTGAATGGAGCAATACATATTGGAACAAAGAAATATGATTTTTTTCCATTTACATGTGGATATATGAAAAAGGAATTGTAGAGAAATTTAGTATTAGGAGACGAAAAGGAGAGAAGCGATGGATGAATGGTTAAAAACAAGAAACTTACCTTTACATTTTATATCTGTTGCAGGATTAGTATATAAAGGCGATGAAGTTTTATTGATTAAATCAAAACGTAGAGGATGGGAAATCCCTGGCGGAGTGGTAGAACAGGGAGAGGATATAATAAGTGGCTTAAAAAGAGAAATATTTGAGGAAAGTGGCATTGTTGTCGAGCCGGAAAAGTTTGTTGG
This sequence comes from Eubacterium segne, assembly GCF_014287775.1. Taxonomy (NCBI): domain Bacteria; kingdom Bacillati; phylum Bacillota; class Clostridia; order Eubacteriales; family Eubacteriaceae; genus Eubacterium; species Eubacterium segne. The sequence goes on from NZ_JACOOZ010000010.1 coordinate 54,026, forward strand.
TCTATATCAGAGATTGAATACTAAAGATGGATATGGTCCCCTTGAAGGAATAATTTTACCTCCTGTTGTGAATTTGACATTTATTTGTAAATATATAGATGGAAATGAAAATGTATCAGATGAAAGTATTGAAGTAGGATGGTTTACTCCAAACATTGCAAAAGAAAAAATTACTGTTCCTGATATAAAGAAAAGAGTTTGTGATATGTTGGAATTTGATGGTAAGCACCATTTTAGTACTTTTGAAAATAAAGACAGTAAAATAAAATTTATTAGCGATATGCTTGTTAAATAATTATACATAATACGGAGTAAAAAAATTGAAACAAATAATTATAATCGGATGTCCGGGAAGCGGGAAAACTTATTTTGCAAAACAGTTGTCAGAAATTTTGCAAATAGAACTTTTTCATATGGATAATATATATTGGAAGAAAGATAAAACGCATATTAGTAGGGGAGAATTGATTAGCGCGGTAGATCGAATAATAAGTCAATCAGAATGGATTCTTGATGGAAATTATATATCAACTATTGAGCAAAGAATAAAAGCTGCGGACACGATATTTTTCTTCGACTATGAAACTAAAGATTGCTTAGAAGGAGTTAAATCAAGAATAGGTGTAAAGCGCGATGACATTCCGTGGATAGAAACAAAATTGGACCCTGATTTTCAAAAATGGATTATGGATTTTAGAAAAGATACATTGCCTCAAATAGAAAAAATATTAGAACGATACAAATATAAAAAAATAATTAGATTTGCTTGTAGAAAAGATAAGGAAAAATACTTGATGAAATTGAAAAAGAATGTAAATCAGAATATTACAATTCATACCACGGAGCTTAATATAGAGTTGCAGGATGACCAATGGCAAATGGAATATATTGATCATAACAGAAATATTGCCAGAGCAATAGTGTATGATGAGGATGGAAATTTTTATTTTGTAAGAGCTGAAAGAAATGATGATTTCGGACAGGCAACAATTATAGAAACAGCAGGTGGGGGTGTTGAAGAAGGTGAAAGATTGCAGGATGCAATAAAAAGAGAACTTAAAGAAGAATTGGGTGTAAAAGTAGATGTAATCTGCAAAATCGGAGTTGTAAGTGATTATTATAATCTGATTCATAGACATAATATTAATAACTATTTTTTGTGCAAAGTTGAATTCTTTGGTGAAAAAGAACTGACAGAAGATGAAAGAAATAATTTTCACTTATCAACATTGAAATTATCTTATGAAGAATCTATTAGAGAGTATGAATATAGGTCAAATACAAGATTAGGGAAACTTATAGCCAATAGAGAATTGCCAGTGTTGCATCGTGCAAAAGAAATAATTGATATTTAGACAAGAATTACTAAATTAAGATTTATGGAAAAGACTTTTAGATTTAATATATGGAGAATATAAAGATGAGTATACAGAAACCGAAGATGATATTATTTGATTATGGACATACATTATTGTATGAGATTGGACATAATGCAGAAAAGGGGAATAAAGCAATATATCAATACATAAAAAGTAATCCTAAAAATATTTCATTTCAAGAATTTAATAAAATAGTAAATAGCACATTTAAAAAGATAAATGAGTGTGGCAATGGAATTGATATTTGTGAGAAAAATTTTTTGCGATTAGTATATGAATACATGAACATTGAATTATCTGTTTCATTGGAAGAGGCAGAAAGCATTATATGGAATGGTGTATCAGAATGTGATATTATGCCAAATGCAAATAAAATATTAGATTATCTGAATAAAAATGACATTAGGAGTGGAGTCATTAGTAATATGTGTTGGTCTGGAAAATCTTTGAAAGACAGATTGAACAGATTACTTCCGAATAACAAACTGGAATTTGCAATTACTTCCGGGGATTATATATTTAAAAAGCCAAATAAAATGCTATTTGGGATAGCACTGAATAGAGCAGGACTAAATGCAGAAGAAGTGTGGTATTGTGGAGATAGTGTAAAAGCGGATATTTATGGAGCACATAATGCAGGAATATTTCCAGTTTTGTATGAAGGAAAAACAGAAGAAAAGAACTCATTTGAGGGTCAAAACGAGGGAGACGAGATAGATTTTGATTATTTTAAAATTAATAATTGGGATGAATTGATAGAAAAAATTGAAACAATATAGAATAGGAAATAAACTAGAATATTAGTAATATTGTACGAGGACGTGAATTATGGAACTTTGGGATGCATATGACATGAATTTAAATAAAATTAAAGATAAAACATTAATAAGAGGTGAAGCCGTACCAGATGGAATGTACCATTTAGTGTGTGAGGTTATTGTTAAACATACAGATGGTACATATTTGTTAATGCAAAGAGACAAAAATAAGCATTATGGTGAATATTGGGAAGCTACAGCAGGAGGTTCAGCATTGCAAGGAGAAAATCCACTTGAATGTGCAATAAGAGAATTGCGAGAAGAAACAGGAATAAATGAAACAAATTTAGTGGAGCTAGGAAGGGTTGTTCAACATAATCATCATTCAATATATGTTGATTATATTGTGATTACGGATTGGGACAAGTCTAATATTATTCTTCAACAAGGAGAAACACAGGATTATAAGTGGGTAGATAAAGATACTTTGAAAAATATGAAATCTAATGAATTGGTAACAAGAAGAATGCAGCTTTTTATTGAGGAATTACGATAATAGACAATAACAAGATTAAAGGAAAGTATTATGAAAATAATTAAGTATAAAGACAAGTATCGTGATGATATGATTTTTATGATATTAGAAGCAAAAAATGCTTTAGGTCGAGTTCCGGGATTAAATGAGGATTTATTGGATGTTAAAAGGAACTACTTGGATGCAGGAGATATGTTTTGGTTGGCTATTAATGAACAAGACAGAGTTATAGGAAGTATTGGATATAATTCTATAAGGGACACAGATGAGGTTTGGCTGCATCGTTTGTTTGTAAAATACAATTTGAAAAGACAAGGTATTGGAAGTGCTTTGTTAGAAATGGCAGAAAATTATATAGCAAATCAAGGAAAGAAAGTGGTAAGAATTCATCTGGGAGGAGATGGCTTTGAGGAATCAAAAATATTTTATACCAAACATGGCTATGTGGAGTATCGGGAACGCTATATGATGAAGAATTTGTAGATAATAGCAAATTACTACGGTAGGAGAATTGAAGTTAGAGGAGGTAAATATAGTGGTTGGCGATATTGTAAAAGTAGTGGTTGACAGACCACTTGGAAGTTATCATCCTAAGCATAAAGATATGTATTATACGATTAATTATGGATATATTGAAGGGATAATTGCTCCAGATGGAGAGGAACAAGATGCGTATATTATAGGTGTAGATGAACCTGTAAAGGAATTTGTTGGAAGAATTATTGCAATAATACATCGCAATAATGATGTAGAGGAAAAATGGGTCGTTGCACCTCAAAATATGATATTTACTAAAGAACAAATATGGGAAAAAGTTTTGTTTACAGAACAGTACTTTGATTCTGAAATAATAATGTAAACATAAGTATTTTTGAACTAATAAAATAAATAGAAAAATTTAGAATTGACCGAGCTCTTTGAGCGAGGGATGCTTCTTGTCCGAAGGGCAAGAAGATGGGATATAGAAAGAACTTAACAAATCGGGATTTTAGTTATAGTAATAAGTATAACGAAAATATTTTATTTAATAAATAATAAGCTAGAAGAAGGATATTATATATAATGACAAATGAAATCGTATTATTTAATGATGGTAATGTTAACATAGAGGTTCAAATGAATCCGGAACAGGAAACGGTATGGCTTACTCAAAAACAGATAGAAACATTGTTTGGAGTTAGTCATGCAACAGTAAGTGAACATATATCTAATATTTTGAAGTCAGGTGAGCTGGATGATACTTCTGTCGGTTTTTCCGACAAAAGTACCGGAGGCAGAAAACCAAAAATATACAACCTTGATATGATATTGTCAGTAGGATATAGAGTTAATTCAAAAAAAGGTATTGCGTTTAGACGTTGGGCTAATGGTGTGTTGAAACAATACATAATGGAAGGATATGCAATAAACGAAAAAAGGATGTTTGCACTTCAAAAAACGGTTAATATTCAGACAAAAATGTTAGCATATTCCTTAGATTTGGAGGAAAAAGAAATATTAAAGGCAGTAAATCAATACACTGAAGCTTTGCTTCTTTTGGATCAATATGATCACCAGTCTTTACAAAAACCTGAGGGAAATGAACCGATTTATAGAATTACTTATGAAGAATGTCGAAGGATGGTTGATGAAATGGAAGATTCATTTAAATCAGATGTATTCGGCGTTGAGAAAGAGAAGGGTAAGGTTGAAGGAATATTAGCAGCTGTTTATCAAAATGTGTTTGGAGGAGATGTGTATCCGTCATTGGAAGAAAAAGCTGCAAATTTACTTTACTTTATAATAAAGGACCATCCTTATGCTGATGGGTGCAAGAGAATAGCTGCATCTCTTTTCCTCGAATTTTTAGCACGCAACAATGCTCTTTATAAAGATGGAGTAAAAATTATCAGTGATGGAGCATTGGTGGCAATTACACTTATGATTGCAGAGTCCAGAGCAGAGGAGAAAGAGATAATGGTAAAGTTAGTTATGAATTTCTTGGCAATGTAGATAACTTGAAGCAGTTGTTGTTTTTAGATTAGATGTCTATAAAATACCATGTAAAGCAAAATAATTGATAACCAAGTTTTGGTTTGATTAAGATGTAGATAAATTACAATTTTAGCGAGGTGAACATATATTGGCAAGAGCAAAATATCAGGTATTAGTCATTCCATATCATATTGAAAACGGCAATGTAAAATATTGCATATTTAAAAGAAATGATATGAAAGTATGGCAATTTATAGCAGGTGGTGGAGAAGATGAGGATGAAACTATAATAATATCTGCAAAACGAGAGGCATATGAAGAAGCAAACATAGGTATGGATTGTAAATATTCTGTGCTTGATACACAAAATAGCATACCAACATACTGTTTTAAAGAAGCAAGAAAAATATGGGGTGAAAATTGTTTGGTTATTCCTGAATATACATTTGCTGTTAGGATGGATACAACAATTTTGGAATTGTCTCAAGAGCATACGGAATATGAATGGGTTGATTACAATACCGCATTAAAAAGACTTAGGTATGATAGTAATAAAACTGCGTTATGGGAATTAGATAGTAAAATTAAATTAGGAACATTAAATTAAGAATATTTATATTATGATTTATTTACAACAAAATTGTAGTGAGTTATAGTTATAAGCTTGTCATAAGCTCCAGATTTTGAAATATAGGCTGAAAATTAGGGCTATTGGCAAATAGTAAATGACGAAGAATCTAATAAGCCAACTGGTATTATTCTTTGCACTGATAAAGATTCAGTGGTTGCGGAATATGCTTTAGAAGGATTAGTAAGTAATATTTTGCATCAAAATATATTTATTATATTACCAATAAAGAACAACTCATAACGGAGATCAAAAAAGTGATAAATCAGTGGAGTAAAAATAAAAGATACAAAAGAAAAATGGAAGAAATGAGATTAAAAGAAATACGTAAAAACGAAAGAAAATCACATATAGAAATATATTCTAATGCCGAACTATATAAAGAGGGTAGTTGGCTAATAAGACCAATAAAAACAGTAGTAGATTTGATACCTCTGTTTGATAAATACGAAGAAATTAATGTCTTGGATTTAGGTTGTGGAGTAGGAAGAAATTGCATATGTATTGCTCGACATTATTATGATAGGTTGTGTAAAATAGATTGTGTGGATATACTGGATTTAGCTATCGAAAAACTTTATGCTAATGCTGATGAATATGGTGTTACATCAAATATATGTGGAATAGTTAAATCGATTGATGATTATCAAATTAAAGAAAGAAATTATGATTTAGTAATGGCGGTATCATCTTTGGAACACGTAGATTCAAAAGAAACCTTTGTTAATAAATTGCGAGAAATAGAACATGGCATCCGCAAAAATGGCATTGTATGTTTAGTTGTAAATTCTAATATAAAAGAGTTTGACAAGAAAACAGGAAATGAAATACTTCCACAATTTGAAGTATGCTTACCTACAGAAGAAATGCAAAGAATTTTTGAAAAAGCTTTTAGTGAATGGACAGTATTAAAATCTACTGTGGTGGATCAGCAATATGATATTCCGAGAGATAGTGGAATATGTGAATTGAAAACAAGTGTAGTTACTTTTGTAGCAAAAAAAGGATAGAGATAAAATGGTTAAGGCACTATTGCAGAAAAAAATCAGTATCAAGAAGTGGCAAAGGAGAATAATACATATGGAGAATAAACTAATAAACACTGGTCAAAATAGTATTATGGATAATTTTATTGAGACAGATGATATATTAAAAGACATGCGACAGATTATTGAATCCTCACAGAAAGCTGCACATCAGGCAGTTAATATGACTCTTGTGCAGAGAAATTGGATGATGGGCTATCGAATCGCCAGTGAGGAATTGCATGGTGAAAAGCGGGCAGAGTATGGAACAAAGATAATAAAGAAATTATCTCAGGAATTATCAACAGAGTATGGAAAAGGTTTTACAAAAACAAATCTATACAATTTTTATTCATTTTATAAAACTTATCCAGAGATTTTCCACTCAGCGAGTGGAAAATCTCAACCGATATTATCATGGACACATTATCGCATTTTATTACAAGTAAAAGATGAAAAGGCACGTGAATGGTATGAGAAAGAAGCGCTTCAACAAGCATGGAGTGTTAGAACATTACAACGTAATGTTTCTTCACAGTACTATTACCGTATGCTTCAGACTCAAAAGAAGGATCTTGTAGAAAATGAAATGAATGAACTAACCAAGGAATATCAGAATGATAAGTTAGAATTTATAAAAATCCGGTTATTGCAGAATTTTTAGGTATGGCTTTAAATACAGGTTTTACTGAAAGTGATTTAGAAAATAGTATTTTGTCAAATTTACAGAAGTTTTTGATGGAATTAGGGAAAGGGTATGCTTTTGTGGCAAGACAGCAACATATTCATACAGAAAAGCAGGATTATTATATTGATCTTGTTTTCTATAACTATATTCTCAAATGTTTTGTACTAATAGATTTGAAAACGCAGAAAATTACACATCAGGATGTAGGTCAGATGGATATGTATATTCGGATGTATGACGAACTTAAACGTAGTGAAGGAGACAATCCTACAATTGGAATTGTACTCTGTTCTGATACAGATGAGGATATTGCAAAGTATTCTATTCTTCATGGTAATGAACAGCTTTTTGCATCAAAATATAAGTTATACTTACCAACAGAGGAAGAATTAAGAGCAGAGATTGAAAATCAGAAAACAATGTTTTATTTGCAACAACAGGAAAATGACGAGTAGTTTTTATTAAAGTATAGAAATACTAATGAGTTACTACATTTTGCATATGTATATTTGGAAAGGTTATTATCAGGTTGGGACCCCGTGTCCCAACCATTTTTTTTTATTATTTCTAAAAAATAAACCATAGTAGATGTATTTTTCTACAAAAATAGATCACCCTAGAATTCGACATTGCAATATTAATAGAGTAAAATATAGCCATAAAGATTTAATAACAAACAAAAAGTTTAGCAGAATAAACTTTAACTTTGCGACATTATGTCGGGAAGTGCATTTTGTAAAACTATTATTTTCACATTCCTACTGTGAAAATAAAAAAATTTTAGCAGTTACAGTTTTATGAATAAAAAAATCTTTATGTTAAACTAATTAGGTCAGACCTGGGAAAGACAATTTAATAACAATAAAAAACGCCAAGAAGTAATCTACAGAAAAAGTAGGTTTTACTCTTGGCGTTTGTTGTTATCAGGGTATTGTAAGATAATATAGTTTATATCGAATAATAGGGAAGAAATTAGGATAAACATTAAGAAGCGTAATTATTTAAATACGCATAGTGTATATGCTGTCTTTTATGTATAATAGATATATTGACGAAGATGTAAAACTTAAGGAATACAAAAATTGTTCCGTTTTGATAACTGTTTTTAATAATAGTCATGAATAAAAATAAATATATTATAAAAAGAGGAAAAAAGAATGAATCACTATGTGTTAGAAGTATGCGTGGATTCTGTAGAATCAGCTATTGCGGCAACTAATGGAGGGGCAACTAGAATTGAATTATGTTCAAATATTATTATAGGAGGAACAACGCCTGATTTAGAGTTATTTAAAATAATAAGAAATAAAATTCAAATTCCAATAAATGTTATGATAAGACCAAGATTTGGAGATTTTTGCTATACAGAATCAGAATTTGAGATAATGTGCAGACAAAGTGAAAAATTTGCAAGAGAAGGAGCAAATGCCATTGTTATAGGTTGTCTTAATCCTGATGGAAGTTTGAATGAGGCATATATGAAGGAAATTATGAATATGGCAACAGGATGCAGAGTTACTCTTCATAGAGCATATGATATGTGCAAAAATCCATTTGAAGCATTTGAGACCGCTAGAAAATTAGGTGTAGATACAATATTGACTTCAGGACAAAAAAATAGTTGTATTGAAGGTGTAAAGTTAATTAAAAAACTAGTTGAAAGATCAAGTGATATAGAGATTTTAGTTGGTGCAGGTGTAAATTCAGATAATATTAAGGAAATAGCTAAAATAACCGGGGCAAAAAGCTTTCATATGACAGGTAAGGTTGTAGAAAACAGCAAAATGGAATATCGAAATGATGATGTTAATATGGGAATTCCCGGGTTAAGTGAATATGAAATTTATAGAACAGACGAAAAAAATATAAGAAAAACAGCTGAAATATTAAAATTATTAAAATAATGCTTAATATAATTATACAAATAATTTGGACATAGTTTAAATAATTAAATTGTAGAAAAATAATAAATTTATTGTTGCATGATTTAATAATAAGTGATAAAACAGAGCTTGTAAAAAGTAATAGTTAGTTGCGTAGAAAGGGATACATTACAATAAAGTGTCTTGATTACAGAGAACCGAGGTAGCTGAGAATCGGAAGAAAAGAATTGTTGTAACATCACCCTGGAGCATCTCTCCCAAAACTTTTTATAGTGAGTAGGCAGAGACGTAGTCTTCACGTTACAGAAGAAGCTGTTGGATGTGACAGTGATGAGTGGTTTTAATTAGTAATAATTATTTCAAACAAAGTGGTACCACGAAATTGATATTTTCGCCTTTGTTGTCGTAAGACAATGAAGGCTTTTTCTTTTGTAATAAAAGAATAAACTATCTAAATAATAACAAAAGAGAGGTAATACAAATGAATGGAATCTTAATGATGGTAATTGCGATTGTAGTACTTGGAGGAGCGTATCTTCTTTATGGTCGTTATCTTCAAAACAAATGGGGCATTGACCCTAATGCAAAAACTCCGGCATATGAATTACAGGATGGAGTTGATTATGTACCGGCTGATACAAATGTAGTATTTGGACATCAGTTTGCATCAATAGCAGGTGCGGGTCCTATTAATGGACCTATTCAGGCAGCAGTTTTTGGCTGGCTTCCTGTTTTATTATGGTTGCTTGTAGGTGGTGTGTTCTTCGGAGCTGTTCAAGATTTTGCATCAATGTATGCATCAGTTAAGAACAAAGGTCGTACAATTGGTTACATAATTGAAGAATATATTGGAAAATTAGGAAAGAAATTATTCTTACTTTTCTGTTGGTTATTTTGTATTTTAGTAGTTGCAGCATTTGCAGATGTTGTAGCCGGAACATTTAACGGATTTACAGTACCTGAAGTTGCAGGACAGGCAGTAGAAAAAATCTCAGCAAATGGTGCAGTAGCAATGACTTCAATTTTATTTATTTTTGAAGCAGTAGCACTTGGAATGATTTTAAAATATGCAAAATTAAATAAATGGGTAAATACAGTAATAGCAATTGCAATGTTAGTAGCAGCAGTTGTAATTGGTTTAAACTTCCCTGTTTATTTAACAAGAGAAACATGGCATCTTTTTATATTCGCTTATATATTTATTGCCAGTGTAGTTCCTGTATGGGCATTATTGCAGCCTAGAGATTATTTAAACAGTTATTTATTAATTTTTATGATTGTAGGTGCAGTTGTAGGTATATTTGTTTCAAATCCTTCATGTAACTTACAGGCATTTACAAGTTTCAACGTAGATGGACAGTATATGTTCCCAATTTTATTTGTAACAATAGCATGTGGTGCCGTATCAGGTTTCCATTCACTTGTTTCATCAGGAACAGCTTCAAAGCAAATTAAAAATGAAAAGAATATGTTACCTGTATCATTTGGTGCAATGCTTATGGAAAGTATGCTTGGTGTAATCGCATTAATCGCAGTTGCTTCATTTGCAAAAGGAGAAGCAGCAGCACAGGGCTTAACAACACAGCCACAGATTTTTGCAGGTGCAATTGCAAACTTCTTATCAGCAGTTGGTTTACCACATAATTTAGTATTTACATTAATTAACCTTGCTGTTTCAGCTTTTGCTTTAACATCACTTGACTCAGTTGCAAGAATTGGTCGTCTTTCATTCCAGGAATTCTTCTTAGATGAAGGAGTAACTGATGATAATATGACACCATTCCAGAAGGTAGTAACAAATAAGTATTTTGCTACAGTTATTACATTAGTTCTTGCATTCTTACTTGCAAAAGTTGGTTATGCAGAAATTTGGCCATTATTTGGTTCAGCAAACCAGTTGTTATCAGTACTTGCTTTAGTAGCTTGTGCAGTATTCTTAAAGAAAACAAAACGTCAGGGTTGGATGTTATGGGTACCAATGTTCTTCATGATGGCAGTTACATTTACAGCCCTTGGAATGACAATTTACAAATTAAGTGGAGCATTTGCTACAACAGGATTATCACTTGGAAATACATTACAGTTAATCTTTGCAGTATTACTTTTAATCCTTGGTGTAATTGTTGCCGTACAGGGTGTAAAGAAGTTATTTGAAAAAAATGAAGAAAAAGAAGTTGCATAAAATGAGACGTAAGTAAGTTATAAAGACTGTCATATTAAAATGATAGAAAATCATTGTTAATATGACAGTCTTTTTTTACAGCACCTTATTTTTTTGAAAAGGAGATTTGCGTGAAAGAATATATAGTGGGATTAGGACTAGGAATTATTTTGATTAATATTATATACACAAACATTGTTTTGTGGGAAAGAAATTAATAGATGAATGATAAGAAATTCAAGTTAATGCTATCTGCCATAACTATGACGACAACAATTTTAAAGGTTGTAGTACAGCATAGAAATCAGGTAAAAAGGGAGAAAGGCAAATAGATGGTAAAAACATATTGGACGAAAAAACAAAATATACAATTATTAAATGATTGTAAAACATATAATATTCCTTTAACAGTAGAAGAAGAAATAAAAAGAGTATTGAATGTATTAGATTTGAATTACGGAATCGAAAGAAGCTTAGAAGAAGATGGAGGATGCGTTTTCCTATTGATATCTGATGAAGAGAAGGAACATAGCAAAATAATGAAAAAATATTTTGTAGACAAAGAGGATTGTGAGTTTAAAGATATATTAGTTGAAAACAAGGGCGAACAGTGGATTCCTGAACTATATATTTCAGCTACAGAATATAGCATTACTATTGTGCACCAAAGGGGGAGAAAAGAAAAAATGTTTAATTGATATTTAACACACGGATAAGTATAATATAAATATAGAACAAAAGTCGTAGACTTATTTGGAAAGAGGTGTTAAAGTGCAAATAGATGAATTAAAAAAGTATATTTCAGAAAACGCTATTCGATGGTCTGCACATTGTTTGGAGAGGATGCAGGAAAGAGACATTTCAAGAGCAGATGTTAAAAAATGTGCTTTGGAAGGTGAAATAATTGAAGATTATCCAGATGATTTTCCACATCCTAGTTGTTTAATTTTTGGATATACTATAAATGATAAAATAATACATGTTGTTGCTGGAAGTGATGGAAAATATATTTATATTATTACAGCATACTTTCCAAATACAATCAAGTTTGAAAAAGATTTAAAGACAAGGAGGAAATAGTTATGTGTATGTTTTGTAAATGTGATACAGTAAAAGAAAGTACTACAACTCATGTTGTTAATTACAAAAATAGTATAATTGTAATTAAAAATGTTCCTTGTGAAGAATGTGAGCAGTGTGGAGAAAAGTATTACACAGATGAAGTTGCTGAGCAGTTAGAAAAAATGGTTAACCTAGCAAAGCAAATGATGCAGGAAATTGCCGTTTTAGATTATTCAAAGGTAGCATAAAAAGATAAAGCAGAAAGAGGAGTGGCTGTAGTAAGCCTATGATATGTAACGGCTCAGGCAGCGATTGCTAACAAGTAATTAATATACTGGTAAGTGATATAATTATAAGAAATTACCCCTGCATACATGGTGTGCAGGGGGTTTTGCAAAAAAGCATGTTGGTTATCTAAAAAGGAAAGTATTTCATATGAAAACTAAAATTATATTATAGTAATTTACAAAGGTGAGAAAGATGAAAGTGCTACTGGGAACAACTAATCCGTCAAAGGTAAAGAGGTTTTCTAAATTGTTAGAAAATTATAATATAGAATTTATAACATTAAAAGATTTAGAAATAAAAGATGAACCGGATGAGACAGGAAAAACGCCGGAAGAAAATGCAATATGCAAAGCAAGATATTATGGCAAATATTTTGATAGGGTGATTTGTAATGATTCAGGATTATATTTTGAGGAACTAAGTTTAGAAGATGAGAGACAACCGGGATTAAATGTCAGAACTCCAATGGGAATGAGCAGATTATCAGATGAAGAAATGATTGAGTATTATTCAAACCTTATAGCGGAGCTTGGCGGAAAGGTGTCTGCCTATTATCTGGACGGTATAGCTGTATATAACAATGGTATGATTTCGTCATTTATGGATAGAGAGTCAGCAAAAAATATAGGCGCTTTTTATATGATAGATAAAGCGTCCTCTAAAAGATTTGAGGGATGGCCACTTGATTCTCTGTCGGTTAGTAGAGAAACAGGAAGATATTTTGTTGATGGCAGTGATACTGAAAGTAAGGAAAATATAATATATGGTGAGTATGAAAAGAGAATAGTAGGATTTTTGAAGGAAGCCTTGGGGATTAAATAGGAGAAAAATATCATGACACTACAGGAATTTATAACCAAATTTAATATAAATCTAAATAAACAACAGTTAGAAGCAGTGCAGAGCGTCGAAAAGCCTACACTGCTTTTAGCTGTACCCGGAAGTGGAAAGACTACAGTTTTTGCATAAAACTAAATTGTGTTACATTTATATGGGGAGCAAGAGGACACTTCTTCTGGAATGGTAATAAACGAACCGGTTTATTGCTTGAAAATAAGATTTTGATTTCTTCAGGTGCAGGTATTATGACTATTATGGATAAATATATTGAACAGTTTAATTCGCTATTGCTGTAGTATTATAATATTGGAAGAAGCGAAGAACTACAGATGTTGTTAGATTATTTTGATGGCAGATAACCTGAAAGTCAGCTACCACATTCTCTTTTGACGGAAAAGATGCAGGAAAGATAGTTTTATCAGGACATTACGCTGAAACGGATGTAAAGAATGCAATAGATGGAAAAGAAGTTAATTGAAAACAACAGTGCATATGTTATACTGAAAAAGTGGAAAAATAAGAGATAATACAAAGGGGTATGAACATGAACAACATCAAAATATTTAAAACAATAAAATATGCACTTGGAATTTTATCGATATGTACATTGATGAGCATAGCTACATTTTCTACTCAGACAAAGGCTGAGGTTTCAGGAGAGAAGGTTACAACATCCGTAGAAGCAGTAACAACTAAGCCATCTGAAAGTACAAAAACTACAGAGACAACTAAGCTCGCAGAAACTACAAAGCCACAGGAAACTACCAAAGCATCAAATATTAAAAAGTCAACTTTGAATCCAGTCAAGTCTAAGGTTATTTTGCTTGATCCGGGACATTGCAAGAAGCATATAGGTGCAAGGGGCAATGGATTAAAAGAAGAGGATGTTAATTTGGACATTGGCAAGGTTTGTAGAAATTACTTAAATAAATATTCAGATGTAACTGTTTATATGACAAGAACTAATAGCAAGTGCGTTAAAAAACTTAAGCTAGGCGATTGCCTTACAGCAAGAAATCATTTGGCAAAAAGGTTAAGTGCAGATGCAAAGGGCATTATTAATTATTACAAGCTTAGTGCAAAAAACACCGAAGGTGATTTTCAGATAATTTCAGGCAAGACATATTTTGTTGACAAGGAAGGAAATAAAATAGCAGGCTGGGTAAAAAAAGACGGAAAGTGGTATCACTTTAACAACAAAACAGCCGTTATGAATAAAGGTTTCTTTAAAGAAGCAGGAAACAAATTTTATCTGAATCCGAAGACTGGAGAAATGACAAGCGGTTGGTTTACTATTAGTGGTAAAAGTTATTTGGCAAAAGGTAACGGAGTTGTAGTAACTAATCAGATTTACACAGACGGAGTGAAAAGTTATTTCTTCAAGAAAAGTGGAAAAAGAAAAAACGGCTGGGTAACATACAAAAATGCTAAATACTATTTTTCAAAGACAAAAGGCATGCTTAAAGGCAAACAGAAAATCAAAGGAAAAAGATATACTTTTAGTAAGAAAACAGGAAAGCTTAAAAAGAAGAAATAAGTATATAATTGTTGTAAAGGAGAAGAATTTTGAACAAAAATATATTTTTAGCACCGGGAACACACGTTGTAGGAAATGTTGAAATAGGCAACAATGTTGGGATTTGGTACAATGCGGTAGTTCGTGGTGATATGGAAGGAATAACAATAGGCGATAATTCTAATGTGCAGGACAATTGCACATTGCACACAGGTAATGGCTTTGCGTTAACCATTGGCAATGGGGTAACAATAGGTCATAACGCCATAGTTCATGGTTGTACAGTTGGCGACAATACAGTTATTGGAATGGGAAGCATTCTTCTGAATGGAGCAAAAGTAGGCAAGAATTGCATTATTGGTGCCGGTGCTTTAGTAACGGGAAAAATGGAAATCCCTGACAATTCAATGGCATTTGGTAATCCTGCTAAAGTTATCCGAAATCTTACCGAAGCAGAAATAGAAGACAATAGAGAGAATGCAGAAGAATATGTGAAATTAATGATGCAGGAGGTAAAGTAGAATGCTAGTAACAATAAGAACAATCTTAGGCATTATATGCTTGGTACTTTGCATGTTGGATATTTGTTTTTTAATAAAAATTAGAAGGACAATGAAAATGGAATCATTAACCAAAGAAGATATTTTATTAAAAGATAGTTTAACATATAAAGAGTTGATGAAATCACTTAAGCTGTTTGGTGCAATAGCAATATTGGCGTTTGTGGTAATAATTCTTAGCTGGTTTTAGAGGTGGATTTTTGGATGAAAGTTACGACTTTGTGTTACATAGAAAAAGATGAAAAATATTTAATGTTACATAGAACTAAAAAAGAAAATGACATTAATAAGGATAAGTGGATTGGCGTAGGCGGTCACGCAGAAGGAAATGAAAGCCCTGAGGAATGTCTTTTAAGAGAAGTAAAAGAGGAGACAGGCTTGGAATTGTTGGCGTATAAGTTTAGAGGTTTGCTAACTTTTGTAAGTGATGACTGTGAGCCTGAAATGATGTGCCTTTTTACATCGGACGATTTTCGTGGAGAGATTATTACCTGCGACGAGGGAGAATTGGAATGGGTAAGCAAGACGGAAGTGCCTAAACTTCCAACATGGGAAGGGGATGCTATTTTTCTAAAGTTGTTGCTTGATAATGAAGAAAGATTTTTTACATTAAAGCTTGTTTATGAAAATGAAAAATTGGTTGAAAAGGCAGTGCAAATCTATTAAAAAATCATAAAATATTCGAGAAATACTTCTAAAAAATATTTATGATAAAATAAAGATGAAAACGTTTCAATTGTCACAACCACGAAAAAAGAAAATCCATATTGATTTCTCCCGAAACAATAGTACAATCAAGTTATAAGTGTATGAACAGGAGGACAAGATCATGAAAGGAAATTTAAAAAAATCTTTATCAATCTTTGGAGCATTGTTTTTTGCTTTTACAGCAGGATTTTTGCTTAGCAATGTCAATGTTTACGCAGCAACTAACCAGACACTTGAACTGAACAAGGATTATTATTTTGACTTGAATGGAGATGGGCAGGCGGAGAAGATTAAGTACACAACTCAGGTTAATAAAGATGATAATGACTTCTTTAATAGTGTAAGTTTGTTTATAAATGATAAGAATGTTTACACTAAGAAGTTAACAGACACTTGGGCTAAGTATACGGTTCTTGATATTGACAGTAGTGATAATACTTTGGAATTGAATTTGCAGATTGGAGGCTATTCGGATGTTATGGATTACAGTTCATTTCAGAGATGGAATGGTGCGTCAATTGTAGAATTTGATAACGATAAAAACAAGGCTTTGAATTATACAAGAGAGTATTCTTTTAGCAATGTAAAAGGCAACGGCAGATTTAATATTGTGGTAGATACACCATATTCATTGCCAATTGGCTGTTTTTATGCTAACATTCCATTGAAATTACAGAATAACAAGATTATAACAACTACAGGAACATATAATCTTGTAGGAAGTTCAAAGAAGTATAAGTATAAGGCTAAGAGTAATATTAAGGTTTACAAAAAAGCATCAAAGAAGTCAAAGGTGAAATTTACAGTCAAAAAAGGTGACAAGATTAAAATCATAAAAATTAAACCAATGAAGAATGTGGCAAAACGTCCACAGGGCAAGTACGGAGAGGAAAAGCCAATTAATGCTTATGCTTATGTAAAAACAAAATCAGGAAAGAAAGGTTGGATTTACCTAAGTAAAAAGAAATCAAGCTGGGGCAGGAAGATGTTGTTTAAAAAAGTTCCGGGCTGGGGTTGATAAAGATTGATTATGAGCAAAAGAGAAGATATTTTTGAAAAGTTAGATAATTTAATAGAACAGAATCAGTTTGAACTTGTGTCAGATAAGGTAGATGATAACAGGCTTAAAGTTATTTATCTTATGAATGATGCGGTTGAAAGTTTTATTGTATTTGAAAATGCAAGAATTACAGGAGAATATATAAAGGACTATCAGGGAGAGATTAATACATCCCTGATAGTTCAAAAAAATGACAGTACAGGAAATGGTGAATATGTTTTGGTTGTGCATCAGAAAGATTCGGTGTGTACTGTATTTTTTGAGGATGTTAGTTTTGAAGTTAATTTGTATAATTACGGAAGAACTGCACATTTTTGGATTGAAGGTTATGAATATTTAAGACAGCTTGAATACAAAATTTCAATTCTCAGAGATAAACTTGATTATTTGGGAGAAAAGTATTGTAATGATTTGGAGAAAGAGCTGGCTAATCTTACAGATTTTCCACCGCTTAATTATTGCTTTTATCCTTCGGTGCCTGAGAAGTATCTTGTGCCAAGGGACAATCCGTGGGAGCCAACAGACAAGACAATCAGTGTTATGCTTAAGGTGGCAAGAGAGCAGCAGGACAAAATGCTTTATCAGGTTCTTGTTTTATATAAGCAGTTTAAGAACAGAAAGCTTGCAAAAGTTATAGCAACTATGTTACATAGAAAGTCTCACAGAAAAGTTGTGGAAAGTCTTATGGAAAAAATGACAGAAGCAACAAAGAATTATCCAACAAGAAAGTTTGGAAAAGCTGCAGACAATGAGCATAAGAAGATTTTGACAAGGGCAAAGCAACTTCAGAACAAGTTAAAACACAAAAAGATAAAGTCAGAGATATTCGTGGAAGAGCCTTTTGTTGTGGCAACTGATTCCATAGAATACAAAGTGTATCTTATGATATGGAAGAAAAGCCTGATAAACACAAAAGTAGAAATACAGGAAATAAAATAAAGTAAAATAAGAAACAGAAGTATTAAACAATTATTGTATTGCAAATACATAACATAATAAAAAGACAGAAGACTTACAGAATAATTATAGTATCAACGTTGGAAAGCAGATAAAATTGTCTCCAATTATTTTGCCATATGATGCTACAACCACAAAATTATTATGGTCAAGTAGTAATAGTAAATACGCAGTTGTGGATTCAAATGGTAATGTTTTTGCAAAGAAAGCAGGAGCTGGTAAGACAGTAACTATATTTGCAAAGACCACAGATGGCAGCAATATTACATCGTCAATAAAATTAAAAATAAATAGAATTTTAGTAAAAAAAATAACATTAAAGGCACCAAAGACTATAAAAGCAGGTAATAAAACAAAGATTAAAATAACTATAAATTCCGATGCTACTAACAAAACTGTAAAATGGTCTGTCAATAATAAAAAATATGCAAAGATTAGTTCAAAAGGAGTTTTAGTTACCAAAAAAGATTCCTTATCTCATAGAAAAACTATTATTTATAGATAATATACTATACATAAAAAGAACATCTTGATTATCAAATTTTATATAATTATTCAGAATCTTTGAAGAAACATATCTAATATCAATAACAGTAATCTTCCTATAACCATCTATTAATAGAGGAACTAAACTACTGCCATAAGAATCACGAAAAACAATTAATTCTTTATTACTATTTGAAGTAGGATTAACAATATCTATAATAGAAGATGCTCCTGATAAATATATATCATATTTATCTAATGATTTTATTTTATCATAATCATATATTTTTGTATATTTTTTAGTTTCATAATTATACACACTACTATTATCAATAGATGGATTAGATATAGTTTTTATAGTATCAATATCTTTAGTTACTGATAGTCTACCAGCATAACTACCCTTAAAAGTAGTAATTGTATTTTCAACATTGTTATTAGTTATATCAAAATTCATTTGATTAGCAATAGTATTTGCGACATTAAATAAATCTTCTTGTTTCCAATGAGTGTCTGTCTTATAATAATTATTAAGTGTTAATTTATCAAATATATTTATATAATTAAGATTTGTTAAATTATTTTTCATCATATCTTGTAATTTATTATAATCAAGTTTTAAATTACCTTTATTAACAAAGTAATTTTTATCAGGAATAATAGTATAATATATATTACTATTATTATTCAAATATGTATTTTTTATATAATTAATCTTATTTGTTAAATTTTTAATAGAATTAGTATTTAAAGGAAATATTTCTTCAACAATATAATCATCATACATATATAAATTGTTGTATTCACCTTTAGTAGATAATTCTATATCTATTTTAATTTTTCTAAAAGTATCTCTTTTGATAAATTGATCCGTAACATAGGAATCAAATTTCTTAAAATATGTACCATCAAACAAGCTTTTAGTAGTTAATTCTGGCATGGTAGCAAGTTTTCTTCTCTCTGCTATAGAAATATCAGTATCTTTTATTGTAACATTAATCAAAAATAACGAAATTATAGTAAAAAGAAATACTAAAGTTACAACTATATCTTTAGTTTTATCGTTCATGTATAACCTCCTTAAAATCTAAAGTATAAAAATGGATTATATGAATTATCTATCAGATAAGAAGTAACAACAAATAATATTATAACTATTAAAATTGGTTCTAAAATATTAATTATGTTATTTAGATATTTATTTTTTCTTAATTTATCTATTAATGTTTTAATAAAAGGAGTAGCCCCAAATATAGCAATAATTAATATTGGTAAATAACTCTTTAAATAATGAAGTGTATAATCATTAATAAAAACCTCTCCATTCATACCAAATAACCCTTTAATATTAATCAAAGCCTCTGACATATTGTCAGAATTAAATATAACAAATAATATCATAACAATAAATAATACATATATTCTTCTTATAAAAGAAGGTAATTTTTCCATAAATTTATTAAGGAATATTTTTTCTATTATAAGAAGAATTCCAAACAATAATCCCCATATTAAAAAAGTCCAATTAGCACCATGCCATATTCCAGTTAATAACCATACTATTAAAATATTTCTTATTTGTTTATATTTACCATCTCTATTGCCTCCAAGTGGAATATAAACATAATCTTTGAACCATGTACTAAGAGAGATGTGCCATCTTCTCCAAAACTCAGTTATACTTTTTGATATATATGGGTAATTAAAGTTTTCAGGAAAATGAAATCCAAATATTCTTCCAAGACCAATAGCCATATCACTATAAGCTGAAAAATCAAAATACAACTGTAGCATATAACTTATACCAAATATCCAATAAAATATTACGGTTGTTTCATTTAGAGCAAAAGCTTTAGTGCAAAGTTCTCCCAAAGCATTAGCTATTAATACTTTTTTAGCAAGTCCAATAGAAAATCTTCTAATACCATATGAAAAATTATTAAAACTATGTACTCTATCATCTAATTCTTTTTCTACTGTCTGATATCTAACAATAGGTCCTGCGACTAACTGTGGAAATAAAGACACATAAGTTGCTAAATTTATAATGTTTTTTTGAACTTTAACTTTACCATTATATACATCAATAAGATAACTCATAATTTGAAATGTATAAAATGATATTCCTATTGGTAATGCAATATTTAATAATTTAATATTAGCATTAGATATATCATTAATTGATTGTATGATAAAATCAGTATATTTAAATATTATTAATAAAAATATATGTATAATTAAAGTTGTTATTAATATATTTTCACTTTGATTTTTATATTTATCAATTAAAATAGCACCTATATAAGCAATAATAATTTCTGCAATCATTAAAAAAACATATTTAGGTTCTCCGTAAAGATAAAATAATAAAGATGCAATTAATAAAATAATATTTTTATATTTTTTAGGTGTTATAAAATATATAATTATTAATGCTGGTAAAAAATAATATAAAAAACTAATACTACTAAATAACATCTTATCCTCCTTTAAAAAGGCACCTTAAAAGGTTCTTCATTATTTTTCTTCGTCATTTGATTTTTCTAATTCTTTTCCAATATTATTATTTACATATTTCTTAAAATCATTATATACTGCTTTAGCAACATCTTTATCAGCCATTACAGAAAATATTACATTACCACTATTTGTGATATATAATTGTTCTGCAGAAACACAAATCCAACGTCTCATATCAATATTATCTAACATCTCTTGTTTAATTTTTTCTACATCAGCATTGTCTTTAACCTTAACAATAGCAACTGAATAAGCTTGTGCTGTTATCAATGGTTCTGATACAACAATTGATTCGATTCCATCATTTGTTTTTAATCCAGTATAACTAGTAACTTCATCAATATTCTTTATATCTACTTTCATAGTTTCAAGTTCGGGTAAAACATTTTTGTTATTTTTATTTATAGTATTAATAACGTCATTAATGTCATTAATGGCTTTTGGTGTTTCAACATTACCTTTGTTACCACTACCTTTGTTACCACTACCTGATACTAGTATGAATATTATAAATGAGATAGCTGCTAATAATATCAAACCTATTATAAAAAATTTTTTTTGTTTCATTTCTTTTTCCTCCTATTATCAAAATTCTATCACATTTTTACTAGAATTTCCAGAAAAAGTATTAGGTTTTACAAATATAGAAACTGTACTTAAATACATTTTTGAATTATCTGTAGAAGAGAAGATTATTTTGGTGTTGGATGAGTACCCATATATAAGGGAATCAGTTAGTGGTATGGACAGTATATTGCAGGCATTAATTGACAAGTATAGAGATAAATCTAAATTATCGCTGATAATATTAGGTTCGTATGTTGATGTAATGAGGTCACTTTTAGAACATTCAAATCCTTTATATGGACGAGTTGATTTGACGATTAACTTGCGACAGATGGATTACTATGAGTCTTCATTGTTTTATCCTAAATATTCAGAAGAGGATAGAGTAAGAATTTATTCTGTGTTTGGAGGTATACCATATTATAACAGATTAGTGGACGATTCTAAGAGTGTAAAAGAGAACATTATTGAACTTATTGCTTCGCCGGGAGCAAGATTGGAAAATGAAGTATCAATGTATTTAAATTCTGAAATTTCAAAAATAGTAAATGTAAATGAAGTTTTTGAAGCGTTAGCAAAAGGGTATCACAAATATAGTGACATATTATCACAATCTCATGTCTCTAGCGGACCAACGCTCGTGGACGTGCTTGACAAATTAATGAAGATGGAAGTGGTTATAAAAACAAGTCCCATAAATGATGAAAACAATAAAAGAAAGACAGGATATTATATTTCTGATAATCTTTCGTTATTTTATTACAAGTATATCTTTAAATACTCATCTCAGATGAATATTATGGATTCCAATGTATTTTATAAAAAATATATAGAAAAAGATTTTGAAGAACAGTATGTTCCCCATATGTTTGAGTCGATATGTCGCCAGTATCTGATTAGAAAAAACAGAAAGGGAGAGATTGAGCCGGTTATTGAGAAGATAGGAAAATATTACTATGACAATCCTAAAGAACATAACAATGGTGAATTTGATGTTGTAACTGAAGATGAAAAAGGATATGTTTTTTATGAAGTTAAATTCAAAAATAAACCAATTACAGATGAAATAATAGATAAGGAAATAAAGCAGGTAGAGGCTGCGGGATTAAATTGCTACAAATATGTATTTATTTCTAAATCCGGATTTAAAAACAAAAATAGAAGCAATGTAGAGTTGATAGAATTAAAGGAGTTATATTAAGTTTGTTGCACAGAAACATATGAGTTATAAAAGACACATGCAAGCTGTTCAAATGTGATATAGTAAAAGAGAAGGGGATATTACAATGTCAAAATTTAAAGATAAATTTCATTTATTGCCAGAACAGAATTTGTTCTTGGCAAAGAAGAAACTAGATGAAAATATATATTGCGGAATGAAAATGAAGAAGTTAAAGCAATTTTTGTATGACAATGCAATTTTGGGCTTAACTGTTTAAATATATTAAGTATAAACTACCTGCTTTCTGGTGCGAAGGTTGGTAGTTTTTTTATTAAAAAAATATATATGAACACGGTATTGCATCGAAAATATTACGGCTAAAATGTAAAAAAGAATAAAATTATCAGACATTATATAGTATAATTGTATCATCATAATAGCAAGCGGAAAATTGGAAGGAAGGAACGGATGAAAAAAACGCTAAAGTTACTAATGTTAATGGGAGTAGTTGCGCTGGGAATTAATTTTACGGAGGTAAAAGCGGAGACAACAACAGTTGATGTAACAACAGCACATCAGGAAGCAATTACGACACCGGAAACAAAGGCACAGATATTTGTTGTGGAAAAGGTGAAACCTGATGTAGTAATTTGTTATCATCAGGCAGGTAAAGTTATGTACCATCGAAAGCATACAAAACTTAGTAATATGCTTTATTCCGTGACAAAATATACCCACATAATAAGTGGTGAGACGCAGTATGGAACATTCAGTGATTATCTGGATGATAGAAATATATTAAACTGCACATTGGAAACAGGTCCAATGCCTGCACCTGTAAAAAATAGTGAATTTAAAAAAATATACAGAACAAATAAAAACGTATTGATAGCAGTGGCAAAGATGTATTCATAAAGTAAACAATAACTTTTAAGGTTAAGAAGTTATAAGCAAAAAGTCAGATGTTCAGACAACGACCTGTTATTATGAAGTTTAGCCCTTTCAAGATGGAAAAAAAATAGTGATATAAGATGAAAAATGCATATAAATTTTAAAAACAAGCATCTTGTACTATATTTAAGTTTGTTTTATAACTGATAATAGAGTTGCTTTTTTTGAAAAATGTTAATAGTTCTTTAGAGGAGAGATATTTATGAGTAAAGCATTAAAAAAAATAGTATGTGTAATTGTATGTTTGTCAATGGCATTTGGAGGGATATCAGTGCCAAATTTATTTACAGTAAAAGGAGAACAGACAAAATATATGGGAAGTGGAAGTATTGCAGAAGGATTGCCAAAGGCGTTGCAAAGTGATGCATCAAAACTGCCATCTAAAAGTAATAGCAATGTAACAAGATTTACAACAGATAATTATGATAATAACAATGGAGCTTTTGATACAAATAACTGGGGAACATCTGCAATGTGGAATTTTAATGGAAATAATAAGTATTCCGGTAGCATGTATACTTATCCATTGGCATTTAAAGCTGCGAAAGATGGTATGTGGATATCAAAGCCAAGTACAAGAATTGGTTCTACATATTGCGTTATGACTCTTACTACAAATGGAGATTATACAGATTTTTCCGTAAGACCGGACTTTTCCACGGAAAATGCAAAGGTAGATAAAATATCTGATTGGACATATGATGTGGTTTTGGAAAACAAAAATGATAACAGTCAATATCTGAAAACAACAATTGTACAGGGAAGTCCTTTTGGATTTTTTACATTAAAGAACAGCAAAAAGCTGACAGTTGCAAAATACAGAAAAGATGTTGATTCAAAGATTATTTATTATGATGGTACAACTCTTAAAAATTCGTCATATGTAGTTCTAAAAGTATATGATGACACTGATGAAAAAAACGGCTATCCAAAATATGATTATTATGGAATATATCTGCCAAAGGGAACAACACTGACACAGACAGACAACAGTTCAAGTAGTGTTGGAAATATTAATATAGAATTTTCATCAGAGCAGAAAGCTTATTTTTCAATGGCATGGCTTACTGAGTCAGACGGAAGTGATGCAGAAGCATTGGCAATTGCAAAGGAATATAAAGCATATGCTTACAATTTTATAACAGACACAAAAGCTGAATACACATATAATCAGCAGGTTTCAACTGTGTCTACAAAATACATTTATACAGTTGATAAAAAAAGCGAAAGCACAGTTGATGGAACAATAATGGGCATAATGCCACATCAGTACAAAAATATAAAGACAAATATTTCATACATGAAAAATACAGCAAGAACCTTAAGAGGAACAGTAAAGTTTGTAAAGGGTTCATCATTTACAACAGAACTTAAATATTCAGGTGTACTTCCTTTTGTAACAGGAGTAGCAGACAATGACAAAAGCAAATTAAAAGAATATGTAAATGAATACATGACATCAAAAATGCCGATAAATGGTAATTATGAATTATGCGTAGATGAAACTAATGGAGACCCATATGCGTATGGAAAGCAATTAAATCGTGCATCAAATATGTTGGCGGCAGCAGAGGATGTAAATGATACTGAAAGCAGTGAACGTATTTTAAGGGCAATGGAAAAATCTTTGGAAGACTGGTTTACATACTCAGGCGATGGAGATGGAAAGTATTTTGCCTATGATGATGGCATAGGTTCTTTGTTTAGTTTCCCATCATCTTATAATTCCATTGACCAGATGAACGATCATCATTTTCATTATGGATATTTTATTGCAGCAGCAGCACAGGTGGGATTAAGAGATAAACAGTGGATTAAAAAATATGCACCGGTTATAGAAGAATTAATTGACGATATAGCATGTACAAAGCAAAACAGCAAGGATTCAAGATATCCATATATGAGAAACTTTTCGCCTTTTGAGGGCCACTCATGGGCATCAGGATTTGAAGATCCTGAAAGTGGAAACAATCAGGAGTCAACATCTGAGGCAATGAATGCCTGGTATGGAGTGATTTTATACGGAATGGCAAGTGACAATGAGAAAATAAAAGATTTGGGAATCTATTTATATACAACAGAATTGTCTGCCATCAATTCATATTGGTTTGATATTGATCAGGATGTGCTGGACAGTAAGTATGTAAAACAGGGAACAAATCAGATAAAAAACAACATGGCCTCTCTTGTATGGAGTGGAAAATATGACTATGCAACATGGTTTTCAGCAGATCCTGCCATGGTTCAGGGAATTCAGCTTTTGCCTATAACAGCAGGTTCATATTATCTTGCCACAAACAAGGAATACATAAAGAACAGTATAGAAACACTGAAAAATAAAGGCAATTCAAAATCATGGAACGATATATGGAGTGAGTATCTGGCTATGGCTGATCCTGACGGAGGATTTGACAGATGGGGTGGATCAACACCGGAAAATGGTGAGACAAATGCACATATTTATCAATTTATAAAATCATTGCAAAAGGCAGGAACACCTGAGACAGGCATTACTTCAAATACAGAGTTAAGTATGGTGTTTAAAGATTCAAATGGCGAGAAAACTTACGCAGTGTATAATGCAGACAGTAAAATAAAAACAGTACAGTTTTCTGATGGAGCAAAATTTAGCGCAGCACCAAACCAGATGACTATAAGAACAGAAAGCCAGATGAAGGGACAGGAATACTATGTAGAGTATTATGTGCAAAATGTAAGTGGTCAGTATGACTTGGCAGGAACTGACATACAGTATGGTAAAAATAATGAAAAAGTGCAGATAACACCAACAGAGAAAAAAGGTTATATTATAAATAAGGAAAAGAGTGTGTTGGAAGGAACCATAAAATCTGGAGGAACACATTTGAAAATATATTATGACAGAGGAAAATATAATATAACTTATCAGTTAAATGGTGGCACATGTAACAACATGGTAAATTCATATGTGTATGGTGAAACCATAGACCTGCCAACACCACGAAAAGAAAACAGTGTGTTTAGGGGGTGGTACACAGATGCATCATATTCAAACAAAATAGAAAAAATAGACAGTGATGTATATGGAAACATAACATTGTATGCATGTTGGGCATCAGCCGGGGACTGTTATATCAATGACAATCTTTATATGACAATGAATGGATATAAGGCAACATTTGTAGCGTTAAATGACAGTGCTTCCAACATAATAGTTTTATATCACATATATGATACTATAGAGGAGGCAACAGAAGCCTATAATAATGACAGTATTGCAGGATATATAGGACAGGAACTTGGTAAAAATAATGGGTATTGGTCAAAGGATATAGATTTGACTTCATATAAGGATAAATACATAGTGTTTGCATTTAATATAATTAGTGAACACGGAACAGTATCTGAAAAAGGATTTAAAAAGATAACAAATGCACCAGGCAATCCGGACGAATCAATAGTAGTACCAACAACTAAGGAAAATGCGACAACTACAAAACCTGCAGGTAATACTACATGGTCAAAAGTAATAGGCAATGATTCATTGGAGTATAGCGTAATAGCCGGTGAAACAAAATTGGTATTGATAAAGTACGAGGCAGGAAAGGTTTATGTAGGATTAAATCTTGCAGCAAAGTTTTCATCAGTGACATGGGATGACAAAAATATGACACCGGAGGCTGGAGCCTTTGTAAATATATCTGATGCTGACCTGTCAAGTGGCAGATACCACACACTAAAGGTGGTGGATTATTATAACAAAGAAAGCGTTACGATATTGTTTAAAAATACAAATATATCGGAAGAAACAACAACTGTAAATGAAACTAAAGTAAATCAGGAGACAACTGCAGAATTAGAAGGCTTAATAAAAATAGAGGGAGTTTGTATAAATACCAAAATTGGTGGAATGAAAATAGTGGCAAAAGTAACTGACAGTATTAATAATAAAAAAGTAACTAAGTTTGGTTTGATTTATGGTCTGTTAAAATATAATGGGAAAAAAACAGGAATAACATCTGACCATTTGAAAATTGGAATGGAGGGTCAGTTTGTAAGGAGTTATAATACAACACAAAAGGGCATTTGGAAAAAAACAGATAATACAACTACGTATGTAGAAACTATGACGTATGGTGCAAATAGCAAAGAGGCATATACTGCAGAGTATAAAGCAAGAGCCTATGCTGTGTTAGAAGACGGAGAAATAGTGTACAGTAATGCAATAGATTACTCAGTGTATGAAATAGCAGAACAGTTGTATAATAATTGTATGATGCCAACAATAGATGGACATAAATATCTATATAACACCATATTAACCAAGGTGACACCTGAATATACAGAGAAAATATATAAATAATAAAAAGCCGGTTGTGTAAAAAAATATAATGCATGACCGGTTTCAACACATAAATATCTTGCATAGAATCATACTGATGGAGGGCACGCCATGGAAAATTTAATAGAATATTATTGCAGTCTAAACGTAAAGAAATTCTCAAAAATGCTGGATAATACCACGCAGTGTTACAAGTTTTTCTGGTTAGATTCCATAATGCAGCTAGTAGCAAGAGGAGAGGAAACACCAACATTTCTTGAAATTTTTGCAGGCATGATAGCAGATGCATGGTATGCAGTTAGTGAATATCACTTAAGACTTGGTCCTAAAAACAAGGACGGAAGCAGTTCAGATATTTTAGAACGGGCTGTCAACAAGTTGGGACAGGCTGTGGATATTAAAAATGATGAGGCTAGAGATATCATAATTGAAAAGATAAAATCCAACAGACATTGTGTTAAAAAAGAGATGATGGATTTGGCAAAAAACGTGCCTTATCGTATATTGTCACCCTTTATTGAAGAGATTAAGGGAAATGATCCTTTGTGGGACAAGAGGAAACACCTGATAACATATTTCGATATGGTGGATAAAAAAGAATGTCTGCCATATAAAATAGAAGAGGGGACAGGATTGAACAAAAAAATCATAATAAATAACTCTTGGAGAAGCTTTTTCATTGATAATATGGTAACAATTCGTGGCTGGATTAAGATGAAAAAATTAAAATATCTTCAGGACAGAAATCCCGGTGTGCCTGGCATTATATATAAGTTGGAGCCTGAAAAGGATAAAAAACGCAGGCTTGAAAAAGCCCGAAAGCTTTGGGATTGTGTAATGGAAATAAATGGCGGTGAGTTTAGTGATATTTATTCTAACGCTCCCCTTAATGGCGAATACGATATTGACCACTTTATCCCCTGGTCTTACGTGGCAAATGACGAGCTTTGGAATTTGGTTCCTGTCAAGGGAAATCTTAATTCTGCCAAAAACAACAGACTTCCCCAATGGGAAAACTACTACGGGGGCTTTGCTCACCGGCAATATCTGTTAAATAGAACAGTTCATAGTAATGAATATGCAGGGCGGCTTTTTAACGATTGTAAAAGATATAATCTTAATTCAATATGGCCTTTAGACGAATTGTACATAGAAGGGATTGAACCGGATAATTTTAGCCAGGTTCTTTATAAAAGACTACATCCCATTTATGAATCAGCATTAACTCAGGGATACAGCGTGTGGGAAAATAAAATCAGTTAATAGGAGGAAGGCATAATGTTTGACACGGGAAATGGATAAAATATTATCCATAAAGGAGAAGGACAACTTGATGCAAAATTATATATGGGAAACCCCTGAAGAAATTAATTTGAAAATTGCAGACAGACTTAAGAATATAAGGAAAAGGCGTCGTATTTCCCAAAAAAAACTTTCTGAAATCAGTGGAGTAAGCTATGGCTCCATAAAACGTTTTGAAACCACAGGGCAGATTTCACTGCTAAGTTTAACAAGAATAGCAACGGCATTGGATGTGGTTAATGAATTAAGGGAAATATTTTCACAGGTTCCATACAAAAACATTCAGGAGGTAATTAATGAAAACAAGTGAAATAATAAATGTATTTTATAATGAACGTCCTGTTGGAACCTTAGCACTTGGCGGCTTAGCCCGGCATATGATTTGACCTATAGCAATACCTACTATGGAGAGCATACTACAACGGTAGCAGGGAATGGCAGAAATCCGGGAGTAAAGGAATTAACAGAAGTAGGTGTTAATGCCGGTTTGAAAAAACAATATTGTGAAGAGGTAGCAGGGGAAATAAGAGATTTAGTGGAAGAAATGTTAAACAATTATATATAAAGAGGAGAAGATTATATGCATGATAACATCAAAAAAAGAATCAACATTGCCGCAAAAAGACAGCCGGCAGATCTGGTAATAAAAAACTGTAAAATAGTTAATGTGTTTACCCACGAAATTATTGAAGGAGACATTGCCATTTCAGACGGAAAAATAGCAGCAGTGGGAAATTACAGTGGAGAAAAAGAAGTGGATGCAGAAGGCAGATATGCCCTACCGGGATTTATTAACAGTCATATTCACATTGAATCATCCTTTGTTTCTCCGGAAGAGTTCAGCCGTTTGGTAGTACCTCACGGAACTACCACCATTATTGCAGACCCTCACGAAATAGTGAATGTATGTGGTATGGACGGCTTTGATTATATGGTAAAGGCAGGGGAAAATGCAGCCCTTAATATTAAATACATGCTTCCATCCTGCGTGCCATGTACACCATGGGAACATGCAGGAGCAGTTGTGGATTCAAAGGCTATTAGTGAAGTTATTAATCAGGATAAAGTATTTGGCATGGGAGAGTTTATGAACACTGTGGGAGTAATAAACACAGATTCAGAAGTCATTGAAAAAATCAGTCTTTGTCATCAGGCAGGAAAGCTGATAGACGGTCATTCTCCGGGGCTTAAAGGGGATGATTTGTCTGCATATGTTACAGCAGGAATACATACAGACCACGAAAGCGGTTCCTTGGAGGAACTTAATGAGAGACTTAGAAATGGAATGTACGTTATGCTACGTTATGGTTCTGCCTGTAGAGAGCTTCCTATGTTGCTTAAAGGGGTAAATGAACAAAATTCCAGACGTTGCATTCTTTGTGCCGACGATTTACAGCCGGTGACAATTTTTGAAAAGGGAGATATGGACGAAAAACTTCGTATATGCGTTGAAAATGGAATTGACCCTATTACAGCTGTGCAGATGGCAACTCTTAATGCAGCGGAATGTTTCCACTCAGATGACCGGGGAGCCATTGCACCAAACAAAAAAGCAGATATTGTTTTAGTGGATGATTTGGAAAAATTCAAAATTGACAAGGTTTGGATTGAAGGAAATCTGGTGGCAGATAAGGGCAACTATTTGGCAGACACAAAGCATATTGGAATCCAAAAGGTGGCAGGAAGTGTTAAAGTAAAAGATTTTTCCATTGACAAACTAAAAATGCATTTAGAATCTGACAAGGCTACGGTAATAGGAATTTTGCCGGATAGCGTTGTTACAAAGAAAAAGGTAATGAAAATTAATCGTGGGGAAGATGGAGATTTTAAGTTTGATAAAAATATTGATGTGGCAAAGGTGGCAGTAGTTGAGCGACACCAGATGACAGGCAACGTGGCAACGGCACTTATAGAAGGTTATGGAATAAAGACAGGAGCCGTTGCAGTAACAGTGGCACATGATTCCCACAACATAATTGTAGTAGGAACTAATAATGAAGATATGGCATTTGCAGTATCTAAGTTAATAGAATTAGAAGGCGGCATTGTTGTGGTAGATGGCGGAGAGGTTTTAGAATCCATGCCTCTTCCAATAGCAGGATTAATGAGCGATAAAAGCGGTGAGTGGGTTAGGGATAAATTAACAAAAATTCATAATATTGCTTATGATAGGCTTAAGGTAAATCCTAATGTAGAACCAACCATGACATTGTGTTTTATGTCATTACCGGTTATACCAGAAGTAAAAATAACGGATATAGGACTGTTTGATGTAGTGGAACAAAAGTTTATAAAATAGTGAAAAAACAAAATTACGTTAGGTTGAAAAAGAAAATTCAGAGTGTTAAACTCTAATAGTAAAAAAAGTTAACGGAGGTGAGTTTCATGGATAGTTGCGATAGTATTAGGCTATATAGTAGCTGTGGTATTAAATTAATGAACAATAAGAAGTGGCTGTCTGTGAAATTGGGTTAGTTACTTTTTATTCATATGTCTTTTTATACACCACAGGGAATTATAGCATACATCACAACATGTAACTGTAGGTTCCACTTTAAGTGGTGTATTTTTTGTGTGCAAAAATAAAATCATATAGATGAGTGGTTATATGCACAAAAGTAAGGAGGCATAAATGAAAACAAGAAAATTTGAAAAAAAGAACTATGTTAAAGAGCTTGTAGCTTTAATGAGAAGCACATTGCCTGAAAAAGAACTGGCAAAAAGAATTGACAACTACCATTACAATGATATTGCAGAGGCTTTAACATGCCTTACTGAAAATGAAAGAAAACATATATATAGGATTTTAGGGGCAAAGCATGTTGCAGAGATTTTCACTTATATTGATGATATAGAAAAATATTTTAATGAATTAACATTAGAAAAAGCAGTAAAAGTAATATCATTAATGGATTCCGATGATGCAGTTGATTTAATAGAAAGTCTTGATGAAAATAAAAGGGAAAAAATCTTAAAGCATCTTGATGAAAATCTAAAGGAAGATGTGCAAAAGATTATGTCCTATAGCGAGGATGAAATCGGAAGCCGCATTACAACTAATTATATATGCATTCACAATCATTTAACTATTGGGGAGGCAACTAAGGAGCTTTTAAAACAGGCAGGAGACAACGACAATATTTCCACAATTTATGTTGTTGATGATAATGAAAAATATTTTGGGGCAATTGATTTAAAAGATATGATTCTTGCAAGAAAGGACGATAAATTAATTGAAATAATCAGCCAGTCATATCCGTATCTTCTTGAGCATGACCTGATAGATGAGTGTATGGACAAGATTGTGGAGTATTCAGAGGATTCAATACCGGTGCTTAAGATTACCGGAGAAATAGTAGGTGTAATTACTTCAGATGACATTGTAGAATTAGTTGATGATGAAATGGGAGAAGATTACGCTAAGTTAGGTGGTCTTACAGCGGAAGAAGATTTGAAAGAGCCGGTTATTGAAAGCAGTAAAAAAAGGCTTCCATGGCTGATTATATTGTTATTTTTAGGTATGGCGGTATCATCAGTGGTGGGAATGTTTGAATCAGTAGTGGCAGTTTTACCGATAGTTATATGCTTCCAGTCTCTGGTGCTCGATATGGCAGGAAACGTTGGAACCCAGTCCCTTGCAGTAACTATCAGGGTGTTAATGGATGAACAGCTGACAGGAAAGCAAAAACTTACGCTATTGGTTAAGGAAGTAAGAGTGGGATTGCTTAACGGCTCCATTTTAGGAATAATGTCACTGGCATTTTTAGGTATATACATTCATGTTTTTAAGCATTATGCATGGGGCAGCGCATTTTTAATATCAGCATGTGTGGGAGTATCCCTTTTAGTTGCCATGGTTATATCAAGTATTGTGGGAACTGCAATACCAATGATTTTTCACAAAATTAAAATTGACCCGGCAGTTGCATCAGGCCCTTTGATTACCACCGTAAATGATTTAGTGGCAGTGGTAACATACTACGGACTGGCTTTAATATTCCTTATAAATATTTTTAATCTTGTTTAATAAAATACAGGTATTTGCCAAAAGATATGTTATAATTAAAGTATCAGTTCTGCTTCATGTGAAAGGCATTGATTGTAGTTATTATTACGAGGGATATACAACTTATAAAACAGAAGAATTATAGAAAATACCCTGATATAGTTATTTAGTCGCTATATCCGGGTATTTTTAACTTTAATCTATACTTATGCCATCGTAGAGCACATCCATAAATTCCTCATAGGTTTGAGAATTTATAATTTTTTGCTGTAGCTTGCTATCACTGATTATTTCAATAAAAATATCATATAAATGCTCAAAATCTGTTTGCTCACCCTGTTTTATTACCAGCATAAACACAATTTGAATCATGTTGCTTTCGTTCCAGTTAATAGGATTGTCTAACAGAGCCACCACAACCTTGGTATCTGTAGCACATAATTCCATAGGGTGTGGAAGGGCAAAAACGTCATTCATATTTGTTTTGCCAATTTCCTCACGTTTTAGTACGGAATCAATAAAACGCTCGTCTACAATACCTTTGTCGTAAGTTTTCTGATACATGGTTCTTATAACGTCTTCCTTGGTGGTATTGCCTTTAAGCCGCATAAACAAATCCTTATCAAAAAAGTGCTCAAACATCTGAAGACGTTTATGAAGCATCTTAGACAAATGTCTGTTGATAGATTCCACATCTTTATTGTTTAAAGCGAAATCAACCATAACTGACGGAAGAAGGTTATTATCTAAAGTAATAGTTGTAATAACAAAATCAATATCTTCCACATCTTCCTTAGTGTAGCTTGAATATTCATTATAGGACAAACACTTTACAATATTAATTTTGTCCGGAAAAACTATGTTAAGTCTTGTTTCAAGCATTCGTGTAGTTGCATGACCGCTGCCACAAACAAGAATAACATTTTTCTTTTTCTGGGATTTATAATAACATCTCTCAATGGCAGCTCCAATATAAACTGAAACATAGCCTACATCATCTTCCTTTAAAACATAAGGCTCAAAAACAAAAGTTTTGGCAATTGCAGTAAGAGTAATCTCATATTCTAAAGGATAATTGGTCTTTATGGTTTCAAGCAAAGGATTATTACTGTTTAGATCATAAAGTTTACTGGTAAAAATAGACTTAAGATGCCTAAACAAATCCGCACACAAAATTTCGTCATTTCTTAAGTCAAAATTAAAATCAGTATAAATAACCTCAAGCATCTGATTAATGGAATCCCGAAGCTTCTCATCGTCAATATAAGTAATATCTAAATGAGTATTGGCAATAAGCTGGAGATACATATAATTCTTTTCACTTTGAGACAGAATAATATCGTATTTTTCCTCAATTTCCCGGCATAATCCGTTAATCAATCCCATAATAGAAGAATCCGGTGTTATATTATACAGGTTAATATAATGATTACCAAGAACACGGGTTGTCATTAATGCAAGATGAATAATAATATTTTTCATATTATAATCACTGGTTTTTACAAAATGACTATTTAACTGGTCAATGGTAATTTTTCTAAGCCAGTCCAAATCAATGTTACTAAAAATAGAACGTTCTTCCTTGGTAAAGGAAGTGACATATTCATTAAAGTTAGCGGACAGTATATATTCCACATATAACTTTCTGATTCTGTCCTCGGAACCAATGATTTTTACACCGGAGCTTGGTTTTGTAATGTATTCCAAATCATACTTATTAACAATATTTTTAATAGTCTTTATATATTTATTTAAAGTATTTTTTGAAATAAATACAGTTTCCGAAAGCTCATCCATAGATACATAATCCTCAGAGGACAACAATTCATTAAGTATATATTTAATACGCTCCTCAGAAGTATCAATATTCATTTTTTTATCATCACTGTGTTCAAAGGTTTTTAGAAAATCTGAATATTTTTCATCATCAGTTATTTCTATATAATATCCGTAATTTCTCTTAAGTTTAACCAAAGCTCCACAAGCAGACAAAGTATCATTAATTTCCAAAATGTCATTGCGGATAGTTCGGTCGGTAATGTTTAGCAATGACTGGAGACTGCTTACAGGAGTATATTCGTTTTTCCTAATATGATTGAACATCATGTTTAAACGTTTGTGTTGAAACATATATCCTCTCTCCTATTAAAAAGTAATAATGTCTGATATTTAATTCACGCCTTATTTATATATAACATAGTATAGAATATTTAACTAAAAAGAGCAAAGTCAAAAATTTCCGTTTTGAAACGGAAATGTGATACAACAATTGCACATTATTTCCACTTTGAAACGGAAATACCGGATTTTTAATTGTAATGATTTCCGTTTTCAATTGGAAATCGTATGAATTGAAATGGAAATGCCGGTGGATTATGATATAGCCATAGTAACAAAGAAAAGCACATAGAGAAGGGAAAAAAGAATGATTAGAGAAGAATATATTTTTTTAGATGTTGATGTAGCATCCAAGGAACAGTTACTTGACTTTGTAAGCGAAAAAGCATTGAAAATGGGAATTACAGACAACAAGGAAGGCTTAAAGAGTGATTTCTTAAAAAGAGAAGCTGAGTATTCTACAGGACTTCAGAATGAATTTGCAATTCCTCATGCAAAGTCAGAATACGCAAAAGAAACAGCAGTATTTTTTGTAAAATGCAAAAATCCATTAGATTGGGAAACAATGGACGACACAAAAGTGAAATATGTGTTTGCCTTAATAGTTCCTACTGAGAAGGCAGGAAATGAACACTTAATAATGATTTCAAAATTGGCAACAAGTTTGTTAGAAGACGAATTTAAAGACACAGTTAAGTCTTCAACAGACAAGTCAATGTTAAAGGAATATATATTAAAAATCATGAAGGAGGATAATTAAGATGAAGATCGTTGGAATTTCAGCATGTCCGGCAGGACTTGCACACACACCAATGGCAGCAAAGGCATTGGAGAAGGCAGGACAGGCATTAGGATATGACGTAAAAATGGAACAGCAGGGCAGCATGGGTCAGGTAAATACAATTACTGATGAAGAAGCAAAGGCAGCAGATTTGGTAATCATTGCATCAGACCAGAAAATCGTTGGCATGGAACGTTTCGCCGGCAAGAAAGTTATCCGTGTTGATATAAACATTTGTATCAAGGCACCGGAAGCTGTACTTAAAAAATGTGTAGCAGCAGTTAGCAAATAAAAATTAATAATAAATAAAAAAGGAGATTAAGAAATGAAACAGTTTTTTAAAGACGCTAAAGGTCATTTGATGACAGGTATCGGCTACATGCTTCCACTTATTATCGGAGCATCATTAGTAGTTGCAATACCAAAGCTTATTGCATTATGTTTTGGTATCACTTCATTAGATCCATATGCAGATGGAACAGGAATCTGGCATATAATGAAGTTAATTGAAAATGTAGGTTGGACAGGTATTGGAATGGTTAATACAGTATTAGCAGGATTTATTGCTTACAGTATTGCAGATAAGCCGGCAATTGGTGCAGGTTTAATCGGTGGTGCAGTTGCATCAAATACTTACGCAGGATTCTTAGGTGCTGTAATTGCAGCTTTTATTGCAGGTTATTCAGTAAAATGGGCTAAGAAGCACATTAAGTTACCACAGTCAATGAATTCTGTAATGCCACTGGTTGTTTGTCCTTTAATAGCAACAGGATTAGTTGCAATAATTATGGGTGTTATATTGGCAACACCATTAGCAGCAATAAACACATGGCTTGTAAACTGGATTAGTTCAATGTGCCAGAACCAGAGCTCACAGTTAGTAATGGCATTAATCCTTGGAGCAATGATTGCCTGCGATATGGGTGGCCCAATCAACAAGTCAGCATGGATGGCAGGAAACGCATTAATGGCAGAAGGAATTTATCAGCCAAACGTATTTATCAACGCAGCAATTTGTATGCCACCACTTGCATACGCTATTGCAACAGTAATCAGAAAGAAGAGATTCTCAGCAGAATTTAGAGAGACAGGTAAATCAAACTGGGCAATGGGATTTGTAGGAATTACAGAAGGAGCTATTCCTTTCACACTTGTAAAACCTCAGTTCTTAATTCCAATTAACATGTTTGGTGCAGCTATTGGTACAGCTGTAATTGCTCTTTTAGGTGGAAAAGGTGACATCCCTCCTGTTGGTGGAATTTACGGATTCGTATCAGTAACACATGGATGGGCTTACCTTATAGGTATTTTAGTAGGAGCATTAATCATCGCTTTACTTGCAACATTAGTGGTTGACTTTAATGAAGGAGACGAAGGAAAGTCAGAAGACATTGATATTGATGAAATTGAAATATCTTTTGAAGATGTTAAATAGTAAAAAATAATATATTATGACGTGGTATCAAAAGTAAATTTTGTCACTCATAAGTTTATAAGTATTACAACAAATTAATAACTCAGTTAATGGACAGGGGCTAAGTTTTTGCCCCTGCCTGTTTTAAAATTATTTACTTTAAAATAAATAAGGAAAGGAATTGAAATGAAAAGAAAGATACATGTAGTACCACATTCACATTGGGATAGAGAATGGTATTTTACCACATCAAGATCAAAAGTATATCTTATGAAGGATTTGGGAGATGTTCTTGATACATTAGAAAGTGACCCTGAATTTAAGTATTTTATGGTTGATGCCCAGGGCTCATTATTAGATGATTATATAAAGTGGAGACCACAGGATAAAGAGCGCATTACAAAGCTTGTGAAAATGGGAAAACTGGTTATAGGTCCTTGGTATACCCAGACAGACCAGTTGGTTATTTCAGGAGAAAGCATTGTAAGAAATATGTATTACGGAATGAAGCGTTGCGAAAGCTTTGGAAAATACATGAATGTAGGTTATGTGCCGGATTCTTTTGGACAGTCAGGAAACATGCCGCAGATTTACAGGGAATTTGGCATTGAAGATACATTATTCTGGCGTGGTGTTAGTGATGACATGGTTGAACACACTGATTTCAACTGGAAAGGTGATGACGGCAGCGTGGTATTTACAACACAGATTCCTTTCGGTTATTATATTGGTGGAAAGATTCCGGAAGATCCAAAGGAAAATGATGAATTTTGGGAGAAGGAGTGTCTTGAAAAAGCAGGTGGACGTAGTGCTACAAGACATATATATTTCCCTAACGGATTTGATCAGGCACCTATCCGTACCAATCTTCCACAGCTTATAAAGGAAAGAAACGAGAAAGATCCTGAGAACGAGTATGTTATCAGCTGTATTGAAGATTATATTAAGGATGTTAAAAGTGAAAAGCCGGAATTGGAGGAAGTACAGGGCGAGTTAGTTATTGCAAAGCATATGAGAATACACAAGTCAATTTTCTCATCCCGTTCAGACCTTAAGGTTATGAACACTCAGATTCAAAATTATGTTACAAATGTAATGGAGCCTTTACTTACAATTTCTTATAACTTAGGAAATGAATATCCTCACGAGGCAGTGGCAGAAATCTGGAAGCTGTTATTTGAAAATTCAGCTCATGATTCAATTGGTTCATGTATTTCCGATACAGCCAACGAAGATGTTTATGTAAGGTATAAGCAGGCAAGAGATATTGCCATAAATCTTGTGGAACTTCATTCAAGATTAATTGCAACTAATGTTAAAAACAGTGCAGATATGACATTTACATTAATCAATACATTACCACAGAAACGTGAAGATACAGTTATTGTTAAAACTTATGTTCCAGGTGGAAAATTTGCAATTGTTGATGAAAAGGGAAATAATGTAGATTATACAATTATTCAGTCAAGAGATTTAACGGATTATGTTTTATCCCAGATTATTACTATTGACCCGTCAAGAAAATTCTACATTCCTGACCATGTTTTTGAAGTTACAATGGCAATTAAGGCTAATGATGTGCCGGCTCTTGGATATGTACAGTACAGTGTTGACACAGAAAAAGACAGCCATAAGGAAATGGAAGAGAAGTCAGTTCTTGAAAATGAATATTACACAATTGAAGTGGAAAAGGACGGCTCACTTACAATAGTAGATAAGGAAAATAATGTAACATACAAAAATCAGGGAATATTGGTTGAAAATGGTGACGACGGAGACAGCTTTAACTACTCACCACCAAGAAAAGATTTGGAAGTATTTTCAAATGAATCAGAGTCTTCTGTAAAAATTAGCGGAAGTGATGTTTACAGTCAGGCAGTTATTCATTTTGACATGGTTGTTCCTGAAAATCTTGAAGAGAGAGCAGAGGGAAAAGTCAGCGTAACAATGCCTGTTGATATGACAGTTGCCTTAAGAAAAGGCTCAAAGGTTATTGATTTCAATGTTAAGGTTGATAACAAAGGTCTTTCCCACAGATTATGTGTAGTATTTGACAGCCAGATAGTTTCTGCATTTAACTATGCAGACCAGCAGTTTGGACTTATTAAACGTCCTAATTACTACGAAAAAGAAATGAAACTGTATATGGAATCAATGAATAATAGGTCTGAAAAGAAGACAGGAATACAGGAACTTGCCAACTGGGCAAATGACCAGTCTACATGGCAGGAGCCACCTATTAGCATTGAACCTACACAGTCATATGTATCTCTTACTGATGGAAAAACAGGCGTTGCAGTTATTCCACAGGGAGTGCGTGAGTACGAAGTATTAGATGACAGCAAAATAAGATTAACATTGTTTAGAACCTATGGATTTATGGGTAAGGAGAATCTTATATATCGTCCGGGACGTGCCAGTGGAGAGAGAATTATTGAAACACCGGCAGCTCAGTTGTTAAAGCAAATGGAATTTAACTTTGGATTTACAACTTATGCAGGAGATATTAACGACGCTGATATTGATACATTGGCAAAACAGTACGATACAAATATGGAAGTGTACACATATGCTGAGTTCTTAAATGGCAGACTTATTTTCTCACAAAGAGAAATTGAAGGAAAGAATGATATTGTTCACAGCCTGTTTGAAACTGAAGGAAATCTTGTGGTATCAGCTATTAAAAAGGCAGAAGAAGATGATGGATATATTATTCGTCTTTACAATGGAAAAGACCATAGGAATTTGGATGATAAAATTAAGTTCAATTTTGATGTAAAAGAGGCATATTATACTAACTTAAGAGAAGAAAAGACAGAGGCTATCAAGGTTGAAAATAACACAATTTCAGTAAAGGAATTGTCACACTGTAAGTTTGTGACAATATGGGTGAAATAAATGAGATATGCGGTAGCAATCGATATTGGAGGAACCAATACAAGAGTTGCCCTAATAGATGAAGAGTTAAATATTATCAGTAGAGAGCAGTTCTCTACTGATAATAAGGAACCGGAAAATACACTTAATGAAATATGTCACATTATCAAATCCTTTGATAAGGATATTGTAGGTGTTGGAATGTCATGTCCGGGACCTCTTGATTTAATAAATGGAAAGGTTTTGACACCGCCTAATCTTAATGGTAAGTGGCATAATCTTGAAATTTCAAAGGTGTTAAGTGAGAAAATCGGTAAGCCTGTTTACTTAGATAACGATGCTAATTTGGCAGGATTGGCTGAAGCAGTAGTTGGTGAGGGAAAGGATTGTAATATTGTGCAGTATTTAACTGTATCTACAGGACTTGGCGCCGGCTTTGTTATTAACAAAGAGGTTTATTTAGGTGCCCATGGTTTTGCCAACGAAGTGGCAAATAGTATTATGATTCAGGACGGCCCAAGCCACGGAAACATTCTTCCGGGAGGAATTGAGGCAATTAGCAGTGGAACAGCCATTACTGAAAGAGCCAAAAAGGCAGGACTTTTAGTTAAACATGCCGGAGAAGTTAATGATTTGGCATTGTCAGGAAATGAAGTGGCAGCAGGAATAATGAAGGACGCAAAAAATTATCTTGCTAACTTCATTGCTTTAATATATGGTTTCGCTGACCCGGATATCGTAATATTAGGTGGCTCTGTTGCCCTTAAGATTGATGGATTTGTGGAAGAAATAGAAGCTTTGGTTAAGGAAAAAGTTTACGGAGTAATGAAGCCATATATAAAGGTTAGAAAATCCACATTAAATGAAGATTCAGGTTTAATTGGCGCAGGCTATCTCGCCTTTTCAAAACAAAAATAGACGGAAACTTTTCAAGGTAAAATAGAAATAAGCTTTTCAAAACAAAAATAGACGGAAAGACAAAAGAACAAAAAGAGCGTTATGTTGGCATGAAACACATTGGTGGGACGTGTTGGCGTAAGGCTCTTTTTTGATATGTAAGTAATGGGATTATTAATTTGTAAGACATGGAAAATTTCTTGTACCAGGAAATTGATGGATTCATGGTTAAATCCTGGAACGAATTGCCCATTTTATGGCTGAAATTAGTAAATTGAACCAGGAAATTGATGGATTTATGGTTAAATCCTGGTAGGAATCGCCCATTTTATGGCTGAAATTAGTAAAATGAACCAGGAAATTTATGAATTCATGGTTAAATCCCGGTAGGAATCGCCCATTTTATGGCTGAAATTAGTAAATTGAACCAGGAAATTGATGAATTCATGGTTAAATCCTGGTAGGAATCGCCCCTTCCCCGGGTGAGACCAAGGAAATTAATAATTTCACAGAAAAGTCCTGAAAGAATTGAAACTTAACCGTAATCAATTACTCCAAATTGCGAGACAGAACTTGCAAATAAATCGATTATCTTTATAATAAAAGAGCTTGTTGTGCAAATAAAAATGCAACAAATAGAAAATATGTAAATTTCATTGATACTGAAAATACACAGAAAAACATTAGAAACTAAGATTGAAATTATAAAGAGGATTACTATTATGAAGAAGATTATATTGGCAATTATTTGTATTGCGTTATTGGGAACAGCTATATTTGGAGTTGTAAAGGGGCAGAAAAAATAGGTGTATCACCCTGGGCAGATACATTGCATAAAATGATTGCGTTTATTCAGTTTAACTATAAAGAACCTATTAAGTTAGAAGAAATAGCTGAAGCAGGCAATGTTAGTAGAAGCCAGTGTTGCAAAATTTTTAAAGAAATAATAAATAGAAGTCCTAATGATTACCTGGTAGAATACAGGATAGACAAAAGCATTGATTTAATTATGAAAACAGATATGAAAATGACGGAAATAGCCTATGAATGTGGATTTAATGGCTCAAGTTATTTTGCGGAAACCTTTAAGAAAATAGTGGGAGTAAGTCCCAGAGAATACAAAAATAAAGAGAAGAAGAAATGTACTACGATTTAACTAAAGGAAAAATATATAAAAGTCTTCTGCTTTTTGCGTTGCCGATGATAGCAGGAAATCTTTTGCAGCAATTTTATAATATAGCAGACACCCTGATAGTAGGTCAGGTTTTAGGAAAAGCAGCGTTAGCGGCGGTAGGTTCTGCATATACCCTGATGACTTTTTTAACATCAATATTTTTAGGACTAAGTATGGGTTCCGGAGCACTTTTTTCTATTTATCAGGGTAAAGGCGAGGATAAGTTGCTTAAATTGTCAATAATTCATGCATTTGTGCTTATTATGTTAATAACCGTGATTTTAAATGTGGCAGTATATGTAGGAATTGACGGAATAATGCACTTTTTAAGAACTCCGGAGGATGTTTATGAAGGAATGAGGACATATTTAATAATTATTTTTTCAGGGCTTTTTGCCACATCCCTTTATAACTTCTTTTCATGTCTTTTAAGGGCACTGGGAAATTCTACGGCACCTTTAGTTTTTCTTGCAGTTTCAGCGGTTCTTAATATAGGTCTTGATTTGCTGTTTGTTATGGTATTGTCCATGGGAATAGGAGGGGCAGCATTTGCTACGGTTATTTCCCAGTATGTATCAGGTGTTGGTATAACAATTTATGTGTTGAAAACAAGAAGAGATCTTTATCCTGAAAGAAGTCAGCTTCATTTTAACAAAAATATACTTAAGGAAATTGCCAATTTGTCCTGTTTAACATGTCTTCAGCAATCAGTTATGAATTTTGGTATATTAATGGTTCAGGGATTGGTAAATAGCTTTGGAACAACTATTATGGCGGCATTTGCGGCAGCAGTTAAAATAGATACATTTGCATATCTGCCGGTACAGGATTTCGGCAATGCCTACTCAACATTTGTTGCACAAAACTATGGTGCAGGGAATAAAGACAGAATAAGAAAAGGTACTAAGGCAGCATTTATAATGAGTATTTCCTTTAGCATTGTCATATCCCTTTTAGTGTGGATTTTTGCCAAGCCTCTTATGCATATTTTTATCAGCAAAAAAGAAGTTATGGTTATTGCAGCAGGTATAAAATATTTAAGAATAGAAGGGGCATTTTATTTTGGCATAGGCTGTCTGTTTCTATTATATGGGTATTATAGGGCAATTAAAAAGGTGGAAATGTCAGTTGTTCTTACGGTAATATCTCTAGGTA
This sequence comes from Eubacterium segne, assembly GCF_014287775.1. Classification (NCBI taxonomy): domain Bacteria; kingdom Bacillati; phylum Bacillota; class Clostridia; order Eubacteriales; family Eubacteriaceae; genus Eubacterium; species Eubacterium segne. The sequence continues at coordinate 97,779 of NZ_JACOOZ010000010.1, forward strand.
CAAGAGTTGCATTAGCATATATTCTGTCTCCATTTATAGGGGAAATCGGAATATGGATGGCAATTCCTATTGGATGGGCGCTGGCGGATATAACGGGAATTATATATATGAAAAAGAAATAAAACTTATTGAAATATCTTCCAAATAGATATACAATAGTACCGGACAAATTTAATAGCAGGGGAGCTTGTAGGCAGGCTGAGAGGAAGTAATCAACTTCGACCCTTTAACCTGATTTGGATAATGCCAACGTAGGGAATATAAAAGGATTCATTACGGATAAGCCAGGTTAGGTTTGTCCGTTTTATTTTATAAAAATATCAGGAGGAAAAGATGTTTAAGGAATGTATTGAAAATGTAAGAAAAAATGTACCTTTAGTACATAACATTACAAATTACGTAACTGTAAACGATGTGGCAAATGTATTGTTAGCCTGTGGCGGAAGTCCCATCATGTCAGATGACATTGATGATGTAGAGGATATTACCTCTATATGTGGAGGACTTAACATTAACATTGGAACTCTTAACAAAAACACAATACCTTCAATGTTTGCAGCAGGAAAGAAAGCAAACGAATTAGGTCATGTTACATTGTTAGACCCTGTTGGAGCAGGCGCAAGTAAGCTTAGAACAGAAACAGCAAACAAGTTAATTGATGAGGTTAAGTTTGATGTTATTAGAGGAAATATTTCTGAAATTAAAACTTTGATGTTAGGAAGCGGAAGCACAAAAGGTGTAGATGCTGACGTGGCAGATAAAGTTACAGAAGATAACATAGACGAAACAATAGCTAAGTTAAAGGCTTTTTCAAAGGCTACGGGAAGCATTATTGCCGTTACAGGAGCAATTGATTTAGTATGTGACAGTGATAAGTGCTATGTTATAAGAAACGGAAGACCGGAAATGAGTGCCATCACAGGAACAGGCTGTCAGTTATCAGGAATGATGACAGCATTTGTAGTTGCTAACAAGAATAACAAACTTGAGGCAGCAGCTGCAGCAGTATGTGCCATGGGGTTAGCAGGAGAAATCGGCTACGAAAGAATGGCAGAAGGTGACGGAAATTCAACTTACAGAAACAGAATAATTGATGCTATTTACAACATGGATGGAGAAGTATTAGAAAAAGGAGCAAAATATGAAATCAGGTAATACAACACCGGAAGAATTATTGCTTTATGCCGTAACCGACAGAGCATGGTTAAATGGCGAAACACTTTATGAACAGGTTGAAAAAGCATTAAAAGGCGGAGCAACTTTTGTTCAGTTAAGAGAGAAAAAATTAGATGAGGAAAGTTTTTTACAGGAAGCCATTGAAATAAAGGAATTATGTAAAAAGTACAATGTTCCTTTTGTTATAAATGACAATGTTGACATTGCATTAAAAATGGATGCAGATGGCGTACATGTAGGACAAAGTGACATGGAAGCCGGAGACGTAAGAAAAAAAATCGGCAATGACAAAATAATCGGTGTGTCAGCTCAAACAGTGGAGCAGGCAATAAAAGCCCGGGAGAGAGGCGCTGATTACTTAGGAGTAGGAGCAGTATTCCCTACAGGCTCAAAGGATGATGCAGAGGATGTATCTTACGATACATTGAAGGCAATTTGCCAGGCAGTGGATATTCCGGTTATTGCCATTGGAGGCATTACAAAGGATAACGTGAAAGAGCTATCCGGTAGCGGAATATGCGGTATTGCTGTAATTAGTGCAATATTTGCCCAGAAAAATATTGAAGAAGCAACAGCAGAACTTAAAGAAAAAACTTTAGAAATGATTAAATAAAGAAAACAAAGCGGCAAATTGGGGGCACCACCTTTTACCGCTATATAAAACGATAGATTAAAACTATTGACCATAGGAAAAAGCAAGGAGGAAAGAAAATGAATACAGCATTAACAATTGCGGGAAGCGATTCTTGTGGAGGCGCCGGAATACAGGCAGATATAAAGACAATGACAGCTAATGGTGTTTATGCCATGAGTGCCATTACAGCTTTAACTGCACAAAATACCACCGGCGTATCAGATATTTATGAGGTAAGTCCTGAATTTTTAGAGGCACAGTTAAAGGCTATTTTTGAGGATATTACACCGGATGCAATTAAGATAGGTATGGTATCTTCCGGTGAACTTATTAAAACCATAGCCTGTAACTTGAAAAAATACAATGGAAAAAACATTGTTTTAGACCCGGTAATGGTGGCAACTAGTGGAGCTAAATTAATTAGCGATGATGCAATTGCAACATTAAAGGAATACCTTATACCATTAGCCACAGTGATTACGCCAAATATTCCGGAAGCGGAAGTATTGTCGGAAATGACTATTAGCAATGAGGAAGACATGATTAAGGCAGCAGCATATATTAGTGAAAAATATAACTGCTCCGTATTATGCAAGGGAGGTCATAGCATAAATGACGCCAACGATTTGTTATATAGCAACGGGGAATACAAGTGGTTTTACGGAAAAAGAATTAATAATCCAAATACTCACGGAACAGGATGCACTCTTTCTAGTGCCATTGCCTCAAATCTGGCAAAAGGCAGAGATTTAGATGAGTCAGTAGAAAAAGCAAAAGCTTACATTTCAGGAGCATTGGCTGCAATGCTTGATTTAGGAAAAGGCAGTGGACCTATGAACCACGCATTTGCAATTAAAGGCGAATACTAAAATATAAAGGAAAGAGGAACATCACATGGAGAAAAAAGGAACATCAGTATTTAGTAACAGTTTAATCTGGTTTGGGGCAGGGGTATCAATTGCAGAAATCGTAACAGGAACATATTTGGCATCCCTTGGTATGACAAAGGGTATACTGGCAACAGTTATTGGACATATTATTGGATGTGTGTTATTGTTTTTAGCAGGAATAATTGGCGCTAAAACAAAGAAAAGTTCAATGGAAACAGTTAAGATAAGCTTTGGACAAAAAGGAAGCATTATCTTTTCAGCATTAAATGTAATTCAGTTAGCAGGATGGACGGCAATAATGATTTATGATGGAGCAATATCTGCTAACGGCATATTTAACACAGGAAAATGGGTATGGTGTCTTGTAATAGGCGTACTTATTATTTTGTGGATTATTGTGGGAATAAGCAATGTGGAAAAAATAAATGTAGTAGCAATGTCAGCGTTATTTATACTTACAATTATTCTTTGTAAAGTAGTATTTTTTGACAATCATCAGATGGTTAGCGTTGCAGGAGACGGGCTTACCTTTGGAGCAGCAGTGGAATTAGCCGTTGCAATGCCTCTTTCATGGCTGCCTCTTATTAGTGATTACACAAGAGAAGCCGAAAAGCCTGTTAAAGCAACTGCAGCCAGTGCCATTGTATATGGTTTGGTAAGCTGTTGGATGTACATAATCGGAATGGGAGCTGCAATTTATACACAGGATGCAGGAATTGACCAGATTATGTTAAAGGCAGGTTTGGGAATTGCAGGTCTTTTAATAATTGTATTTTCTACAGTTACAACTACTTATTTAGATGCTTATTCAGCAGGAATTTCCAGCGAAACCATTTCACATAAAATAAAAGGAAAATATATGGCAATCGCTGTTACAATAGTGGGAACAATAGCTGCAATTGTTTATCCAATGGATGATATTACAGACTTTTTGTACTTAATCGGTTCAGTTTTTGCACCAATGATTGCAATTCAGATAGCGGATTTCTTTATTATAAAGAAGGATAGCACAGAAAAAAATGTGGAAGTAGCAAATGTGGTCATATGGATAATCGGATTTGTACTGTACAGATATTTGATGACAGTAGATATAATTGTAGGTAATACATTGCCGGATATGGTAATTACCGTGATTATATGTGTGATAGTAAGCAAATTTGGAGTTAAGAATGCAAAATAATAACATTGTGGAAATAACGGATTTTGAATCTAAGAAACTAGACATATATGCCAGATGTAATGAGTCGGAGTTGCTTAGAGGCTTTGGCAGGGACGGTGGAATTTTTATAGCGGAAAGTCCAAAGGTAGTGGAGAGAGCCTTAGATGCAGGATACCAACCTATTTCCATGCTGGTGGAACACAGACATATAGATGGAGAGGCAAAATACATTATAAAAAGATGTGGCAGTGTTCCGGTGTATACAGCGGAGTTTGATGTGTTATCAAAAATAACAGGATTTAAACTTACAAGAGGCATGTTATGTGCCATGCACAGAACAAAGCTTAAAACCATAGAAGAGGTTTGTGCCGGGGCTAAGAGAATAGCCATATTGGAAAATGTTATGAATCCAACTAATATAGGGGCAATATTTCGCTCGGCAGCAGCTCTTGGAATGGACGCTGTTTTAATGACACCGGGGTGCAGCAATCCACTATACAGACGTGCCATAAGGGTAAGTATGGGAACTGTGTTTCAAATTCCCTGGACTTTTTTTGATGGGGAGTTAAAATGGCCATATGATGGCATGAAAATCCTTAAAAATATGGGATTTAAAACTGCGGCAATGGCACTTACTGACAATTCAGTAAGTATTGATAATAAAGAATTGTTGTCACAGGAAAAGCTTGCCATTATACTTGGAACAGAAGGGGAAGGCTTAATGGCTGAAACCATTGAGGCAAGTGATTATACGGTAAAAATACCTATGGCTCACGGAGTTGACTCATTAAATGTGGCAGCTGCAAGTGCCGTGGCTTTTTGGCAGATTAGCAGGAAAGGAGAATAAGCTTGGCTAAAGGATTTATTTTTGATGTAGACGGAACAATACTTGATTCAATGTCCATATGGATGGATGCAGGAAAGTTGTATCTTGAAAGTTTAGGAATTAAAACAGATGAAAATATTGGAGAAGTAATGTTTGACCTGACCATGGCGGAAGGGGCAGAATATCTTAAAAAGAACTACGGTCTTGACCTTTCCATAGAGGAAATCTGTGACGGAATAAACAACAGGGTGTTTGAATTCTATGATAAGGAAGCAATGGAAAAGAAATATGTGAGAAATTTCCTAGAGGATGCAAAGGAGATGGACATTAAAATGACTATTGCCACATCTACAGACAGACCTATGATTGAGGCAGCTCTTAAACGACTTGACCTTATGAAGTATTTTGATGAAATATTTACCACTACTGAAGTGGGAAAAGGAAAAGCTTCACCGGATATTTTCTTAAAGGCAATGGAGAAGATGGGAACAACAACTGCTGATACGTGGTTGTTTGAGGATGCCGCATACTCTATGAGAACAGCTAAGGGCATGGGGTTAAACACTGTGGGAATATATGATGAAAGCAGTGCCGGAAACCAGGAGCAGGTAAAGGAACTGGCGGATATTTACATTACGGACTGGAGTGGATATAAGGACGTAATGAGAAAGATAGAAGAAAAGTAGTATAGGGAAGATGCGTGGAAAAGTAGTGTAAATGCAGTATAGGGAAAAAATGGGGAAATGTAGTGTAAATGCAGTATATGGAAAAAATAGGGAAATGTAGTGTAAATGCAGTATAGGGAAAAAATGGGAAAATGTAGTGTAAATGCAGTATATGAAAAAAATGGGAAAAATGTAATAAAAATGTAGGAAAAGAGATAATTTGAGAGGCGTCTGTGTCAGAAAATGGCATGAGCGTCTTTTTATTATTGTTAAGGAAATGCCGGTGGGATTGCCGGTAGTGGCGTGAGAGCAGGTGGGCGAAGGAATTAAATTACTAAGTTTACAATAAAACAAATTTAGATTGAAAAAATTAATGTAATTGTTGGTGGGTGGGGGGAGGTTATATGCGATGAAATCGTGGATTTTACAATAAAACAAATTTGATTTGAAAAAATTAATGTAATTATTTGTTGCGAAGGGGTGTTGAAGGGAATGAAATCACAAATTTTACAATAAAAAAATTTGAATTTAAAAAATATCCTGTACATATCTAGGAACAAGCACTTTTTAGGCATATAGATTAGCAATAATTACAATAAAATATAAACAATTTGAAAAAAATCCTGTAGGGTTGAAGGAACCACGGAAAAACCGAACAAAAGTTCCTTCGCAAGTCCTTTTTAATGGACAGCTTGGATGATAGGATTTAGGTATGATAAAAATATAAAATATAAAATTTTTAGGAGGTAGGAGAAATGACAGAAATTATAACAATAATATTAACAATTGGAGTGGGTTACGTTATGGGACATATCGAGGAGATTTATTTCTGGCTACACGAACCGGAGCAGCCGGAAGATACAGAATTTGATATAAATCAGCAATTTCTTGATATAAACAGGTATGGCAATGATTATGCTAAACGTAAATATATTCGTGGTGAATATTTTATAAAAAAGGATAAAAAGAAGTAATGACGAAATATGGGGAGTAGAGAATAAAAATATAGAAGAAAACAAAAAACTAATTTCCAATCGCAAGAAATGACAGAGAGGTGGATATCATGCTAACACATCATTCCATGATTGAATCCGGGGCGTGGCGTATATAGTAACATGACTTATATGGCTATCGATTGGAGCAATAATAATGTTGATTTGGTTATTTCATTAATGGAGAAAGTGAGGTACAAGAATATGAAAAAAGAGGGATATAGCAGACCGGGATTATTTGGAACTGTAAATCATTAAATCAGAAACAAATAACCTTGATAATTCTTTATTATAGGAGGTATAGCGATGAGAGATTGGATGGATTTAAACGGCGATGGCGAAATAGATAGCTCAGAAATGATGTTTGCAGAAGAAATGCTTTGCACCAGCAGGGAAGAGCATGAAGCATTATTTGGAGATGCTGGGGACTTTGAAGATGACACTAAGGATGATTTAGAGATTGATGCTATGGCAGCAGGACTTGATATTGGTGAATTAGAACTTATGGATTCAGATGACAGGGCAGAGGCATTGGAAGAAGCAGGATTGGATCCGGATGATTATGATTTGGACTGAGATTTGGGTAAAGAAGGCTGATTTGTATGAGAAAGAATTCATTTGGACAGGGACTGACAATATTTTTTGTGATAATAGGTGTTCTGTTTGTAATAGGCTCAATGGATGAAGCAATGGATGAGTATGGAGAAGATGGGGAAAGCCGATAAGGCGAAAGGAAAGGTGGTGTCTGTAGTTAATGGTGGAGTAGTGTGTAGGATTATTGCTACTGTTTTAGGTGATACAACAGATAAGTAGAATAAAAATATAAAATTTTTTAGGAGGTAGAAGGATGGCGTTGTTTGATTGGAATCATAATGGCAAAAAAGATTTTATGGATGATTATATTGAATATAACATTTATAAAAGGAATCTGGAAAGAATAGAAGCACAGAAAAATGAATATGGAAGTTACAGTAAAAGAACTACAAAATTTAATAATGACACAGAAAAAGAAAATTCATATTCAAGTTCGAATAAAAGCACAAGCATGGCTGACAAAGTCCTAATTACAATTGGAGCAGTTGCAGCTGGAATATTGTTCATAGGTGTAGTAGCCAATTTTAATATATCTTCTTCAAGTCAAGATAGGAGTTATGGGAGTTATAATAGCAGATACAATAGTAATTATAATAGTAATAATAATGTGTTGAGCAGGGAAACGGAAGAAAAAACAGAAATGGAAACATCAGGATACGAAAAAAATACCTACAAATATAGCAATTATTCCAACAAAACACACAATAAATCTAATAAAGTCTATGATAAATATAATGTTAGAGATTACAGTAACGCAGAGGATTTCTATGAGGACAATTACGATGATTTTGACGGAGAAGAAGATGCAGAGGATTATTATGATGATGTTATGGCGGAATATGGGGAATAGAGGGGAAAAAGTAAAAAATAGTTTTAAAAGTATTAATATGTATGATATAATGGAACCAGATTTTTTGAGCGGATAGCATAAAAAAAAAGACTTTAAAAGTCTTTTTTCTACCACACAATGTGGACCTTACGGCGATTTCGGATAAATCCTTATTTGAACTCACCTTGTAATTTGTAATTACATTATAACAAAATTTTATAGAATGTCAAGAGTAGGAGGGAAAAACTATGGCATATGAAAGATACTATTTAGGTTTGGACATGGGAACATCATCCTTAGGATGGGCAGTTACAAATGAAAAATATCAGTTATTGAGAAGAAAAGGTAAGGATCTTTGGGGCGTTCGTTTATTCAGTGAAGCAAACACAGCAGCTGATAGGAGAAGTCATAGAACAGCTAGACGAAGATTACAAAGAGAAAAAGCAAGAGTAGGATATCTACGTGAATTATTTGCTGAAGAAATAAATAAGATTGATCCGGGATTTTATCAAAGATTAGCTGATAGTAAATACCATAGAGAAGATAAAGAGAGTAATCAGCCTTTTGCGTTGTTTGCAGATACCGGATATACTGATAAGGAATATTATCATGATTATCCGACTATATTTCATTTAAGAAAAGCACTGTTAGACTTGAATAATACAGGAAAAGAGTATGATGTTAGATTAGTTTATCTTGCAATACTTAATATGTTTAAACATAGGGGACACTTTTTGAATGCAAATTTAGATGAAAAAAGTGGAAGTGATTTACATAAGAGTGTTGAACAATTAAATATATCAATGTTGGATATTCTAGGAAAAAGACTTGAAGAGGTGGAACAGGAAAAACTGGAAAACATTTTATCATCAAAAAATTATTCCAACACAGCCAGATTAGAGAAACTTATAGAGTTATTCCAATTGTCAAAAAGTAAAAATAAGCAGGAAGTAGAAATTTTAAAACTAATATGTGGATTGAAGGGTACACTTTCAAAGATATTTGAAAACGGAGATTTTAATGAAGATACAGTTAAAATGTCTATATCTTTTAGGGATGCAAATTATGAAGAAAGCATAACGGAAGTAGAAAGCATTTTAGCAGAAGATGAATTTGAAATGCTACTAATTGCAAAACAGATTCATGATTGGGCAGTTTTGGCAAATATAATGTCCGGAGAAGAATATTTGTCCGTTGCACGAGTAAAAGCATATGATAAACATAAAAAAGATTTAGAAGTCTTAAAAAGGGTGCTGAAGAGCAATTCAATGGATAGCTATAAGAAAATGTTTAGAATTATGGAGGACAATAATTATAGTGCATATGTTGGCTCTGTTAATTATAAGAACGAAAAAGTAAGAAGGGGAGCAAAGCATGACACAGACGAAATCTTTAAGAAAATGAAAGCGATAGTTAGTGGATGTGAAGATTGCGAAGAAAAGAACTATATATTATGCGAACTGGATAAGGGAACATTTTTGCCTAAACAAGTTACATCTTCAAATGGAGTAATTCCAAACCAGGTACATAAAAAAGAATTAAAACGAATAATCGAAAATGCTCAGAAGTACTTGGAATTTCTAACTTATAAAGATGAATCAGGATTGAGTGTTGGAGAAAAAATAATTAAACTTTTTGAATTTCAGATTCCATATTATGTAGGACCTTTATCATATAAAGTTGGTGAAAACGAAAAAATGGGGAAAAGAGGAAATATGTGGTCTGTTAGAAAAGAGAGCGGTGCCGTGTTACCGTGGAACTTTGAACAGAAAATAGACATAAAAAAATCAGCTGAAAAATTTATAAACAATTTAACAAATCATTGTACATATTTAAATGGCGAAACAGTTTTGCCTAAAAATTCGCTATTATATGAAAAATATATGGTTCTTAATGAACTTAACAAGTTAAAAATAAATGGGGAGGGCATTAGTGTAGAATTAAAGCAAAATATTTATAATGATTTGTTTAAAAAGGGAAAAAGAGTTACATCTAAAATGTTGGTTAAGTATTTGAAGGACATAGGTGAGGTTGATGCGAATGACAATCCGGAAATATCAGGAATAGATGGGGACTTTACAAATAGACTGGCAAATCACAAAAAGTTTTTTGAAATTTTTGGTAAAGATAATCTAACGCAGGAACAAATTAATATAGCAGAAGATGTTATTTTCTATTCAACAGTATATGGCGATTCAAGAAAATTCCTTTCTGAAAAAATACGTGAAAAATATCAGAATATTTTGGATGAAAGTCAAATCAAGAGAATTTTAGGAATGAAATTCAAAGATTGGGGAAGATTTTCGAGACAGTTATTAGAACTAAATGGAACAGACAAGCAGACAGGAGAAGTTTCATCTATTATTTCAAAAATGTGGAATGAAAACTACAATTTTATGGAATTAATGGCAGAAGATAAGTTTACCTATTCAGAAGAAATTGAACAACGGGTAAAAAAGATTGAAAAAACACTCTCAACGATGGAATATTCAGATTTAGATGAGTTGTACATATCAGCACCGGTTAAAAGAATGGTGTGGCAGACAATATTAGTTCTTAAGGAATTAGAAAAAGTCATGGGATATGGACCGGACAAAATTTTTGTCGAAATGGCTAAAGGACCGGGAGAAAAGAATCAGAGAAAGGACAGCCGAAAGAAGAAATTTTTAGATTTGTACAAACAATGTCAAAAAGAATCACGAAATTGGAAAAGTGAACTTGAGGCAACAGAGGAGTCAAAATTTAAAAGTAAAAAATTGTATTTGTATTATACACAAAAAGGAAAGTGTATGTACTCAGGAGAAAATATAGAGTTAACGGATTTATTTAACGATAATTTATATGATATTGATCATATTTATCCAAGACATTTTATTAAAGATGATAGTATTGAAAATAATTTGGTTTTGGTAAAAAAGACACATAATGCCCATAAAAGTGATACATTTCCAATTGAAGAGAGTATAAGAAGAAATATGCATTCAATATGGAAAATGCTTAGAGATGGTAATTTTATTACAGAAGAAAAGTACAAGAGATTAATGAGGAATAATGAATTTACTGATAAGGAGCAGGCAGAATTTATTAGCAGACAGATTGTAGAAACTAGACAAGGAACAAAAGTCATAACGGATTTGTTCGAAAAAACGTTCCCTCAAAGTGAAGTTATATATGTTAAGGCAGGGCTGGTCAGTGATTTCAGACATAAATATGGGTTCTTAAAATGCAGAAATATAAATGATTTTCATCATGCAAATGACGCATATTTAAATATTGTTGTGGGAAATGTGTACAATACAAAGTTTACTAAGCATCCTATAAACTTCATTAAGGATTATAAACGTGATCCGGAGAAATATAAGTATCACATGGATAAGTTATTTGAATATCCGGTTTCAAGAGGTGAAGAAAATGCATGGATTACGAAAGGTGGAGAAAGTTTTAAAATGGTTAGAAAAATGATGGCTAAAAATACACCTTTAGTAACTAGAATGAACTATGAGGAACATGGCGGAATAGCAGATCAGACTATTTATAGTGCAAAAGAAGCTTCGAAGGTTAATGGTGATGGATATATTTCTGTAAAAAGTAGCGATGAAAAAATAAGTGACACATGTAAATATGGTGGAATGAAAAAATATAAAGGAACATATTTTGTTCTGGTTGAACATACGGAGAAAGGGAAGAGAGTTAGGACACTGGAAGATATACCTTTATATCTTAAGGAACAGTTGGATAGCAGGGAAAAATTACAACAATATTTTAAAAAAGAAAAAAGATTTAGATATGAAAATCCTGTTGTAATATATAATAGGATAAAGCGGCATTCCTTAATTAAGGTTAATGGATTCTATTTGTATCTTACAGGAAGAACAGGAAAGCAATTACGGGTATTGAATGCAGTGCAGTTATCGTTAGACGCAAAGATGGCTCGTTACGTTAAATGGATTACAAAGGTAAATGACGAGTACCAATCTGAGGCACAGTATGATGAAGATGAAAAGATAACAAGGGAGAAAAATTTGGAGTTATACGAGGTACTAAAAGATAAGCATATGAACAAAATATATAGTAAAAGACCTAATGCAGTTGGCTCTAAACTGAATGGGGGGACAGAAAAGTTTTCTGATTTACCTTTAAGCAGACAGGTGTATGTGCTTTTACAAATTATTCAGTTGTCACAATTAATTAATGAGGGAGTGGATTTAAGGGAAATTGGGGGTTCAAAAGCCAGTGGAACTTGTAAAATTAGTAAAAAAATATCAGGAAATGATGAGTTCAAGTTAATTAATCAATCCGTAACGGGTCTTTTTGAAAACGAAATAGATCTGTTGACGGTATGAGTTGGAGAACAGTCGTAATATCAAATAATGCTAAACTTGATTATCAGATTGGATATCTGGTAGTTAGGGGAGAGAGTACTACCAAAATTCACTTAAATGAGATAGGAACATTGATTGTTGAAAGTACAGCAGTGTCAATGACTTCCTATCTGTTAAGTGAATTGATAAAAAATAAAGTAAAAGTTATTTTTTGTGATGAGAAAAGAAATCCAATTTCAGAATTAGTTTCATATTACGGTAGCCATGATACAAGTGCGAAAATCAGAAAACAGATGGAATGGACAAAAGAGGATAAAGCACTTATCTGGACGGAAATCGTTTCAGAAAAAATAAAACAACAGGCATTGTTACTGGAACGTTATGGCAAGAATGAAGCAAATATGTTATATGGTTATATGTCAGAGGTAGAGTTTGGAGATATTACGAATAGAGAAGGACATGCAGCTAAAGTGTATTTCAATGCTTTATTTGGAAAGAGTTTTACAAGAACAGATGAAATACCGACAAATGCGGCTTTAAATTACGGTTATAGTATTATCTTATCACTTTTTAATAGGGAGATAGTTTCATCCGGATATTTAACACAGATAGGACTGTTTCATGATAATATGTTTAATCAATTTAATTTGGCATCAGATTTTATGGAACCATTTAGACCATTAGTTGATGAAATGGTGGTTGAATTAAAACCGAATTGTTTTGAAAAAGATGAAAAACATAGAATGTTGGGACTTTTGAATAAAGAAGTTGAAATAGCAGGTAAGAGGGAAATCCTGGGAAATGCAATAAAAATATATTGCCGAAGTGTATTTGATGCGTTAAATGATAGAGATATTTCGCAGATAAGGTTTTATTTTAATGAGTTATAGATATATGAGAATTATAGTAATGTTTGATTTGCCAGTGACTACAATAAGTGATCGAAGAGCATATACACAGTTTAGAAAATATCTGATAAAGAATGGATTTCTAATGTTGCAGGAGAGTGTATATTGTAAGTTAGCACAAAATTCCACGGCAGCGGATTTGATAACTCAAGGTGTAAGAAAGAACAAACCTCCATCAGGATTGGTTCAAACTTTGAAAATTACAGAAAAACAATTTTCCAGGATGGAATATATTGTAGGTGAGCGTAAAAATGAGGTTTTAGATTCTGATGAGAGGGTTGTGATTTTATGAGATTGGTTAATAGCAGATATGGAATTAATATTGAATTTAGAGAGAATGAAATAAATACGTTGATTGTGGAAAAGCCGGAATTTCTTACCGACGTGGTTCAAAATATTATGAAACAAATAGAAGGGGAAGAGGGAGATTTTGTTCTTTCAGACAACACAAGCATAAAGATTGATAAGGATGTTGTATTTATTGTTAATCCGTTTGCCATTGATTTTAATAACAAAAAAATAATAAACAGATTATATGAGCAGTTATCTGATGTTGGAAATGATTATATACAAGAATATAATCAGATAAATAGTAGTATAGTAAATACCTTGGACAAAATAACAAACCAGGTTTCGTATAATAATATTACATATAATTTGGAATTCGAATGGAAATCGTTGTATAAGCTGTATAATGTGAGAATTGATGATAATTGTAGTTCTTTGTTCGAAAGAATTGATGAGTACATAAAAATATTGTCAAATGTGTATCATTCCAGACTAGTAGTTTTTTTAAATCTAAAGGATTATTTGAGTATGGAGCAGATTCAAAATTTAAAACAAAGTTGCTTTTATTATAAGATGCACGTGTTGTTAATAGAAAGTGTGGAAAGATATAAATCAAATCAAGAAAACATATTTGTTATAGACAAAGACAGGTGTTTGATTGTAAAATAAATGTTAGCAAAGTTATAATACTACCAAGTATATAGGTTCGGTGATGACAATTTGAGGTTTGAGAACCTTGTAATTTTGTAAGAGTGTAAAACATTTTCTGTAATGATGAAATAACTCCGCTTGTTTGAGAACCTTGTAATTTTGTAAGAGTGTAAAACAGGACACTTAAAGATTTAGCAAGTTGCGATGTTTGAGAACCTTGTAATTTTGTAAGAGTGTAAAACCGAACCATCACCAGCCCCAACAACAAGCAGTTTGAGAACCTTGTAATTTTGTAAGAGTGTAAAACAGCATAAAGGAAACGAAAATTGCCGTAAATGTTTGAGAACCTTGTAATTTTGTAAGAGTGTAAAACATTTTAAATTTTCTTTTAGATATAATTCTGGTTTGAGAACCTTGTAATTTTGTAAGAGTGTAAAACACTGACAGATGGAGAAAACCTATGTTTGAAGTTTGAGAACCTTGTAATTTTGTAAGAGTGTAAAACTGCAAATAGAACCATTTTGAATGCTTTTCCGTTTGAGAACCTTGTAATTTTGTAAGAGTGTAAAACAAGCATTAGAGGAAAAGACAAGACACACAGGTTTGAGAACCTTGTAATTTTGTAAGAGTGTAAAACAACTAAGCCAAACAACGGACTATATTTTTTGTTTGAGAACCTTGTAATTTTGTAAGAGTGTAAAACAACAACAAATTCAAAAATGCATTTAGGCAAGTTTGAGAACCTTGTAATTTTGTAAGAGTGTAAAACCGAAATGGCGTGTATGTTTTCAATGGTAACGTTTGAGAACCTTGTAATTTTGTAAGAGTGTAAAACACCTCGGTCGTTGCATCCTCAACGGAATTTTGTTTGAGAACCTTGTAATTTTGTAAGAGTGTAAAACTGTAAAATTTATTTCTCGATTGATTTATTTGTTTGAGAACCTTGTAATTTTGTAAGAGTGTAAAACTCAAAGTTGTATAAATTTCTGTCGTGTCTGTTTGAGAACCTTGTAATTTTGTAAGAGTGTAAAACTGTGTGTATGGCATATCTTTAACTTCCTTAGTTTGAGAACCTTGTAATTTTGTAAGAGTGTAAAACAAAAATTGATGCTGATTTGAACACTTTAGAAGTTTGAGAACCTTGTAATTTTGTAAGAGTGTAAAACCAGGATAATAATCCTCTTCATCATCAACAGGTTTGAGAACCTTGTAATTTTGTAAGAGTGTAAAACCAATTTGGATGCATAGGTGGTTTATTCTTGGTTTGAGAACCTTGTAATTTTGTAAGAGTGTAAAACCTAAACTTTGTTATTTTTTGTTTAGTGGACGTTTGAGAACCTTGTAATTTTGTAAGAGTGTAAAACGGAGAAAATAACGATACAAGTACCAGAATAGTTTGAGAACCTTGTAATTTTGTAAGAGTGTAAAACCAACGGATGAATCGACTTGGGAAATGTTGAGTTTGAGAACCTTGTAATTTTGTAAGAGTGTAAAACTCTCCACTGCCTCCGAGACTACCAGATTGCGTTTGAGAACCTTGTAATTTTGTAAGAGTGTAAAACGTAACATTGTTAATATTACCTTCCATCATTGTTTGAGAACCTTGTAATTTTGTAAGAGTGTAAAACTCATAGTATATCATTAATTGGTACATCTGGGTTTGAGAACCTTGTAATTTTGTAAGAGTGTAAAACTTGCAGGAGTAAGAATCCTTTAATGTGCGCGTTTGAGAACCTTGTGATTTTGTAAGAGTGCAAAACAATTAAAGCCGGGAATTGATGCAGGTGGTGAGCTTGAGAACCTTAAGTTATCATAAAACGAATAATAAACGCTTGTTTGATGTATGAGGGTTTTAGTACCTGAAAGAATCAAGTTATTGTAAAATATTTGCAGTATCTCGTGAGGGTGATGATGACGGAGCTATGATTGTATGCAGAGATGTTGCAACAATAGCATTGTGGTTATGCTGATAACAGTAATATATATGATGATAGGTTGGGAAAGTTAGTGCTTAAATGATGACGGAATTTATTGAACAGAACAAATAACTGAAGAGAATACTAGCCGGTATTGAGTTAGTAGTTTAATCTACCAATTTCTTTTTCTCCTTATTCTCTTGTGATTGTTTTTTCGAAAAACAATCACAAAAAGAAAGGAGGATACATGAATAGTATCACAGATTTATTTGACGATTATGTATCAAAAGAGCATTTTAGCACTTGGAAGAATTAAGTTATCGCAAAACAATATGCTTAGAGATGCATCAGAAGTAACAGAAGAAAAAATAAAGGAAAGTATTTGATTGGGGCATCAATAAGGGTAAGTGAATCGAATAATGCATTGGAGCTTTATGAAGTGTACTGTGTAAAAGAAGGAGCGATTGATACATCATCAATCAGGTCCTTCGATACAAAAGTATCTTCTCCTGAAGTACCAAGTGCTCCTTCAATACTGAGTTTATTAAAAAAAGTTAGTGAAGTCAACATAGATGATAAAATTGAGAATAGACATCAATGCCGGAAAGATATCTGAAACGGAAGGTCATAACATAATGATATTAACTCTTTCCCATGAACTTACTCATTATGCGGAGAATTTCGTCCATAAGGAGTATGCAGACTTGCAGGAATTTGTCTTTGATGTACTTTCAAAGAATACAGGTAAGGACATTAAAGAGCTTATAGCAGAGGAAACGGAACATCAGAGAAGACAGAACCGGGAACACGGAACGAATATTGAAGTGACAGAGAGCAGGGCCAAGAGTGAACTTGTGGCAAGAGGCTGTGAACTGGTTCTTACGGATGCGGAAACAATCAGGGAACTGGCAGAAAGAAACCGTGGACTTTTTGGAAAAATCAAGGCGAAGATAATTGAGTTTACAGACAGTATCATCAATGCATGTAAGGAAATATTGGGTAAGGATGGAAACATCAAAAACGACGTAATTTCTAAGGAAGCAATGCAGATGAAGGAGTATGCAGAAAAGCTAAGGACATTGTGGAATGAGGCTGTAGGTGCAGCAGGAGAGAGTAATGCTGTAAAGAGTGAGAAGAACAGTGTTTCAGGCGGTGTTCGTGAAATGATACGGTATGATTCTGATAATAATCCATTTGTGGAAATTGACAAAGATATTTTTAAAGGAGTAACTAATAAAAAAGAACGAATAAAGTTGGTCAAGGAAGCAATAAGAGATAGTTTTTCGACTGGAATTGAAATTGATGAAGGAAATGTCTGGTCCAGTGGAAAAACTAGAAAAGAATTTACGGATTCAAAATACAGCAATTGGCTGAAAAGAAAGCACAAGATTATATATACTAGAAAATTGCGTATGGCGGGTAATGCTGATGAAATAGTAAAATCTGTAAAGAAATATTCTTATGAGACGCCTTTACACCCGAGAAAAGATAATTTAATTGGTTTTTATAGAGGGGATACAAAAATAAGGATAGGAAAATTTGACTATACCGCAGATGTGATTTTAGCATTAGATAGTAGCAACAAAATGTATTTTTACGACATAATAAATATAGAAAATACAAAAATAGAAGAGCCGACCGAACCTGGTTCTCAAATGAATGAGAATAACAAGAGACTAGTCAACTCTTCTATTAATAGTATATCCCGAAATTCAGAAAATGACAACAATATTTTAAAGCAGGATAGAAATACAGATGTTATAAAGAAGGCTGCAAATAAACTGGGAGTGTCAGAAAGATTTTTAGAATCAAATCTTGAAGGACGAAGCAGGGAGAGTGCAGTTCAATATTTAAGGTATAACAATCAGGTTAAAAACAGCTTTATTTCAGAAAAGGAATTAGAAGTAATACCGGTACTTAAAGAGCCAACATCAAGCTATGGAATGAGTGATAACATAAAGGAATTTGTTCGTGACAACAATATTTCATACAAAACATTGTCAGAAAATTCCAGGTTAAGGGAAGAATATGCAAAACTGATAGAATATTCAAAAGATGGTTTAGGAAAGAAATTTCTTGAAAGAAGGGCACAAGATAAAGCTCAAGATTATAAAAAGGAAATTGACGAGTGGTATAACAATACAACTAAGGAACAGAGATTGAAAAGTCTTGGAAGATTTTTGATTGAAAGAACATCTGATGTGTTAAAGTCTATAAACGTAAAAGACTATAATATATATTTTGGAAAATCAAAGATACAAAAGATATTAAATAAGCATCAGGATATGGATATAGAATTTATAAAACAGGTACCGGAAATATTGGAAAAACCAATTATAATAATGGATTCAGTTACCAGAAGTGATAGTTTAGTAATTTTGGGAAACCTAATTTCTAAAGAAGGCGAACCCGTTATAGTTTCGTTACTGGTTGATCCTAAAAACAAATCTGGAATAATACAGGACTTTGGAATTATAACAAGTGCGTATGGTAAAAATTTGAACAATTTACAAAAATTAATAAATAATTCAAATATAAGATACATTGAGCCTGACAAAAAAAGAACCAATAAATGGTTGTCAGTACTCAGGCTCCAATTGCCATCATCTACAACCAAATATGGTTCTGTAAATAAGATAACAAATGCATATCAAAATGTCAATGACTTTGCGTTTATGGATAAAAAAGGAGCCTTAGTGGTAGCCAATGCTAAAAATAACCCTGACCAGACATCCGTAAATGCGCCCCTAAAAGACTCCTTTAATGAGAGTATATTTCAAAATAGTGAAAAAGGCAATGACATCTTAAAACAGGACAGCAACATTTTGTATTCATATGGAGGACGAAATTCTAACAATGTGGATTTGCGGGAGTTGCAAAGAACTAATGAGATGGAAAAGGAAGGTGAGAGTTTTGAAGATATATTTAAGAAAACAGGTTGGTTCCGTGGAATTGATAACATATGGAAATATGAAATTGATGATTCTAAAATGACGTTTAACAGAAGAGGACATTTAAGCCTGAAAGATAATCAGGACTACAGACGTTATGAAGAACTGTCAGAACAGGTTGATAAAATTTTGAATAAACAGTGGGAAGGATTAAATGCTTTATATGCGATAATGATAATTTGTCAATAATTGTAAGCGTAAGAATTGATGGAAATGGCGTATATGAATTAAAGCAGGTAGCCTCTAATTTCATAACGGGTATGTATGGAAGAAAAGGAATAGCTGCGTTAATAGACAGAGCTGCTAAAGATAACAAAATACTATATATAAACAATAAAAAAAGCCATAACATATTCTCGTTGGCAAGGGTACAATTCCCTTACTCGCTGAATAATTATGACTTTGACACCATAATACACAAGAGCAGTTATATTGTCAATAATAAATCGGCAGAAAGTGAAGACATTCGCTACCAGGCCAGAATAAATGCCATAACAGATGCAGAGAGCATGACACAGGATAATGGAATAGCAAGTTACACGGAAGAAAGATTGGAGGACTTGTATACAGATTATGCTGCCATGAACGAAGATTATTCACAGGCATATCTGACCAGACTGTCACCGGAAGAGTTTTTGAAACTTACCACAGAGGATGATGATGCGTATAACAGAATAATAAGTGAGTCAACCAATCTGGATAAAGAGAAGTTAAGAAATAACAGTCAGCCAATATACTTAAGAATATATGATGATGGGGAGGTTAAAGGACACGAGGGCAGACATAGAATGGCAGCCCTGATGGATGCAGGAATTACAAGTGTAAATAAATCGAAATTTAGAGATATAAACACAGTTGTTCAAAAAGCGGTTGATATTTTAACAAAATATCCGGGTGTTGAGTACAGGGGAAAAAATCCGGTAATTACAAATTTGGATACAGGAGATAAAGTTCAAGTAACTAAAAAATCATTAAAACACGGAATGCGTATGGGACATTCAGAAGCAACAATATTTGTAAGCTTAAATATAGGTGATGACATTAAATATGGAATCAAGGTTAATGAAGCAATAGGAAATAGAAATAATGCTGACAGTTCATATGTTTTGATGGGATGTATGATGGATGAAAAAAACAATAACTATTATTATCGCATTGTAGTAAACAGATACGATAGTAATAGAATTGGAGATTATTATATAGATGATATGTATGCTGTAAAAGCAAAAAAAGAAGAGACATTTACGGCGGTAATGCCGACAAGGGTTACAGCTAATGCTGATGCCTCCAACATCTCTTCTAACATTAAAGTATCAGACTTTTTAAATGAAGTCAAGGAATACTATGGCGACAGTTTATCAGAAGATGTAAATAATCATTTGGGTAGATTAAGAGAAAAAAGTGATATAGAGGGACTTTTATATCAGAACAGGGCAATAGATATGCTTGTTAAGAAGATGGAAAAAGACAGTGGAACTAATGTAAGCAGTGATGTATTGCATAAGAAATTAAAAAAGGCATTTGAAAATGCAAGAATCAGGCTTATGAGGATGGAATGCCAATGGAGAGAGGTTGGAATGAATTAATCAAAAAGCACAGCAAGGAATTTGAAGTATTTATTTCATAAAAATCGCTCTTATAGTCCAAATTTATTTGCAGATTTTTTATAACATCTGTATTTCTATCCTTTCTATCCTGATTTAAGATGGCATTGTTTTTTCATTATTTTGAGATATACTTCTATTAAGAGGAGAAGCAAGAGCGTTTCGGACGTCCAATCTAGGGGCTTGTACATCTAGAGCTTGCGTAACTCTTTTTTCTGTGTAACCTGACACAACTCATATTTTTTTTTAACGATCTTGTAAATTTCGTAAGGGTGTAGAAATGACATTGCCATTCCTTGAATGCTCTCAAGGTTCACCCCTCATAATCCTAAAAATTAACATAATAGTATTGTTATATGCGCATCATTATCTATATTGATTTAAACAACGCCACAGACAAGGAAATCTTTTGATATAAGAAAAATATGAAAATTTATTATTGAACATAATAGGTGAAGACTACTAGCCGGCATTGGGTTAGTAGTTTTTTATTTGAACGAAAATAGATACAAGGAACAAAATTCCATCTTCACAACAAACATCCGTTCCTTCACAAGTCCTTTTTAATGGACTTAAAAAATGCTAATGTTTATGTAAGGTAAATTTATAATCTTCAAATTTTACTACTAATTAATCTTTATTAACTTTTACTAAATTTAAACGGAGGTGGCATTTATGCATATTTTAGCTTTTATATTGATGCTTGTAGTTGGTTCAATAGTGGCGGCAAGCAATGGGGATTTTTCAGGGTTGATAGGAATAGGAAAAATTGTGGGAGGTATAATATTTGTCTTTGCACTTATGTGGCTGTTACTTCACCCGGTTTTACTGGTAATTGCAATTTTTATTTTAATTATGTTTGTTGAGGTTTGTTTAAGAAACAAATAAAGTTCATTGGCTAAATTAATATGAAACTTTATAAGATAAGGAGGCTCACATGAGTACAGATTTACTATATTACATTATGGATTACAGCGAAAATTATTACCGGGTAAATAAAGAGGAACAGTTGGTGGTGGCAGCAGGTAAAGAAGAAACTACAGTTTTCACATTTTCTCAGGCAAATAGCAAAATATCCGTTGGGAAAAAAATCATCTTTTTATCGTATGATTCCGGTGGAAGGGAAAAATGAATCGTTAGATTATGAGAAAACTGAGGTTCAGTACAGTGGAAATGAGGAAACTTATGACTTTGTTCAGGAAGATATTTCACTGGCAAAAAAACTTACCAGAGACGAAGTTCATTGTAGTATAACCAAAAATCCATCTTCCTATGATTTGTCGGAAATGGATTGGGAGGAATATTTAACACATTTTGCATATGAGGCTTCAAATTTAACTGATTACAAAGATGAATTAACAAAAAAGCAGTCAGAAGTAGACCAAAAGATTTGTGATGTTTTGCATTATATTGGATTGTGTGAAACAGATGACAATGAAGCAACTGATCTTGTGGAGCTGTTAAGGGTTTGTGGTGAAAACCGTCGTGAAATAAAGGATGAATTGTTTGAAAACAGCAATATGCATAAGGCGAAAGCGAATACGAACACAACCAATGAAGTGAATGAAAATAGGAGGAACTTAACTGTATGTATGCTTTAACGGATTACATAGATTGTGAAGCATTAGCGGACACATGTGAGGAAAATTTAGCGGAAGTTGAGGATATTATGAATGTAAAAGAGAATGATGATGGTCTGGTTGTTGCAGAAAATCAAGAAGTATAGAAATGCTGACTTGTAAAAGTAAATTCCGTATGAAAGACTAAATTCCACCCACTGTTAAAAATCAACCTAAATTTAAAAGTTTTTGGTTGAATAAAGGGTAATAAGTGTTAAAATTTAAGTACATTTTTCTTTAAATCTGAAAATCAGGGCATAGAAAACAGACCTCTGGAATTCTTGTGTGAAAGATTAAATTCCACAGGTCGGTGTGAGAAATGTGA
>NZ_JACOOZ010000011.1:0-106228 GCF_014287775.1 Eubacterium segne
TAAACACATCTGCAAATCTCACATTATCTGACATGTACTTCTTGGTTGCTATATCCTTGTTTCCCATATAACACCTCTTTCCTTTAATATTTCGAGGTGTATACTATTAGTTTTTCTTATTCTTTTTATAGTATACACCGGATGTAAAAAAATTACAATAGCACAATATAAACATCATAAAGTACAAACCACCATTGCGCCTGCTCAAATATTTAATTTGTATTTATCCGTTCTTACTTTGTAGTATTTTATTTACATCTTACATTTATTATAATACATATATTTTGTTGTGTTGTCAAGTTGTTTTTATATTATGTTTTATCTTCAATATATTCTTTTCTATAATAAGTGTCATTTTGTTATCTATAGACATTTTAAACACTTAATTGTCTAAGTTTTTTTGCCACCTCTATGTATTCAGTAATTATCAGCAAACAAAAAATCCATGTACGAGCCATCTCCCACATGGATTTTCTACTTTTTCATTTTCTAATTATTTTTTCCGGCTTCTTTAAGCGCCTCCACATAAAAATCCTTCAACCACTTTGCATTTTCCTTAATGTCAAATCCGGCATTAATTATTGTTTCATATGTATCTTTTTTCTTAAAATTTTTAAGCACATCATCAATCACTTCTGCCCACTTTTCGGGAGCATCCTCTAAGGATACAACTTTAACATTTCCTGTAATATCACATTGTATAGGAACTTTGTCTGAAATTACACATGGTAAGCCTGCTGCCTGTGCCTCCACCATAGTCACCGGCAATCCTTCAAAAAGTGATGGCAGAAGGAACACATCAAAAGCCTGCACCACTTTTTCCACATCTTCCCTTACTCCCAAAAACTTTACTGAGTCTTCCAGACCTAAATCCTTTACTTTATGGCGAATCTGATTTTTTAAAGTATCATCTGCCTCTCCGCCACCTACTAAAAGAAGCACCGTATTCTTATCTCTGTCATGAACAGCTTTAAATATATCAATTAAAAAAGTATGATTCTTCTGCGGAAAGAAACGTCCAACATGACCTATAACCTTTTTACCTGAAATTCCCAGTTCTTCCCGCATACGGTTTTGAGTTTCTTCATTATATCTGTACTGATTTGCGTCAATGGCATTCTTCATTATAATAACATTATTTCTGTTTTTCTTTCCATAAAGCCAGTCCCCCGCCTCAATACCACAGGCAAACATATGAGTATTATAGTATTTAAGCATAAACCTGAAATAATACCTCATAATCAGTTTCAAATCCACTCCCAATGGGCGGTTGTGGGAATGGGAGATTCTTACAGGAACTCCTGCTTTTTTTGCTTCTTTTAACGGAAAATAACTTCTCTCCTCAAGATTTGAATGTACAATTTTATATTCCGGATGTTCTTTTAAAAAGTTATAAACTTCCTTTTTATATTGCCTAAAATATTTCGGATACATAGGGCACATATGATAAATCTTACCACCTAGCTGCTCTATCTCATCCTCGTATGCAGCCCTGTAATCCCTGTTTGTAAGAAAATCAAATTTAATGATATCCCTATCTATATTTCTCATATAATTCATAATCATAGCTTCAGCCCCACCACGGTCCATAACCGTATCAAGCACTAAAACGTGAATTGGTTCCATGTATTTCTGCTCCCTTTTTATCTTTTACTGCAATTTTCAATAACTTCATTCATCCTGCTTTTGTCACAATATATTTTATCCGGCAAGGTACTCATAAAATGCCTCTAAATCCTTAGCTGCATCCGCTATTTCATATCCTCTCTCAATCACTTTTTCTTTCATTAGGATGCTTTCAGCTTCCCGATTTTGACCATCGGCTGTCATGGATAATATTTTTTGTGCCCACTGAGAAGCATCCTCTTCTAATGATTTATACTGGATTTTTTCTGTCATATTTATGTCATAGCCCACGGCATCTGAAACTAAACAGCAAAGTCCCACCGCCTGTGCTTCCACCAATGTCACCGGAAATCCCTCTGTTCTAGAAGGCATCACCAATATATCCATTGCCTGCATTAGCTCATTTATATCTTCCCTTACCCCTAAAAGCTTAACTTTGCCCTTAAGTCCTGACTGCTGCACTTTTCTCTCAATTTCTTCTTTATAGCTAATTTCCTCTTTAGGTTTCCCTCCACCTATTAACATCATTGCGGATTTTTTATTGAGGATATTAACATTTTTAAATATATCAATTAAAAAACTTTGGTTCTTATCATGTGTAAATCTGCCTACATGTCCAATAACCAAAGTATCTCTGCTTATCTTCATTTTTTTTCGTACTTTTTCCCTTACATCTGTTGAATAACTGAACTTATCAGTGTCAACGGCATTCTTCATTAAAACCACAGTATTTTTTGAATGTTTTTCTCCCTTTACGAAACTTTCCATTTCTACCAGGTCTGCATCACTTCCGAAAAGCCATTTTGCCGCTTTTTCACCACATGCCACTTTGTGAGTACAATACTTCTGAAGCTTCCTTCTAAAATACAGCCTCATAATCATTTTCATATTACGACCACACGGAGCCGAATGAGCATGGGCAACTCTTACGGGGATTCCCATTTTCTTTGCAATTTTAAAGGCAAAGTAACTTCTTTCTTCAAGATTTGAATGAATAACATCATATCCCGGATGTTCTTCTAAGAAATTCCTGAATTCCTTTTTATATCTATGGAATTTGCCCGGATATAAAGGGCACATATGATAAATTCTGCCACCTAATTTTTCTATTTCATCCTCATAATCAGCTTTTTGTTCTCTGTTTATGAGAAAATCCATATGAATTTTTTCCCTATTAATATTTCTAAGATAATTCATCATCATGGTTTCAGCCCCGGCTCTATCCATGACAGTTATCAGCACAAGAACATTTATTTTCTTCATTTGCTTCTACTTTCATTATATACTTCTTTATATTTATTACACAGGCACTTGCTGTTAAACTCATTTAATATATCTGAATATGCCTGTTCTATCAGCTTGTCACTGTTTCCCTTTTCTATGTCTTTTAACGCCTCTACAAACTGATCTGTTTCATCGCAAATGTAACCATTATAATCATTCTTTATTACATCACGATTTCCCACTACATTGCTAACCACACAGGCTTTTTTCATATACATTGCCTCTAACAGTGAAATAGGCAACCCTTCATATCTCGAAGCCAGAATAAACGTATCAAACTTTGTGCTTAATTCCATTGCCTCTTTATGTTCCAGCCAGCCTGTAATAACTATGTTGTCAGCCGTCAGCTTATCACGCATATCCCCATCACCTATCCATACAAACTGCATTTCCGGCAATTTTTGTGCAATTTCGTTAAACAATTCCGGCCACTTCTGGTAATTAATCCTTCCTACGGTATAGGCCGTAAAAACATTCTTCTTTATATTAAAATCCTCTAAATTCTGCTCATTAGCATTAATCAAATTAGCATTAAGTTTGTCTATGTTTACTCCATTGCTAATATATGTGGAATTTTTGGTAACTATCCTGCTTTGCTCCCACTCACTTTTTCCACATGCCACTGTAAGGCATTTTCTTTTTCCAAGGATTTTTTCCATAGTTTTATAAATCTGTTGTTTAATCCCTGACTCATTTTCCATTAGGAAACTGTAACCATGAGGGGTGTAAAACATCTTTGCTTTTCCTGTTCCCACAAGCAATCTTCCCAGCGCCCCCGCCTTAGATGAATGAAGATGAATTATATCCGGCTTTTCTTTTTTTACAATCTTTCTTAATTCAATATATGCCTTAATGTCTTTTACCACATTTAAACTTCTGGTAAAGTTCTCAACCTTAATAAGTTTAATACCCTCATTAAAATAGTCCTCATAGTTTTCCGGCGTTTCTTTTCGCATACCAAAAGCAATGGATACATCAAATTCATCGCTCATGCCATTGGCTAATTCCGCTAAATATGTAAATACTCCCCCACCCATAGCCTCAACTAAATGTAAAACTTTTTTCTTTTTATTCATGTATTATCCTCATTTAAAGTCAAAATTTTCAGGTGACTTAATACTATTTTATACTAAAATCTAAATGTTTCCTTAAACCCTTTCATCTGTTTATCCTTGTCACTTAGATTAAGTAGGGTTCCATCTTCCATTTTATACCCTTTAGGTGATGCACTTCCACTATATTCCCCTATTACCTTAGGCCACTTTATGCCTATTTCAGGGTCATTCCATGCAAGACCACCTTCATCTCCCGGATGATAAAAATCCGTTACCTTGTAGCAAAACTCTGCTTCATCTGACAGCACCAGAAATCCATGGGCAAATCCTTCAGGAATATAAAACTGTTTCTTGTTTTCTTCTGACAGTTCCACACCATACCACTTGCCATATGTCTTTGAATCTCTTCTTAAATCCACAGCCACGTCAAAAACCGTTCCCTTTATAACTCTTACTAACTTACCCTGAGGATATTCCTTCTGGTAATGTAATCCTCTTAAAACACCCTTTGTGCTCATAGACTGATTATCCTGAACAAAAACCATGTCAAGTCCGGCTTCCTTCATATCGTTTAAATTGTAGGTTTCCATGAAATATCCTCTGTCATCTCCATGAACTGTAGGCTCTATCACACATAAACCTTCTATATCACATTTCGTTACTTTAATTTGTCCCATTTTCTATCTCCATTTTCTGCTGTAAATATCTTGAAAGTGCATCTTTCCAATCCGGCAGTGGTTCAAAGCCTTGATTCTTAAGCTTTGATTTATCCATTCTGCTGTTAGACGGTCTTTTGGCTTTAGCGGGATACATATCACTTCCTACCGGTAAAACCTCCACCTTACTATACTTATCATTATATTTAGCAGCCTGCTTCATTATTTCCACTGTAAAATCATACCAGCTGATGTAACCACCTTCATTTGTTGCATGATATATGCCATACTTATCGCTTTCTGCCATATCTACTAACAACCTGGACAAATCATAGGTATAAGTAGGGGTTCCTACCTGGTCAGAAACCACCGTCAGCCTGTCATGGGTAAGTCCCAGATTAAGCATTGTGTTAATAAAGTTCTTTCCGTTAATACCAAATACCCATGCAATTCTCACTATAAAGTACTTTTCCATATACTTTTGTACAGCCAGTTCACCTAAATATTTTGAATTTCCGTACACATTAAGAGGATTTCTCTCATCCTCCGGCTGCCACGGAGTCTCTCCCTGACCGTTAAATACATAGTCTGTACTTATGTAAACCATTTTGCAATTAATTTCGTTGCACACCTTGGCAATGTTTTCAGTACCTGTAGCATTTACAGCCATTACCTTTGGTACATTCTCTTCATCTTCCGCAGCGTCCACCGCCGTCCATGCTGCACAGTGAATAACCACATCAGGATTAATTTCCTTTATTATTTTATTAACTGCCACCTCATCAGTGATGTCCATTTCTTCCACGTCTACACCTACTGCCTGATGACCTCTTTTTTTCAGCTCATTCATAAGGTCAAATCCCAGCTGACCTTTTACTCCTGTTACCAGTACCTTCATCTTCTATGCTCTGTCCTTTTCAACATACATCTTTTCAAAATAATTGCGGTAATCTCCGCTTATTATGTTTTCCCACCATTCTCTGTTATTTAAATACCAATCAATGGTCATTCGGATTCCGTCTTCAAATTTTGTCTCCGGAAGCCATCCCAACTCGTTATGTATCTTTGTAGGGTCAATTGCATATCTCATGTCATGTCCCGGTCTGTCTGTAACAAAGGTTATAAGACTTTCCGGTTTTCCTAACTGCTTAATCACTGTTTTTACAACTTCCAGATTGCTCTTTTCATTGTGACCACCTACGTTATATATTTCTCCCTCTCTGCCATATCTCATAACCAGATCAATGGCACTACAGTGATCCTTTACATAAAGCCAGTCCCTGACATTTTCCCCTTTTCCATATACCGGCAATGTTTCATCAGCCAGTGCTCTTGAAATAATAAGAGGAATCAGTTTCTCCGGAAAATGATATGGTCCATAGTTATTGCTACATCTTGTTATTGTAACAGGAAGCCCAAAAGTTCTATGATATGCCATTACCAGCAAATCCGCACCTGCCTTTGACGCTGAATATGGTGATGATGTATGTATAGGAGTATCTTCCGTGAAGAACAAATCCGGTTTGTCTAATGGTAAATCTCCATATACTTCATCAGTTGATACCTGATGATATCTTTTTATCCCGTATTTTCTGCAGGCATCCATTAACACCTGTGTTCCCATTATATTTGTCTTAAGAAAAATTCCCGGATCCTCAATTGAGCGGTCTACGTGAGACTCAGCTGCAAAGTTTACAATAATATCCGGATGCTCCTCCTCAAATAATTTCTCAACACATTCCTTATCTGCAATATCTCCCTTAACAAATCTAAAGTTAGGGTTCTTCATGGCTTCTTCTAATGTTGCAAGATTTCCTGCATATGTAAGCTTGTCAAGACATATTATTCTATCCTCCGGATGCTTCTCCAACTCTAAATATACAAAATTGCTTCCAATAAATCCTGCTCCACCTGTAACTATTATATTCATAATTCTTTTTCCTTATCTTAATTCCTTTAACATTTCTATGTATTTTCCATCAACAACATCTTTAAGGTATCTGCCATACTCATTTTTCTTCATCATTTCATATGCCTGCATAACCTCTTCCCTGGAAATCCAGCCATTTAAATATGCGATTTCCTCAGGGCATCCTATCTTTCTGTGCTGATGTTCTTCCATCGTCTTTACAAAGTTAGTAGCTTCCACCAGACTCTCATGAGTTCCCGTATCCAACCATGTAAATCCCTGTCCTAACAATTCCACATCTAATTCATTATTGTTAAGATACATTGCATTTAAATCTGTTATTTCCAGTTCACCTCTGGCAGAAGGTTTTAATCTCTTAGCATAATCAACCACTTTATTGTCATAAAAATAAAGCCCTGTTACACAATAATTGCTCTTTGGATGTTCCGGCTTTTCTTCAATGGATATAGCCCGTCCATTTTCATCAAATTCCACAATTCCAAATCTTTCCGGATCATCTACATAATAACCGAATACCTTAGCACCGTTTTTTATGGTTGCTGCATCTCTAAGCTTCTCCGTTAGTCCGTGACCTGTAAATATATTATCGCCCAAAATCATGGCAACGCTGTCATCACCGATAAAATCCGCACCTATAATAAACGCCTGTGCCAATCCGTCAGGACTCGGTTGCACTGCATAAGTTAAATCAATGCCAAAGCGGCTTCCGTCCTGCAATAATTCCTTAAATCTCGGTGTGTCTTCCGGCGTGGATATTATCATTATATCTCTAATTCCTGCTGTCATAAGAACTGACAACGGATAATAAATCATCGGTTTGTCATATATAGGTAACAACTGCTTTGATGTTACCATAGTCAGTGGATACAATCTCGTTCCTGAACCACCTGCTAAAATAATTCCCTTCATATCTGACTTCCTTTGTTTTTTAATAATTATTCTATGATATTTTATCATTTATAAAATAGGCTTTCAATAGTCAATTAAAGAGAGTACTTCATACCCTCTTGTTTTTTATTACGCGGTATAATATATAACCTATGTACGTGCCTAAGGTATTCATTATTAAATCCTCTGTCTGAACTACTCCACAACACAAAATCAGTTGCATTGTTTCAATAAACAGACTCATTAAAAACCCCATAAGAACGCATACTTTAACGTTCTTTGCCCTGTTCCACACAAAAGGGAGTAATGTTCCAAGAGGTATAAACGCCAAAGCATTGGCAACGGCATATAAAATTATATACCTGACACCACCTGCGGTGTTAAATGGAATCAGGTCAATTTTACTTATACTTCCTATTTTTCTGGAAAATAAGGTCATATATAAAATAACTGTCATGTATATACACAGTGCAATATACATTTTCTTATTTGTTATCCTTCTGTTTAATACCTTTTCATATACCAGCATTAATACAATCACCAATATGCTAATTGGAATTCCAAATGGGGCAGCTTCTATTAACCTAAAAAGCAATGTTTCTATATGTTCAAAGAATCTTTCTATTATTTCATCCATTATCTGAAAACATCCTCCCTGCCAGTACAGGTATACAGTCTATTAACGCTTCTTTTTTACTATTGATAATATATAATTTAAGCTTTCAAATTTCAAAAGCTTTGCTCCTGCAATGTATATCACAGCACCAACAATTACCTGTATTGGCAACAATGCAAAATCATTTAGATTTATTTTTCCAATAGCATATACAACCATAGCCATAAAAGCTCCCAGCAACATAGATGGCAGCATATCAGCTAACTGTTCTCTGTATTTATACCCCAACAATTTTCTGTTTGGTGTAGCGTTTACAATTGCGCTCAACGGCGAAGTTATCAAATATGCCATTGCCATTGCCAATACTCCAAAAGGCATTGATATTAAAATAGAAATAATTCCAATTGTCTTCTTTATAATTTCCAATTTTAAAAATATATCACTTCTTCCCACAGCTTTTATTGCATTCAAATTAGCTGTATGTATAGGCCAAAATCCATATGTAAAGCAAAATATTTTCAAAAAAGGTACGCACTTCATCCACTTTTCAGTAAGCAAAATTCTAACAACCGGCTCCGCGCATGCCGCCAATCCAAGAACTATCGGCCATATTATAAAACTACTTGTTTTTATGGCACGTCTGGTCATGGCTTTTACCCTGTCTATTTCATCCTGCTTAGAAGAGATCGCCGGAAATAACACGCTATCTATGGCAACGTTTACATTTGTGATTACCAGATATGGTAAATGTTTTCCTTTGTTATAGTATGCCAAATCAGCAGATGAATACACTTTGCCTATTATTACCTGGCGAATATTATTGTACACGGTATCCAACAGTGATGATGCCAATAACTTCCAACCATATGCAAATAATCCCTTTAGCCTTTTAAAAGAGAACTTTAACTTTGGTCTCCACTTTACTGTTATCCATAAAATTATTGTGTCTACTGTTTGGTTGAATATCTGCTGTGCAACTAATGCCCACACTCCAAATCCGGCATATGCCATGGCAATTCCCACAACTGCAGAACCAATTGTTCCTCCCAATGTTGAGAAGAAAAACTTTTTAAACTGCATAGTCCTTGACACATATGCCTGCTGTACATTTTTAACACCGGATATTATTAACGTAAGACTCAGCACTCTTACCACTGCCGTTAATTCCGGATTTTCATAAAATGCCGCTATCCACGGTGCCGCAACAAACATCCCTGCATATAAAACTATACACAGTAACATGTTGAAAAAGAATACCGTTGAGAAATCCGTGTCATCTGCATTCTTTCTTTGTATAAGTGCATTGCCCATTCCGCTATCAACAAATACATTTAAAATATTTGTAAATACCGTTACCAATGCAATAACACCATATGCCTCCGGTGCTAAAAGACGTGCAAGAACAATAGATACAACAAACGCTATGCCCTGCGCTCCACATCTTTCAGCGAATCTCCAAAAGAAATTTTTAGTAATATTCGTTCTACTTGTCATATTATCCATTTAAAATTCCCCTTTATCTATTGTATTTTTCAGTCACACTGTTATAAATATTTCTCCACTTTTCAACCTTAGCAGACATGTCCGAAAAATGTAAAATAAATTTGTTAAATTCTTCCTGATCTGTTATTTCAAAATCAGAAATAAATTCCTGAAAACTTAGATTTTCAATATCATTGCAATCCTGTATAGGTACCCCGTTTTCCCTAAAATACTTATACATTACACTATCTTTTGGCATATATAATTTAACATTTCTGCACACCATTCTATTGATATTTCCCAATCCACACTGACGTTGCGTATCAAAAATTGCAATATCTATTCTTTTCATCAATTCAAAATATTCATCTGCCTTCATAAAATCTTTTAGTGCCATAATCTTGCCCGGAAATAGCTTTTCCGCATATTCTGCAACTTCCGTTGCATATTTGTCATTGTCATTTCCATAACTTAAAGGCAAAAATATCTTTATTTTTTCTTCCGCAAAATGTTTTAGAGAATCGAGAACTTCCTTATGGTTGAGGCTTTCCATAGCATTATGCCCTACCTGTATGTATATTTCCTGCCCCTTCTCTCTGCTATCCCTCAACTGTCTATATGGTGTATAATCCTGCAATTCCTTAGCCACCTTTGCAGAACAATACGGTGCATAAAATACCTTGGTTTTGGATTCCGGATATTCGTTTCTATAATAATCACAATCAGGTGGAAATATTCCCACCATTGCATAAACTTTAGTTCTAAATGTCGTATTTAGGTATTCATGGATGGCCTTATTTATTCCTGTCCACTCTCCTCTCCATGAATATAAATCAAACCCCCACTCTATCCATATTAATTTCTTCATTACACTTCTGTTTAATAAAAATAATCCCTTAGCTTTATCATCTAAAAACAGGGAATGGAGCACTATACAATCATATTTTTTTACTATATTGAGAAGTTTTACCGTAGACTTAACTGAAGAATCCCAAAACATTTCCTTTTGCTCTATAGACAGACTATCATTTAGCATAGTCTCCTGACCTTCTCTCAAATACAGTATTGCATGTCCATCATTGGCAAAATATTTATCATAAAATTCTGATATTGATTTTGTAAACTTCTCTTTTCTCATAATATGAATTGTTCTCATAATAATCTAACCTTTCCTCAAAGATTCTTCTTTATTTTCCTGATATTTCAAACATAAAAATGCAGACATAATACAATTTAAGCCTAAGCAACAGGCACATAACCTGACTTTTTTTTCTCATTCTGCTTAAGTCAACCGTTCTAATTGCATTTTGATAATCATCTTTTTCAAGAATTTTTCTTAATTCTCCGGCTCTCTGGCTTCTCTTTTTGTATTCCTTCTTTCCCAACATCAAATAATTATACTCCATAAGGAATGCCACCAGCAGATAATTCAACTCACAACTATAATCAATATCTTTTATATTCTCAATATGTTTTTTAAATTCATAATAAGTTTTTTCCAATATATCAACTATTTTCACATTTAACCTATTACATATACTAGAGTCATTATCCGTTGTATATATATATCCATAAAAATCATAAGAAAAAGCCATAGGATTTTTATTATAGCAGTCAAACATAAATATTCTATCCTGAGCTTTTTGTATTCCCCTAACAAATCTAAGATTATTATCATCTATGAAACTTTTTTTTATTATTTTTCCCCAACATGCTCCATAGTTATATTCATTGTCCTTCATTTCCAGGATACTTCTGTTTATTTTTTCAATATCGGGAGTAATATCTCTTAAATCTAATGAGCCATCATCTGACTTTTCTTCACCGGCTACCATATATTTAAAGCATAATATATCAGCATTTTTTTCTCTTGCTTTGTTCAATACATCTCCTAAGGATTTCTTTCTGATTTTATCATCCGGGTCAACAAAACATATATATTGCCCTCTTGCAGTTTCAATTCCCACATTTCTTGCTATTGAAACACCTTCATTTTTTTTATGAATAACCTTAATGTTCTTATCCCTGTCCGCATACTCGTCACATACTTTTCCACAGTTATCGGGAGAGCCGTCATCTACAATTATAATTTCCATTTCTGCAATATCTTGTTTAGTTAAACTCTCAATGCATTCCCTAAGCATTTTTTCATTAATTTTATAAACAGGTATAATTACAGATAATTCCATCATTTCTAATCCTCTTTTGCTATTTTTTCATATACTAATTCTGTTTTCTTTCCGCAAAACATTCCTTATTAAGAGACTCTATCTTAGACAATTTATTCATTATTGGCTTTTCCAAAAACCTTTTTCTTAACATATCAATTATCATGCATACAAGAAAAACACAAAAAACTGATAGAACGGCATGTAGCGACAGCCATTTTGAATCATAATATTTACAGTTATCAAAAACCGTTTGCCACAAAAACCTTGTCATTGCCCTTCCCTGGGTGTGAATAAGGAATATTCCAAAGGTAGATGCCGAAACCATATTTACATATTTATTATTACGTATTTTAATATTTTTGAAAGTTAAAAAGAATCCCATTGCACATGTTAGTGCCAGTAATTTGTTGCTATCTACCACCATATAGTACGGCTGTTCAAAACCTGCAATTTTGTAACCAACAAAATCCACACATAAAATACTGGCAAATATCAGCACCAATGAACCCGCCATCAATATCATTCCATATTTTATACTTTGTGTATACTTGTTTGGATAAATTCTTATATATGATGCAATAAAATAAAGCGTGACATACCATCCAATGTAATTCCAGGTGTCATTCATTATGGAAAACGTGGATATAATGGTATATATAAACAACAGTATACCGCATAATTTCAAATGCATTTCTCTCTTTAGTGCTTTTCTCATCCGATTTAAAAATGGAATCAACATATAGAATGCCAAAAAAGACCCCATAAACGAAACATTGACACCATAAATCATATTGAATAAAACTCTTACTATGCGTCTTAAAGATAAAACATCATATCCTGTTATAACAAAAATTATATAAATGACAATAGCATAGAATTTCACTTCCAAATATAGCTTTAACACTTTCTTCCATGTCAGTTTATATTGGCACATAAAATAACTGCTTATTAACACAAATATGTTAATTGCCATTTTTCCTCCAAATCCAAAGAACTGCAGAAATATCATATTCGCTGTTATATTGCTATAATCATATAACTGAACAATCCCTGAATTCACTACATAATGATGCGCAATTATTATTAACATTGCCACTATTCTTAATATTTCTAAGTTAGAGCTTCTTTCCTTCATTAACCGATTCCTTTATTCGTCAACCAACTATTTAATACTTTCGTTCATACAATATACTATTCTAACACAAAATCTGACATTCTCATAGTCAAAGAAAAAGGTTGCCATACTAAGATGACAACCCTTTATATTCTTAATATAATTGCTAAATTACTGTACTGTAAGTGTAGCTACATCTGAAATTACTGTATTTCCACTTCCATCTTTAACGATACATCTATACTGTTTTGTCTTGTATGATGCAGGTATTTTAAATGAAATTGTATTTGTCTTATTTCCTGCGATTGATGTATTTACCCAACTTCCAGATGCGTTAAGTGTCTGCCACTGATATGTAAGGTTTGCACCAACTGCACTTACACTAAACTTAGCTGTTGCTCCAGCCTTTGCTACTAAATCCTTTGGCTGTGATGTTATAGCTAATCCTTCTTTTCCAACTGTTAACTTAGCTGCACTTGATGTAACACTTGCTCCTGTTACATCTGTAACTATTACTCTGTAGTATTTTACCTTGTATGATGCAGGAATTACCAATGAAATTGTATCTGTATTGTGTCCTGAAACCTTAGTATTATTCCATGTTGTTCCATCAGAACTTGTCTGCCACTGATATGTAAGACCTGTTCCTGTTGCTACAACCTTAAATGTTGCCTTATTTCCTGCTCCTGCTGTAACGTTAGCAGGCTGTGATGTTATAGCTAAATTTCTATTACCAACTGTAAGTTTTGCTGCATCAGATGTAACTGACTTACCTGTTGTAGCATCTGTAACTATTACTCTGTAATATTTTACTGTATATGTTGCAGGAATTGTTAATGTGATCTTTGCTGTATTATGACCTGCAACTTTTGTGTTCTTCCATGTTGTTCCGTTAGAACTTGTCTGCCACTGATATGTAATCTTATCGCTTCCTGCTGCAACAACATTAAAGCTTACTTTCTTTCCAACAGGTGCTGTAATGCTCTGTGGCTGTTTTGTAATTGTTAAGCCTTCAACTGTTTCACCAACTGTCAATACTGCAACATCTGATGTAACGCTGTTTCCATACTTATCGCTAACGATACATCTGTACTGCTTTGTCTTGTATGATGCAGGTATTGTAAATGAAATTCTGTTTGTCTTATTTCCTGCAATTGATGTATTAGCCCATACATTTGATGAACTAAATACCTGCCACTGATATGTAAGTCCTTCACCTTCTGCTTTAAGGCTAAATACTGCCTTTTCACCAGCCTTAGCTGTAAGGTTCTGTGGCTGGCTTGTAATCTTTAACTCAACAGGTGCTACTGTTGGCTTCTCTGTTGGAGCCTCTGTAGGAGCTTCTGTTGGCTTCTCTGTTGGAGCCTCTGTTTCAGAAAGTGCTTCCTTCTTAAATAAAACTTTTGCTGTATTGTTACCATACTTAACAATAACTTCGTTTACATCCTGAGTAAGTGCTGATAAGTATACTACTGCACCTGCTCCGTCAATTGATGCTACGTTCTGTGAAACGCCGTTCACTGTTACACTTGTGATTGCTTCAGATACGTTAAGGTAAATACCTAACTCAGATGCCCATCCAGGCTGCTGAATGCTAACCACCTCATTAACTGTCATGTTTGCTTTGTCATAGTAGTAATTATTGTTTGAATTCTGTCCTACCAAAACCCAGTTTGCTCCAACTGTAGTCGGTTCTGTTTCTGTCTCTGGAGCTTCCGTTGTATATAACCACCAGAACGGGTTAGTTATAACGTCTCCGTCGAATTCATATGGATCATTTACGTTTGCCCCCAAAACTGTGATCGCGCCTAATGTTACCACTACCGAGAATAAAATTGCTAAAAATTTCTTCATTATACCTTCTCCTTCCTTTTAACTCGGACATAACCATATGAGTTATATTACCATATTACCAAATTTTTTTAAAGACTTAAATATAAATTTTTCACAAAAAAATATGAGTACCTTGGTAAAAATATAACACCTATGTTTCATATTTTTTTATTTATCAATTTATGTATGCACATTTTATATATTTTTCATTATTTGTTTTAACAATTATTTAGAATAATTTCACAAATCCTGTCTACGTCATCTATTTTCAAATCTGAATATATTGGTAATGTAAGCACCTGTAAAGATACTTTATAAGCCACAGGAGTATCTTTAACATCAAACATTCCCTCATAACATTCATAAGAATTAGTTAAAGGATAGAAATATTTCCTTGCTCCAATTCCATGTTCTGCCAGCAAATCAAATACTTCATCCCTGCTTTTTCCGAATTTATCTTTGTCAAATAAAACCGGAAAATAAGCATAGTTGCTTTTTACTGCGTTTTGACCAAGGTTCAGTTTTATTCCTGCAACTCCATAGAGATTTTTAACATACTGTTCAAAAACCCGTTTTCTCTTCTCTATCTCATGGTCTAGATGCCTTAAATTACAGATTCCCATAGCCGCCGCAAATTCATTCATTTTGGCATTCCCACCTATAAATTCAGTAGTTTCCGGACCTGTAATGCCAAAGTTCTTCCATTCGTTTAATACCTTCTTCATGGATGAATCCTTAAAGCATACCGCGCCGCCTTCTATAGTATTAAATACCTTAGTGGCATGAAAGCTGAACATTGAGGCATCCCCAAATATTGCACTGCTTACCCCGTTTTTTTCCACGCTAAAGGCATGAGCCGCATCATAAATCACCTTAAGATTATGTTTCTTTGCAATCTTTTCAATTTTTTCCGTGTCACAAAGATTTCCGTATACATGAACCGGAACTATTGCACAGGTTCTGTCTGTTATCAATGCTTCTATTTTGTCCGGATCAAGGGTGTAATCATCTTCCTTAATATCGCAAAATACCGGTTTTAACCCCTTGCGCACAATGGCATGGGTAGTTGATGCAAAAGTAAATGGTGTTGTAATTACCTCATTTTTAGGTTCTCCCCAGGCATTCTTTTCTTTTCCTAACTGAAAAGCTTCCAAAATACATTCTAATGCCTGATGACCGTTTACAAACAATGCAATATTCTCTTTTGATATCCCAAGATAATCTGCCAGATCCTTTTCTAACTGCTTGTGCTTTACACCCATATTAGTAAGCCAATGGTTGTCCCACATATCCTTTATTTCATCTGCATATTCCTCAAAAGGCGGCATGGATGATCTTGTCACTAAAATCTTTTTGTCCATTAATTCCTCCCTAATTAGTCTAATTCTACTGAAGCAATTCTCGGTTCAAAGCAACAACATGGTCTTAAACATACCACACGGACTCCGCTGGCACGTTGTGGACCTACCTTCATAAATGTGGCAAGCACTGTGGTGTCCCCTCCCAGACCTAAAGGTCCGGTTCTCTCTTCATTAACCTTTTCAGTAATGTATTTTTCCATAGGACTTTGTCTGTCATATGTGCCATCCACCAAAGCTTCTAACATCATTGAAGCTGCCTCATAGTTAGAACGTCCAACTCCTACTCCCAATGTACATGGGGTACAGCCTAGCTGCTTTGTTGCCTCCTTAGCCCATGACACAATTTCATCTAATACAACATTGGTATCGTGTTTGTGAAAAACCCTGTAAGTTCTGCCTCGTATAGCCGGTCCTCCTCCAAACATTAATATGTTAAGTTTAATTTTATCCTCTTTAATATTTCTAATAAGTATAGGTGCCGCCTCTAACATTCCCGGGTCATCCTCTAACCCCTGGGACTGGTCTATTCTCTGGCTGTCATTGCCTTTTATTGCCATTGGTCGTCCCGGAAGCTTTCTAAGACCATATCTCACGCCTTCTTTAATGGACTCAATCATTTCACCGGTTATGGCTTTACCCGGTCCCACTTCTAAAACCAAATGGGGAATACCTGTATCATCACATAACGGACTTTGATTTTTTTCTGCAACATAGGCATTTTCCAATATTTTTTCCATTGTCCATTTTGCCTGCTCATTAGTTTCCTTAGCTATTGCCTTTTTATATGCTTCTTTTTTATCTCCAAGGAATGTGGAGCCTGCTTTTACCAATGTGTCACATACCTTTGTAACTATTTTTTCGTCATACATATTCAATATGTCTCCTAATAAATACTTTGATTATGAGCTGCTGCTATTATCATAGGATAATCCTTTACCTCTAATTCATAAAACGCCTCCATTCCCAACTCTGGAAATGCAACAAGCTTTTGAGATATGGTATTTTCCCCCAACAATGCTGTCACTGGTGGTATAACGGCATATACCGAATTGTTCCTGTCTAAAGAGTCTATGGTTTTCTTACTAATCTGACCTTTGCCTAGGTGTATCTTTACTCCCGCTTCTGATAATGCAGGTATGCTGCTTTCTATTTCTAATTTATTACTGGATGTAGGGCCCACTCCTGCCAGACTTACCGCAGTATGAAAAATTATGCTTCCCTTTAATTTATTTCTTATATCTTCGGCATCACTACCCTCAAGCATTTTGCATATCTTCGGCAGTACCGCATCACGTCCACAAAAAATTTTGCCCGAAACTAACAGCATATCTCCTGTGTTCAAATTATGAATAGTATCATCTGAAATAGGTGTTTTAACTTTCTTTATCATTGTTCTATTATCTTCTTTCTCTCAAAAACAATCTTATTACAATACCATGCCAGCACCAGCGTAATTATAATAACCATAACCGGCAGGCTGTAGCTAAATACAACACTTCCCTTAATGTTTATCTTTTCACTTAATATGACAAGCATCTTCCACACAAAAGGATGTAATATATATACAAACATTGAGCACTTCTTACCAATTTCCTGCATAACTCCTTTGTGTTTCTCACTGTTATTAATACCATATATGAATATTGCCATTACCTGAACAAATGTAGATATATTAATTCCAAAATCCCGTCCCATAACTGCTCTTTCTAAAAAGCACATTAACGTAGAAGCTACTATAACAGTAATTATAGCCTTATTGCTGAAATTAAATTTGTTTTCTTCCTTATGGATCCATTCCCCCAACATAAATAACGGGAAACCTTCTATTAAGAAATTCCGATACAGAAAATTCGGCATGTCCTTACCCAACATATGCATTCCCTGTGCAAAAAAAATATAGATAGCTATAAATACAATAATGGTGCAATATGCTAATTTATATAAATTCTTTTTTTGGATAATATAATATAGCAGGTAAACATATATTAGTGCAAAAAGAAACCACAATTGTCCAACAATTACTACCGGTCTGTTAAACAAAATCCACAAAACAATGTCCCTTTTACTTACCGGATTAATGTTTTGTCCCAATGCCCATTGTACCAAAGCAAAAATCAGATAGAAAACCGATGCATATATTGTCATTTTTGCTATTCTTTTTACTTTTCTCTTTGAGCTTTCCGTAGACGTATTGTAACTGTAATATCCTGATATCATAAAAAAGAACGGAACGCAAAATCTTGATATTGCCTGTACGGCAGTTCCAAAAACTCCCGGAAATTCACAATGCATAAACACCACAAATATACATGCAATACATTTAAGATAATCAAAACAATAATTGTATTTTTTTTGTGCCATTTACTTTTCCTTTCCAAACAATTCAAAATAGCTTTGCTCGTTTTCTACTACACCATAGGCTTTCGCTCTCATAACAATTTTTTCAGCCCATCTATGATGAGGTCCCACCTCATTCATTCCTTTGCTTCCCTTTAAGACACCGCCTTTTGCTTCTAATATCTGGCAGGCATCTAAATACTCATCCTTCGTTACCGCAAGCATTCCATTGATGTATGGAAGATGTGTAGGATGTATACATGTCTTTCCCATAAATCCATTTGCCTGATCAAGGAGAAGTTCTCTCAAAAGCCCATCCACGGCATTGTTCACCAAAGTCGTCCTTTTAAGCAATGTATCCTGAAGACTTACTTCCGGTAATTCCTTAAACTTCATATCTTTGTTTGCTCTAAAATACTCCCATACCGGTCCTGAAACCGTATAGTCATTAAACCTTGTAAATACATTTAAAATATCCATAAGGCAGTCCCTTACAGTCATGATGTCATATATT
This sequence comes from Eubacterium segne, assembly GCF_014287775.1. NCBI lineage: Bacteria > Bacillati > Bacillota > Clostridia > Eubacteriales > Eubacteriaceae > Eubacterium > Eubacterium segne. The sequence continues at coordinate 18,868 of NZ_JACOOZ010000011.1, forward strand.
GTATAGTCAATTCCTCTTCTAAGGCCAAAGCATGAAGAAAAATCCGTTCCTCCTACACGAACATTTAGTATTAGTTCCTTGTATTCATCCATAATTTTCTTTACAGCCATAAGTTCATCCATTCTGGTTTCCTTAAAAGCCACACGACTGTCTTCAATTATTGGCATTCCGTATATTATTTCTCCAAACTTTTCATTTAAATATTTTAAATGTTCCAGATACTGCTTTCCGTTAATGCTGTTATATTTAGGAAAGTTGAACCCTGCTATAACCTTGATATGCTCCGGCTTTAGCATTGAACTAAAATGCTTGAATTGCTCAACCGAGCGCACTCTGAAAAATATCAAAGGTATATCCTTATATGTAAGTTCACCATTTTCCATTTTTTCACTAATCACATCTAACAGATGTATGGAATTTTCCTCTGCCTGTGGAACCTTTGACTCCTCACATGCATCTTCAAAGCACATCACCATAGTGGTAAGTCCCGGATGTTTCCTGTCTATAATGGCCTGAGCAAAATCCTTTGTTCCCGGCATATACATCGTTGCTCCCAAACAATATTTAAGCATTGAAATATCTGTGTATTTATTAAATTCTTCCGGTTCTTTATAAAATTTAAAATCTTTATTGTATAGCTGATGTCTCATCTAAATTACCTAAAAACAAATCCTTTCTCATTATGCAATTTCCATCAATGTCAATTACATCAATTCTGTCTATGGCAGTTTTGATTTTTTTATACATTTCTTCTTTAGTTATTCCCTTTACAAGAAATGCAGCCACCCTTCCTGCACTTGCCCTGTCACTTCCTATTTCCATTCCTTTTGTCTTATGATAAAACACACCTTCAATAACCCCTTCATTTATAAGTTCGTCAACGCCTGTTAAATGATCAAATATTCCCGGTAACCCATATATAAGATTTACCGAATAGAAGCACCCATCATCTGACAAATATAATTTCACCTTTTTTTCTTCATATGAATCAATTGTGGCACCAATTATATCAAATCCTGTTTTTTGCAAAATTGTATAATAGCTTATACCTCCTCCCACACGTGGTGCAAATTCTATAACATCTATATCATCACCATTTATTAAAAACTGCACATGAAGAGCAGTATTATCTAATCCAAAAGCCTTTGCTATTTTATCAGCTACTACTTCTATTTTCTCATATGCTTTTTTTGAAATATTTGGTGGCGTAACTGTTGCATAACACTTTAGGACTTTTTTCTCCCCTTCAATTACACTCATACGTTGAGATATCATTACAACCCTGGCGTTTCCATTTTCAACAAAACAATAAGCACTTACTTCTATTCCCGTAAAAAATTCTTCTACTATTACGCTTTTTGTCCTGCTAACATTTTTTGCCTCTTCAAAATATACGGATAATTCCTTTATGTCATTCGCCTTTTTTACCCCTGAAGCAGCACATGCATCTGCCGGTTTTACAATTACAGGATATCTTAATTCTAAATTCTCAATGTTTTGATTTTGCTCTAAATATACGTATTTAGTTGTTGGTATTCCTTCCTTTACCATGATTTTTTTCATATAACCCTTATTGGTAATTTTGTGCGCCAAATCATATGTATAAGGTTTTGTGAGGCCCAACTTTTCAGCAACATAACACGCCGTAATATTTGCCTGATCCACACAGGCGCTTATTACAAGGTCTACTTTATTTTCAGCAGCAATTTTTAAAACTGTTTCCTGATCCATTGTGCTTTCCTGTATATGAACATCTGCATATTTCTTAGCAGGTGGATTTTCAAGGTAATCAACTAAAATCACATAATAATTTCTTTTCTGTAACTGTTTTATTAACTCTATATGGGGATTTGTCCCCCCAAGAACAATTGCCTTTTTTTGTTGTATCATAGCTATCTTATACTTCCTTTCGGTGACTGTATTGCCTCAGGATAATATGCATCTATAACTCTCTTAACTAATGACACCTGTTTTGCCCTCTGCTTTGCATCTGCTTCTGAGCTGTCCCAGCTATGTGTTTTTGCCACAGAGCCACCTGTCTTTAAGTAAATAGGTGCTGCAATTCTTATCATTTCAGGCACTTCGTAATGTCTTATAAAGCCTCCTGTTGACTTAGGATTTTCAGTATGAATATCAATAGGTATGTCTATTGCCTGACGCATTGCTGCAAGCATCTGTAACTGGATATCTCTTACAGGGTTAATTGAGTTAGCTCCAATGGATTCAAGTAACTTAGCTGAGCATGGATTTCCGTGTCCTGCATGGGCTGAAATCTTAAAATGGCAATCTGCCGGTATTTCTCCTGCTTTTCTCATTTCATTGAGAAGCCATAAGCATCCTTCATCATATACTAAAAATGAACGGCATCCAAATGCTGCTGCTCTTTTTACATCTTCAACAGCTCTTACAATCTGCTCCTGACCCCGAAGCCTATACCCCATTCTTACACCTTCCGGAGTATTTACGGAAGCGCTTGTATCTGTTGTGGCTCTTGGTCCTATTGCTAAAATCAAATCCGTTCCGTAATCCTTAGCCAGTTTTACCATTTCCATTATTTCATTATCTGTTAACATCATAATGCCCTTTGTCTGGGTTACTCTGTGTAAGCTTATCTGATATTTATCCATTTCATCCAGTAATGCTTCCATTACCTTAGGACTTTGTATTCCCGGTACCTCAAAACGGTACTGTCCTCCATCATGGAATCTTTTCTCAGATGTAGGAAGGTCATAAGCATCCCCTTCCGGCATTCCTATTGACTTCAAAAATTCTCTGGTTTCCTTCATAACTTTTCTCCTATCTTTCCAATTTATTTAAAATAACATTTCCTTTATCTTCTTTGCCACACCACTTCATCATATAGTTAAACTTGTCAATTATTTCCCTGTGGCTCATAGGATTTTCCGGATCACCCTTTGCGTACTTTATCTCTTTGCAAAATCTTTCTCCATTTTTCATGACAACTTCCACTTTAGAAATTCTCTTATTTGATGTCTCTTTTGTATACTCCTCATTCTCAAAAACATTTACCTTATTGGTAAGCTCTAAAATATCACCATTTTGTATATTGTTTTCTTCAAACGCCGTTATATCGCTTTTTCCTAAAATTATTGAACTTGCCACGCTGTAGGGTATACTTAATTTTGCAGAGCTTTTTCCCTGTATTTCTTTGTGATCATGCCCTAAAATTGCCAATTTATATGTATAAACATTTATTTCTTTAATGTCTTTAGTGTTTTTTATTCCATTTCTTAGCCTAAGTGCTGCTTCTATTGCCGTGTGGCAATGTCTGCATGCTGCATACGGTTTTACGTATATTCTCCCTATTTCAAAATAATCGGTTTCTTTAAAGCAATCTAAATTAATATCTTTTCCCAGTAAACGAAAAACCCCTCTTTTGCCTCCAAGTATATCATCGGGACCTGAAATGGAGGCTTTTCCCATTTCTGCTGCCATAAGCCCTGACATAGCTGCATGGCCTAAATTATATGGTTTCAACAGAGAGCTGTTTTCCTGTATTTCCAACGCTCCTGCTGCACCGGTTGCCGCTGCCGATATGGTTGATTTCAGCTGTTCCCTGTTATATCCCATAGCCACAGCCACTGCTACTGCCGCACCTAATGTTCCACATGTTCCCGATGTATGAAAGCCTCTTTTTTTATGTTCCGGCTGCATTGCAATGGAGCATCTTACTGCCATTTCGTATCCCATTATTATTGCCTTTAGGAAATTTTTATAATCTATATTTTCCTTTTGTATCATTGCAACTAAAGGTGAAATAACTGCTGCTCCTAAATGAATCATTCCAAAACGGCTTCCATCATCTAATTCCATGGTGTGGGCATTATATCCATTGAAAAATGCTGCCCTTAACATATCTGTGGATACATCCGTGCCACAAATGTTAATGTCACCGGACGCTCTTTTTTGTCCACATACTTTTTCTATTGTATCTATATTTTCCTTTGCTCCTGCATAAGTCACTCCAAGATAATCAATGAGGCAGTATTTTGACTTTAAATATACCTCATCAGATATGTCGTTATTGGATTTTTTAATGATATAATCCAGCATCAAATCAGTAACGTTCATTTGTAAGCTCCTAAAATATATATCTGCTATTCTCTATTTCCTGTAACTGTCCCTTATCAAACATTTCAATGTTCCTCATTGCATCATGCATCATTTGGTAAAAGCTGTCATATGTAACTCCTCCTATATGAGGTGTTGTTATAACTTTTTTAAGTTGTAGCAGTTCATTATTTTCAACAGGCTCCCTCTCATAGACATCTATTCCTACACCTGCTATTTTCCCGCTTTTTATTCCATTAACAAGAGCAATCTCGTCAATCAATCCGCCCCTTGCGGTATTTATAAGTATAACACCATTTTTCATTTTGTTGACAGCCCTGTTATCAATTATGTGTTTAGTCTCCGTTGTTAACGGGCAGTGAAGTGAAATAATATCCGATTTTTCAATTATCTCTTTAATGGTACAATACGTTATTCCCAATCTTACTTCATCTTCCTCTTTCATTTGCAGAACATCATTATACAAAGCTTTGGCACCGAATACCTTAAGCATTTCTGCCACTTTTCTACCTATTGCCCCCATTCCGATAAGTCCCACTGTTTTCCCACTAAGCTCGTATGTGCAAACTCCCTGTGCCTGTTTTTTCCAAATCCCATTTTTAGTATTTTCATTAATCTCCACTAAATTTCTAAGTGTTGCCAGCATGAGAAGTATCGTATGTTCAGCAACACTTTGAGCATTCACGCCCTTGTTTACATAAAGTGGAATGTTGTTTTTCTTAATATAATCCAAATCTATTGTATCAAGGCCCACTCCGGTCCTCTGTATCATTTTTATATCAACCGCATTTCCAAGCACTTTTCTGTTAATTCTTAATCTTCCGCTGACTAACAAATAATCTGCATATTTAACCTTATCTTCAAGCTCCTGTTGTGAAACGCTTTCTAACATTTCCAGTTCAAATCCGTCAGGCACTACACTTTTTATAATTTCTGCGGGTTTACCGTCATAATGATTTGTAAGTAAAATTTTCAAAGTTTTCTCCTTTAATTAATAAACTCCATTTTTCTTAAATGCTCTTATTTCTGCATTTATCCATCCGATCATTATTCCCCAGGCAATCCACGTCCTGAATCCAAAATTTCCATTTACAATATAACTCATGATCATCATTCCTACCGTTATCATAGCCATTACAATAGTTTCTCTCTTAAGATAATAATTTTTCACCTTAAAAAACGGTATAATATTTGAAATATAAAGCCATATTAGAGAAAATGTGCCTAGCAATCCTCCTTTGATAAGCAACGTATAATACGCATTGTGCAGAAGCGCTATCGACTTACCTCTATGCATATCCTCCGTAAATTCACTTGGAATATATTTGACCTGTATATAAGTCCCAAGGCCTTCCCCTAATATCTTCTGCCATACCGGTGCTTTTTCCCATTGTATTTTTGCCTGCTCTATCTCAAATCCACGCCAGTGCTGAATAGCCTTCATATATCCATCATAATCTTCGTCACTACTTATTTCATTAAAGCTGACAGTCATTTTATCATTAAATTCATCTTGTATGTTTTGTGGCAGAGCCAGATATAGCAGAAAGCTTATTATGACCAATATTGCTACTGATATTGACAGCTTTACCAATCTGCCGGCTCTGTTTTTACCAATAAGTACATTAAAAATCAGCATTGCAACGATCATGGCGAACATAGATACTATCTGTGCTCTTCCCATTGATAATATAACGTTTAATAACATAAGAGCTGCCGCTACCCAATCAATTGTGTTGGTAAAAATCACCCTGTTCATTACAAGTTTGTCTGCTAACAGTATACATAATATAAATGCTACTTCGTATACTTCCCTACTTGATATCTCACGAATTGAATGCATATCTGTTATCTGTGTTATGTTTAAAATTACTCTTCCTACAGAAAATATAGCCATACCCAATCCCGCTATATATAGAGTTTTCTTTACGTCCTTTGTCTTTTTCAAATAATAGCACTGATATCCTATCATAATTATTACCAATGTCTGCGCTACATAGAACACATCTTTTACAATATCTCTTACATCATTGCTAAGTCCCCCGATATATGCAGATATTACTATCATAGCCACAAACAAGAGCATCCCCTTCACCCGCGGCAGGTGAAAAGCAATTTTTCCGTTTTTAAATATCATCGTCATCATCCATATTACATCGAGTATAAATGCAAGCTGATAGTTTTCAGTATAAAATCTCACCATAAATATTATAAGTAACGGCCACATTATATCATTTTTCCATTTAATTCTTATAATCATACTTATTCCTCTTTTTTGTAAATATATATCGCCTCTTATTTGGCACCAATTCGTCTAATATATCTCTAATAACTTTCTTATTTTCTATGAGATAACAATTTACTTAATAGCAGATAATTCATCTTTCCCAACCTATATGTAACTGTGTGTATAATTTTTTTTATTTTTCCAGCTTTAAGATATTTATCCAGATACAGACATCTGCTCTCATATGCCAAATCTAATCTTTTTCCCGTAGATTTAATACTTTTTGATATACTTACTGAATGATGATGTAAAAAATTATGATTATTTAATACATAACTGACATATCCCTTGCTTTTTAGCTTAAATGCCAATATATTTTCTTCACCGTATAGAAAAGTTCCTTCATCAAACATACCTACATCCAAAAAGGTTTCTGCCTTCACGGCAAAAAAAGCCCCGCTTACAACATCAACCCTGCTTTCATTCTGTTGAAAATAATTTCTGTCATAATACACGCCTTTTATTTTTAGTAGTTTCCTGAGCACTATCATGTTTTCCCACAAACAGTCTGCATATGTAGGTAATTTCCATGCGGGACATATTTTAGCCTGTGTGGTAGTAACCATACTTCCTGTTACCACCCCTATTTTAATATTTTTCTGTTCTTTATTTTCAAAAAATCCCAGTATTGAATTAATCGCTTCTGCATCAAACTCCACATCCGGGTTTGAAACAAACACATACTTTGGCGAATATTTGTCCATGGCATATTTAATTCCAAAATTGTTTCCATATGCATATCCACCGTTTTTTTCCGTCTTAATGACATCTGTTTTTTCACTTTCAAATGCACGCAGCTTCTCAAAGGAATTGTCCGTAGAGCAATTATCCACTACAATTAATTTATCGATACTTTCAATATGTACTGCATTATTCAAAAACTTTTCTATTGTATTGTAATCATTATAGTTTAAAACTACTAATACATTTTCTATCATCTGTCAACTCCCGATACCGGCTGCCCGAATATCCTGTCCATTTTCTTTTTGTAACAGTCGTAAGAATAATTTTCATCATACTGTACAATAGCATTTTTCTGCATTTCGAATATTTCATCTGCACTTAATTTGCATATTTCGTCTGCCACCTGATTTATTATACCATGATTATAATTTATTCCAATATTCTTTTCCCTTACCATGTTCCACGTATCACTTTTACAGCAATTAATTAAAGCTAATCCGTTAGACATGTACTCCATACTCTTATAAGATAATGCAATTGCCACATTTTCCTTAAATCCATTGAAGCCGAAATGACATTTTTTCATTACTTCTTCCTTAACAGCATCATCATATATACGTCCCATAAAATTATACTTTATTTTCTTATCCTTTAATTCATTTAAAAGCCATTCTTTTCTCGGACCTTCTCCAATAATAAATAACTCAACATCCTTCTTTTCTTTTATTATGGACAGCATTTTTACCAACCCTTCAAAATCATAGTTTCCTGTTAATGCTCCCAAATAAAGAATATTTAATTTGTCGTTAGGTACAACTTCTGTCCGCTCTACCTTTTTATTGCTCTTACACAAAGGCACTACTTTCTTTTTTTCATCCTCTTTTATCCCCAACAATTCAAAATAATATTTACATGATCCGATAAAACAGTCACATTTTTTCATTGCATAATTTCTCATATGCGACCACCACCAAAATCCTAAAACATTAGCCACTCTTTTAACATTTTTATTAAATGGAATTGTCTCCGGATACAAATCATAAATATCCGATACCAAATATGTATTTTTTAGTTTTTTAGACAAAACATATGCCGTTGAATTAGGTGGTCCCACAACATATACAACATCTGCTGTACGCGTTTTCAACAATTTTACCACGTCAAAAGCAAATTTCACCGCTGAAATCATTCTTGTTAAAGACATATTCTTTTTGTATGGAATAACTTCTATTTCCCTGACGCCCTCAAGATTATATCTAACCTTTTTCTTGGAATTATGGTCATAATTTCCACATAATGCCTCTACATCATATCCCTTTTCCTTAAAATAATTGTAAACTGTATAGCAACGGTCAGTATCCCGTAAATTTAAATAATATGAAACAATTAATACTTTTTTATTCATTTCCTTCACCTTTATCTGTATATACCATTAATTATATCCTGCACATGCCCACTAATTAAAGGTACTTCAAACATATTTAGTACATTATTTTTCATTTTTCCTATCTTTTCCGGATTATTTAAAAGTTCCCTTAATTCTTTTTTTATCATTTCAAGGTCATAATCACATATAATTCCGTTTTTTCCGGGACATACTAAATCCTTTGCCCCAACTTTATCTGTAACCATTACCGGCACTCCGTAACTTAATGCCTCTAAAACCGTAAAGCCATAAGATACATCACGTAATGCTACAACCAAATCTGCCTCATTCATCACCTTATCAAGCTCCTCGTACTTAAATGAAGGCTTATTATTAATATATGGTGCCATATTTTCACCGCCATTATAGACAGTTAGCTGAAAGTTTCTTATTCCTTCCTGATACAACTGATTTAATGCTTCCTTAAGGACATAAAAGCCTTTATATTCCGCAATTGGTCCTAAATAAGATATTTTTACAACATTATTTTCTATTGTTTTTGTGTACTTCTTTTTATTATCTTTAATTTCCCCGTGAGTTATATTACACACGATTCCTTTGTCAACATTTATATAATTTCTAAAAACATCCCTCATGTATGTGCTGTTAAAGTGAATGGTGGATATTTTTTCAAAATACCTGATATATCCTTCTCTTAATTTCCGGTAATTTTCACTATAAATCTTATCCTCTTTTTGTAACTCCTTTAATCCGCTTTCATTTACAAAAATTTTGTTCTTTTTGTATTTTCTTAGAACTCCAAGTATTTTAGTATTTTTTATGTTTCTGTATAACGGACTTTGTAAAAGTTTCATTTTTTTAATAGACAAAGCATTTTCACAGCAGGTATAGCATCCTTTACATTCAAAATTTTTCTCACATATTTCATTATTAAAAAACAGTGTTGTTTTAGGACATATTCCAAAAAAATCATGAGTCGTATAAACGGTTTTTATTTTTAATTTATTTGCTGTTTCTAAGAAGCCAATGTGCATTCCCATTAAAGTATGAATGTGTATTACATCAGGCTTTTCCCTATTTAAAAATTCTTCATATACCTTTGTGTCTACATTTTTTTGAAATCCGTCAAAATCTCTGATTCCGTATATCTGTGGCAAATATTCAGGATTTTCAAGTTCAAAACTTTTTATTCCCTGAAAGGCTTTACCCTGTTTAATTTTTATTGACGAACCATTTAAAACCCGGCCCGGCCAAAGCATTCCCACATCATGTCCCTGCCTTACCTGTTCTGTAGCAATATCTATTGCATATTTTGTCAGTCCACCTCTTGCATATGGTGGGAATCCTAGTGAATAATGTAATATCTTCAATTTAATCCTCTTCTTGCAATAACTTTTTTATTAACTCTATTCTAAACTTTAACTGACCTTTTCTTGTATCTGTGTTTTTGTCATCCCTCTTCAGATAAAAGACTATAATATAAAGCAAATATGATACAAACAGCATGTTAGGTGTATTACAGTAATTATACAGTTTACTCTTGTATTTTTTATACACCCTAAAAGTTTCCTGTATGTTCATATCGTTAAACATTATACTTTTCTGACAAATATAATGAAAAAAATCAAAAAACGGTGTTGCTGTTTTTATACAATATTCAAAGTCAAAGGCATACACCTCTTTATTCTTTATGCATGTATTCTTTGGTGTAAAATCCCCATGGGCGAAACTATAATAAAAATCACTGTTTTTTAAAAAACTTTCTGTTTTTCTTATAGCATACATAATACTGTCTTCTTCACCAAATAAAGTTTCTTCTTTCGCACAATGTTTTAAAAACATAACCGGTTCATACATATCACTGTTTTCAAAACTAATTTTCACTTTAGTTTTTTCGTACATATCAGCAATAAATCTCCAGTGTTTATCCAAAAACCGGTAGCAGCTTCTGTTATCTTCTGCAACATTTTCCTGTATAAAAATATCCCAACTGCCTTTTTTTGCAATTCCAATGCCTGCGGGTATATTTCTCACATTTTTTTCCTTTAAAAATTTCAGGGCAGTTAATTCTTTTTCAAATGAATCTTTAACTGTTTTTTCTTCTGATATTTTCATGTAGAAAAAAGTTTTATCTTTGTTAAATACCTGTATGACAGCCTTGTGGTTTTGAACAGATTCCTTCAGGTTCCCATAATATACGGAACATTCATATTTATCTTTGCAATATTTTTCTATTATGTCTTTGATTCCGTCATTTATCTTAAGGTACTTAGGCGTACACTTGCATATTTTTCTTGCAGGTATCACGTCCCTTAAGACCGGGAAAAAAATCTTTACCAATTTTGCCTTAAAATTAGATGCCTGAAGTATTCCAAAACCGTATTTCATGTTTTTTTCGGGAATAATCCATGTTTTATTTCCATTATCTATTAAATAGTATTTTTCGCCATAAACATCTTCAGAAAATATTTCAGCATATAATTTATTCTGTGCCATTGCAGCTCCTCTAATATTCCAAACAATTATCAAACACAATTTTCAACATTCCATTACTTATTGTATCAACATCATCTTCTGCATTTAGATAATATATTTTTTTGTAATATTTTTTCAACCTTTCATATTCCGCTGACTGTCTGTTAATTTCTTCAATGGTCAATTCCTTTTTTCTATTGTGTATAACCTGTGGTCTTGCCTTTAACACAAATGTAACTTTAGGTTTCGGCGTTAATGCCACAAAAAATCGTCTGACGCAGTATGGAAGGTTAATTTTGCTTCGTTTCGGATCTACAATCAGGTCGTAGCTATATCTGTCAAAAACTGAATATCTGTCATAATGTACATCTCTTCGTACTTTTTTTCTCCATCCGACTATATAATCAAAAGAATAGTAACATATTCTAATAAATGAACCTTTAGGCTTTGCCTGTTCTAATTTTTTCCTTTCCTGTGCATAATCTTCTTCTAAATTCTGTTCCTCTTTTTTCTTTCCGAAAACATCCTTTAAATTAGGAATTATTCCCGGTCTGAAATGATACAGATTGCACTTATTTTCACATATATAATAATAATTTATTTTTTCTATAACTTTATCAATAACTGTGGATTTTCCCGTACCATCCGGTGCAATAACACAAAATGTTCTGGAAAACTTTCTATAGCGAAAAAGTATTCTATGTATTTTTTCCAGCACAAATTCCATTCTGCCTGCTAAAACCTTAACAGGCTTTTTCTTAGTTAAAGAAAATATTATATTTTTGCTTATTTTTCTATATTCCTTAAATAGTACATCGATTCTGTCTTCCTTTATTGCTTTCTCAATATGTCTGCCGTAGCTTCCCCACATCCTGTGTGACATTTCTTCTAAAAAAAATTCTTTCTCATTTCTTATAAGATTAATTATTTTTTTAGAATATTCTTCTTTCAGTTGCAGTTTTTTCTGACCTGTCACCTTCATTATATATAGCCAAAATGTCTCGTATTGGGGTTGCAGCACCGTAAGATTATTGTAGCTTATTGTGTTTTTATATAGTCTGCTAAAATCCTCTAATTCAATCCCCTTTATGCTTAAACCTTCTATTATATCTATGTGTATTGCCGTCTTTTGTTTCAGACTCATTCCATGACAACATATCATTGCCCCTGTCCTAAACTCGTCGTAATATTCCAACCCGGCACCATTCATTATTCGTTTTAACAATGTATGTGCCTGTTTAATTTTTTCCGGCTCAATTACTATATCCACATCTTTTGATTGATTATCAAAAGGCAATCCCTGATAATTTCTCAAAATAAAGTAGCGTATATTGTTGTCATTTAATTTTTTAACATATTCTACCAGTATTTCACCGCACTTTCGGTTCCACATATACTTCTCCTACTTTAATATGTTTCTAATTTTTATTTCTATCTTCCTTGTTGCCTTACTTCCAAAAATTGAAATCAATACTTTTTTTGCCTTTTGTAATAATGGTCTGAAAAAGGATATCCATATTTTGCTGTTGCCACGTTTTTTCTCTCTTGCACTCATCCAACTGTTATCACAATAATGAATAGCTACTGTCTGCTCTGTAGTTCTAAACACCCCTTCTCCTAACTTTTTAGGGTAAAAATATTCCCTTGGATATATGTCTATGCCTGACACCTTTTGTTTCCCCCCACCTAACACAAGTCCCTCTTCCACCATAATTTCAGTAAGAAGTGACACATTTGCCACGGTATCCATAGCTCCATTTTTTGAAAGAAACGGATTATTTTCATAATAATCCAGCATTTTTTTTGCAATTATACTGTGTTTCTTTAGACTTATAACTGCGGTTCCTAAATACTTTCTTCTTTCAAACCCCATAAATTCTTTTCCTGCCTCAATATCACTAAACTTCTTCAAAAATTCTACATCAAGGTCAAGATATATTCCTCCATACTCATATAAAACCTTCATTCTGACATAGTCACTAACAAAAGCATATTTTCCTTTGTCATACGCCTGCGCAGCATAATCACAGCTGTAAATATCAAAATTATCCTCTGTCCACACTATAAATTGGTATCCGGGAAAGAATTTCTTATTATTTTCCAAAAAGTCCACGTACCTTTGTGGCATTTTTTCTTTTCCAAACCAACAAAAATGAACTATTTTACCATTTTCAATCATATGATTCATTCTTTTCATTTCAAAAAGACCAGAATGTAATTCTGGTCTGTTCTATATCCTATTATTTTCTAAACAACTTCTGATATTTTTCAGTTATGTATTCCCAGTTGTAAAAATTATCAATTCGTTTTTTAGCTTTGTTACCTATAGTCTCTATCTCATTTTCACTCATATTATCTGTTTTGTCTATTAAAGCTGCCAAATCCCCGTCATCTAAACTCCAATATTTAGCTCCGTCTTCTGCCACTTCCCTGTTAAATATAACATCAAATAAGAGGTTTACATCTGTAAGACCTAATGCCTCAAGAAGACTTGGATTTGTTCCACCAACAGAATGTCCGTGAATGTATGCAAAGGCATTTTCCCTTATTTTCTTTAATAATGGCTGGTCATAAACCGTGCCTACAAACTTAATTCGCCTGTCCTTATTAAAACCTGTACTTTTCAGGAGTCCATCGTAGAAAACATTATTTTGATAATCCGTTACAATCACCAAATCTTTCTTCGTTTTCGACTTCATAAACTCCCTTATAATTGCCTCAAAGTTGTTTTCCGGCACAAACCGTCCCACAACCACATAGTAGTTTTTAAACTTTACGTTAAACCTTGAAAACCACTCCTTTACCTTGCTGTCATCATCTGCCAAAGTTGACTTAGATGTTTCTGCACCGTAGGCGATAAATGTGGTTTTTGGATTATACTTTTTGTAATCTTCCTTTATGTAATTTTCAATGCCTATGCTGTCGCAAATAAGCAAATCAGCATTTTTAACCATAAGACGCTCTGATATTTTCCAGTATTTTCTAACGGGAGCACTCCATTTGGCACGCTTCCACTCATGTCCATCCGGGTTTACATAAAGTTGTCCTCCAAGTTCATGTATCTCCCTTTTAAACTTTCCAATAAAAGGCCCTATCCTGCATGCAAGCACATAAATAACAGGCTCCTTAAGATTATATTTTTTGATATAGTCAATACTGTATTTTATAGCATCAACATCATAAAATATAGCTTTTTGAGGTCCGCCCATGCGCTGTTTTATATCAAAACAATGTGCACCGTTATACTCATATTCAGTATTATTTTCATCATATTCACTATCATCTAATATCCTTGAAACATGATACTGAATACTCTTATCTTTGGTATATTCCGTTAATTTATCTACGAAGGTTTCAAATCCGCCATATCTGGTAGGAATACCTTTACATCCCACAATAAATATATGTCTTTTGGATGTGTCTGTAAAATTACTATTCATTACAGCTCCCATTCTCTTATTCATAATTTAATATTTTATACTGAACCTCTCCTTGCAATTACTACCACGACTGTTTTTAAAATAATCTTTATGTCAAGTCCGATAGTCCAATTTTTTATATATTCGTTGTCTAACTTAACAACTTCTTCAAAATCCGTAAAATCGCTTCTGCCACTCACCTGCCAAATTCCTGTAAGCCCCGGCTTAGCAGCCAGTCTGCTTTTATGATGTAGCTCATACTTCTCGTACTCATCCATTGTTGGCGGTCTGGTTCCTACTAAACTCATGTCGCCTTTAAGGATACTCCAGAAATTTGGAAACTCATCTAAAGACGAAGCTCTCAAGAAATGACCTAAACCTTTTCTCTTTCCGTCCGGTCCGCTTCCTATAATTCTAGGGTCTGCATCTATTTTAAACATAAGACCACTCATTTTATTTTTATCCATAAGTTCCTTCTTACGTTCTTCAGCATCTGAATACATTGAACGGAATTTGTATATTTTAAACTTTCTGCCGTTCTTTCCAACCCTTTCCTGTCCAAAAAATACAGGACCTTTAGGGTCAGCAATTTTAATTGCCGGTGCGATAAAAATAAACAATATCGCCGTTATGAGACAGCCCACAATGCCGGCACATATATCCAGCGCCCTCTTTAAGAAAATCTCATAAGGCTGCACCGTCTTCATACTTGTTGTTAAAACATTAACTGCATTAATTCTGCCAAAATATACATTAGGAAGTCCCTGTGTAAACATATTCATCTTAACATGCACTGTTACTCCCATTTCCAAAAACTTATTTGTGACCCGCTCGATTTCATCCTGTCTGCCCGGGTCCATACATATAAGTACATCATCTATTACGTTATGACAAACATATTCATATACGTCTTTACCATACGCCACTACCGGTATTCCCATAATTTCACTACACTTTGATTCCGGCTCCACAATGGCTATTCCCACAACATCATAGGTTTTATCATGACCGTCTTTTATAAGATTAACCGAATCCACAGCCATTTCCTCATTGACTAACACCAAAATTTTTACCCTGTTATACTTAGACAGTCCCTCATTATCATTAATAATTTTTTTCAAAATTATATGCACCATATACATAACTATGGTATTAATACAAAAATAGCTTATAAATGTCAATCTCGAATACTGTATACTTAACTGCATAACAAACAAATAGCTGAAAACCACTGCTATCATTTCCAAATTATATATAAATACCTTTTGAAATTCTCCGAAATATCCACGTTTCAAAATTCCTGAGTACCAATTTGAAAAATATGTTATACAAAAATGCAAAACCATTATCATAATCATTATCATTCGATAATCTTTTATTTCGTATACATTTGCAATTCCGTGTCTTAACCAATATGCAAGATTAAATGTTATGTTTAAGCATATCAAATCGGCCAGAATAAAGTCAAAATGCTTTATCCAGCTGCTTTTTTTTATATGCATATATGTACCCTCCCAAGTTTGCCCCAATATCAAGTTATATTTGCTACATTTTTCGACCCAATATCGTTTTTATTTTATCTTATTATCTACTAATTGTAAATATGGAATATTTGTAAACTTTTGTGACTTATGTGTTAAATATGCCCCATGATTATTGATTTTGCCTTTTAGAATTGGTAATTTGTATATTATGAATTGTTATTTGTTCTGAAAGGAGTTTTGTTATGAACTTTAGAAATAAATTTTCCAATTTTATGTATGGCAGATACGGCATTGACCAGTTATCAAGATTTATACTTGGTGTAACATTTGTTCTTTGCATTCTTTCCTTTTTCACAAAAGGTGCAGTAAATTCTGTATTAAGCCTTTTTATATTTGCTTCTATTGTTCTTCTTTACTTTAGAATGTTTTCAAGAAACATATATAAGCGTGCAGCTGAAAACGAAAAGTATTTAAGAATAATTTCTAAAATTAAATTTAATAAAAATTTCAGTAAAGAAGCCAGGGAGCAGAGAAAATATTATAAATTTTTCAAGTGTCCCGGCTGCGGTCAGAAAATCCGTATTCCCAAGGGACACGGCAAAATCGAAATCCGCTGTCCTAAATGTAACAATAAATTTATAAGAAGAAGTTAATATGTTTGGATATGTTGTTGTAAATAAACCGGAATTAAAAATTAAAGAATTTGACATTTACAAAGGTTATTATTGTGGACTGTGCCGGTCATTAAAGAAGCGCTATGGTTTTATGGGACAGCTTACCCTAACCTATGACATGACTTTTTTAAGTATGCTTTTAACGGCACTTTATGAACCGGAAATCTTCGATGAAATGCACAGATGCATTGCACATCCCACAAAAAAGCGCCGCATGATATCTTCTAAATATACAGATTATGTGGCAGATATGAACATTATCTTGTCCTATTACAAGTCTATGGATGACTGGAAGGATGACCGGAATGTTATTAAGCTTTTATTTGCCAAACTAATTAAATTAGGAAAAAATGATTACCTGGAAAAATCCCAGGCTATAGCTTCATTGCTTAACGAGCTCGGTACCCGCGAAAAAAATAATGAGACAGGCATTGATGTTATGGCAGGGATTTTCGGTAAAATTATGGCAATTTTGTTTGTTCCACATAAAGACCGTTGGAGCGATACGCTGTCACGTATGGGATTTTTCCTTGGAAAATTTATTTATATTTTGGATGCCTATGACGATTTAGAAAAGGACATTAAGAAAAATTCCTACAATCCTTTTAAGGAAATTTGCCAAAATCCCGGTTTTGATGATAGAATAAAGCAGATGCTTACTATGATGATGGCTGAATGTTCCAAAGAATTTGAGACCCTGCCTATTCTTGAAAATGCGGAAATACTTCGCAATATTCTCTATGCCGGGGTATGGAACAGATTTAGCACCATCTATAAAGAGAGAACCGGTACAGGCACTGAAAATAAATAATTCGTTTACATGGTTATCCTTTATATAACGTAAGTTTCATTGTGAAAAAGTTTTAAATTTAACAGATTGAGAGATACAAAATGAACGATCCATATAAGGTTCTTGGCATAGACCCAAGTGCCACAGATGATGAAGTTAAAACAGCATATAGAAAGTTAAGCAGAAAATATCACCCGGATGCTAATATTAACAATCCCAACAAGGATAAAGCTGAAGAAATGTTTAAGCTTGTAGGTCAGGCATACGACCAAATTATGAATGAGCGTAAAAACGGATATTCCGGTGGTTCCGGCAGCTACTCCGGTGGTGGATATAACGGTAACCCTTACGGTCAGTATAATGGCAATCCTTTTGGAGGCTTTGGTGGTTTTGGTGGCTTTGATGATTTCGGCGGTTCCTATGGAAGAAATACCGGATACAGTCAGGATGATTCATATTATTCTGCCGCTTCTAATTATATAAACAATGGCAGATTTAACGAGGCATTAAACGTACTTAATAACATAAATGACCGAAATGCCCGTTGGTATTTTCTCAGTGCCATTGCCAATAATGGTGTAGGAAATAATGTTATTGCCCTTGACATGGCAAAGACAGCCCTTCAAATGGAACCAAATAATGCCACATATCAGCGTCTGGTTCAGACTTTGGAAAGTGGTGGTCAGTGGTACAATCAAAGACAATACTCATATGGCAGTAACCCGGATAACATGTTTTGTTGTTCTGATCCATGTACTGCGTTATGTCTTATGAATTTATGTTGCAGATGCTAAATGATATTACGTAATTATGGGGCTGTCGCTCATTCAGTGCGACAGCCCCTATTTATTAAAACATCTTATTTACTCCAATCCATATTTCAACATTTTTTTCGCATCATTCCACCGCTGCTCGTCTGTATTGTCGTTAAGTACCACGCTGACACATTCCTTATCACCCTTTTTCCCAACTGACACAAGACATTTTCCTGCCAATCCGGTACTTCCTGTTTTCAATCCCTGACAATATTCGTAATAGAAACTTCCATTTTTATTTAACAGTGCATTAGTAGAAGTCCATGTTTTACTAAGTGTATCTGAATATGCGGAACTTTTACCACATATATCTGCAATAACTGAATTACTGTATGCCTCAATTGCTATCTTAGATAAATCCGTTGCTGTGGTATATTGATCATCATCGTCGTATCCGTCAGGAGATGTGAAATGGGTATTTTCCAATTCCATGTCCCTTACATTTCTGTTCATTTCCAATACAAAACGCTGTACGCACTGCTGGGAAGTAAAGGTCTTTCCTTCATTGGCAATATTATCCTCAAAAATTTCCTGACCTGCCGCCTTTGCCAAAACATATGCAGCATCATTTCCTGATGAAATTAAAAGTCCCTGCAACAGTTCCTTTACTGTTACCACCTGTCCTCTGGAAAAACCTGCCTTGCTGGAATCAGAAGCAATAAAGGTTATTTCATCCCCTATTGTAACTACATCATTAACGTTCATAATTTGCAAAACCGTAAGTGCCGTCATTAACTTTGTGGTACTTGCCGGGTACATATGCGTATTTTCGTTTTTAGCATAAAGAACATTATTTGATTTTATGTCAACCAATATTGCTGACTGTGCACTAATATTTTCACTAAAGGAACTGCTTTTGGTTTCCTTATAATTAACCGGATGAAGGCTATAATCCGTCCATGGATTTTTTTCTGTAATTACATAATTATCATGTATAAAATCCTGAACCACAACTTCCTTTTGAGCTGCCTCCATTACCGGATTCCCATTTTTCTTTTTTTCCTTACCTGTATTAAATGCATAATTTACAGTGCAAACAATAAGCAAAACTGCCATGGTTGCACTGATTACGCAAGTCAATCGACTTCTCACTTTGCATCCTCCAATGTAAATATATGTTCATTAAAATTAATTTCATCCCAACTTGCTCCTGCCGTAACAGTATTTGCTTTTTTCCACTTTTTATACATATTATCGGCAGCATTGTCGTCAGAGGAATTAACGTTACTTTCAACTCTCTGTTGAATTTTCTGTTTTTCAAAAACCTCTATAAGCCGCTGTCTTTTAATATCAATTTTTTTAACAAGACCACTATCAGATTCTTCAAAAAAATCATTAACAGCTGCTTTTACATTGTCCTCGTCACTGTCAGAAAGCTGGACATCGTATTTTTTTGCCAGAGAACAAAAATATTCCCTGCGGCAAATATCATCCAGTACAATGCTCTTTACTCCCTCCTGCCAGGAAACGCCTTTCTTCATGTCGCTTTTCCAGTCTATATTTTTGTTTTCCGAAATATAGTAAGCCTCATATGTTGCCTGGGCCGTGTAAGCATAGTATCTTACTTCGTCTGTTAAAACTCCAATACCACCTGCATTTATGGCAACTTCACTGTTTGACGACAAATCAACCTGACCTGCGGTAGTTTCCTGATTGCCTTTGTCCTTACTGCAACCTGTCAGCGTCATGGTAAATACCACTGCTAACATTAAAACAACTGCTAATTTTTTCATATAATCTCCATTCTGCACCTTTATGGCGACTTTACTGCTAAACAAGTGTGGACATGGATTCTACCAGTTTTCCTGCCCTTCCAATTACATTGTCATCATCAGGCTTTGGTGAATAAACAAAGTACGGTGTATCACCGGTAACAAACTTAAGTCTGCCTTTGTACTCCCTTACAAGAATCGGTATTCTCTCAACATCTATTTTGGCCTGATTCCACATCATTATTTTCATTTTGTCTTTAGTTCCACTGATTTCCGTAATGTAAACCTTATGAGCCGCTGCCTTAAGCAAAACAACCTGTAACAGATTTTCAACCTGAGACGGTATATCCCCAAACCTGTCAATAAGTTCGTCCTGCATATCCTCGTACTCTTCGTCAGTTTCAATTCCTGCAATTCTCTTATATATATCCATTTTAAGAGTTTCATTCTTAATATAAGATGCAGGAACAAAAGCATCACACATTAAATCAATCTTAGTTTCAAAGTCTTCTTCCGGTGTTTCACCCTTTAATACCTCAATAGCCTGATTTAGCATTTTACAGTACAAATCATATCCCACTGCCTCTAAATGTCCGCTTTGCTGGGCACCTAGAAGATTTCCTGTTCCTCTGATTTCCAAATCTCTCATGGCAATTTTCACCCCGGAACCTAACTCTGTAAAGTCTCTTATGGCACCAAGACGTTTTTCAGCCACTTCCGTAAGCATTTTATTTCTGCTATACATTAAAAATGCATATGCCATACGGTTTGAACGTCCCACACGGCCTCTTAACTGATAAAGCTGTGACAATCCCATACGCTCCGCATCGTGAATAATAATGGTGTTGGCATTTGGAATATCCAGACCCGTTTCAATAATTGTGGTACTTACAAGTACATCAATGTCTCCATTAACAAAGTCATACATAATTTCTTCTAGCTGCCGCTCACTCATTTGTCCGTGGGCAAATGCCACATTGGCATCCGGCACCATATTTTGAACACTTGCCGCCATATCTGCAATATCCTGAACCCGGTTGTGAACAAAATAAACCTGTCCTCCTCTTGCCAGTTCACGGTTAATTGCGTCCCTTGCAATCTCCTCATTATATTCCATTACAAAGGTCTGAATAGGCATTCTGTCCTGAGGAGGTTCCTCCATAACACACATATCTCTTATGCCAATAAGGCTCATATGAAGGGTTCTTGGAATTGGCGTTGCCGTTAATGTAATAACATCAACGTTATTTTTCAGTTCCTTTATCTGTTCCTTATGCTTTACGCCAAATCTCTGCTCCTCGTCAATAATCAAAAGACCCAAATCCTTAAATTTAACATCCTTAGATAAAAGTCTGTGAGTTCCTATTACTATATCCACATATCCCTTTTTTAAATCTCTTATATTCTGGTCTATGTTTGATTTTGTTCTAAATCTTGAAAGCATTTCCACCCTTACCGGGAAATCCTTAAATCTTTGTTTAAATGTTTTATAATGCTGCTGTGCCAGCACTGTTGTTGGCACTAAATACGCCACCTGCTTGTTATCCTGTATTGCCTTAAATGCCGCTCTAATGGCAATTTCCGTTTTTCCAAAGCCAACGTCACCGCATATAAGACGGTCCATGATTTTGGTGCTTTCCATGTCTTTTTTAACTTCATTTATGGCATTTAACTGATCATCCGTTTCCTCAAAAGGAAACATTTCCTCAAATTCCTTTTGCCACTCTGTATCCGGCGAAAATACATATCCCTGACCATTTTGTCTTATAGCATAAAGTTCCACCAGTTCCTTGGCAATTTCTGCAACAGCCTTCTTAACCTTTGACTTTGTTTTGTTCCATTCCTGACCGCCAAGACGGTTAAGCTTTGGCTTCTTTGCCTCGCTGTCGGCATATTTTTGAATCATATCAAGCTGAGTCGCCAATATATATAAATTACTTCCACCTGCATACTCTATCTTTATATAATCCTTTACCACATGGTCTACTTCCACCTTTTCAATTCCCCGGTATATTCCCAGTCCATGGTTTTCGTGTACCACGTAATCCCCTATATTTAAATCAGAAAAGCTGGATATATTACTTCCTGAATATCCATGTTTCTTTCTGCGCTTTTTCTTCCGTTCTCCGAAGATATCCGTATCGGAAATGGCAACAAATTTCACCATGGGATATGTAAATCCCTTTCTAAGCCTTCCGGATATAATCATTACTTCTCCGGGATTTACCTCTCTTGTGTCATCCTTTTCATAAAATGCACTAATTCCAAAATCCCTCAAATCCTCTGCCAAACGCTGTCCCCTTGTAACGGATGTGGTTACCAGCAAGACGCTATATTTCTGCTTTTTGT
Source organism: Eubacterium segne (assembly GCF_014287775.1). Classification (NCBI taxonomy): domain Bacteria; kingdom Bacillati; phylum Bacillota; class Clostridia; order Eubacteriales; family Eubacteriaceae; genus Eubacterium; species Eubacterium segne. The sequence goes on from NZ_JACOOZ010000011.1 coordinate 41,036, forward strand.
ATCTTTTAAGATCCTCTACAAGCATCTCAAATTTGTTATTATAAGGACTTATGTTTCTTGCATCTACTTCCACAAAATCTTCTGTATCAAATACTGAAACCTTTTGTGCAATGGCAGTAAATACCACCTTTGTATATGAATTTATTTTATCTGTTATTCTCTCTTTGTTCCAAAGTACATCTGTCTGCCCCGGGAGAACGTAGCCCTTCTCCAGCCTGTTAGTCATGCTGTCCTTAAACTCCCCGTTAACTGCATTTAACTGCTCTAACACACGCTTTGGTTCATCAATAAAAAATATAGGGTTATCAAAATATTCCAAAAGACTTGTAAGGCTGTCAGAAAAATAGTTTACATAACTATCTATAGATACTCCAAAAGGATTTATTTCCATATTTGTTATAAACTCTTCCACTGTAGTTTTAAGTCTATGGGCTTCCTCTGTTTTAAACTTCTTTCTAAACTTCTCTACTGTTTTGTTTAATTCTAACTTAATTTTATCAAGTCCTGCCTTTATCTCTTCCTCTGTAAAGAAATATTCTGTGGCAGGATATATCTTTATACTTTCAAGATTCTCTATTGAACGCTGGTTTTCTATTTCAAAACTCTTTATTATGTCAACCTCGTCATCCCAAAAATCTATTCTGTAAGGCACCTCATCTGTTAAGGTATAAATATCAATTATGCTTCCCCTTATAGCAAACTGCCCCGGACTATCCACCTGTTCCACAGCCTCATAACCCATTTTAACCAGTTTCTTTTTAAGGGCATCCTGCTCTATTACGCTACCCTCTGATATTTCCAGATAATTGTCTTTTATTTTATCAAGAGGCTGAATTTTGTCCATAAAGGCATCTGCTGTTACAATTACGGTAAAAGGCTTATCTTCTACTATTTTTTCAATAAATTCCAAACGTTGCTGTAAAATAAGATTTCCGTGAACATCAGCACTGAAAAATATGAAATCCTTAGAAGGATACATTACCGCGTCGTCTGTAAATCCCTTTATATCGTCGTATATTTCCTTTGCTTTTAATGCACTAAAAGTAACGATGACTTTCTGCCTGTAGCCATCGCTTAATCCTGTTATAAAATGTGCAAGCTGGGAGTCACTGCATCCTGTAACCTGACATGTTTTTTTCTGTGACAGACAGTCCCTGACCTGCTCATATTCATTTAATTTTAAAAGAGGATAGTAAAAACTATTCATTCTCTGCTCCTAGTTAAATTTATTCATGGCTTCCTCCACGCCACATATTACCATCACTTCTGCTGCAGACGCTGCATTTCTTATAGCCTCATCTACGACCACTCTATCCTGTTTAGAGAATTTTCCAAGAACGTGCTTAACCAAATCTCCTTCGTTAGCCCCTACTCCCACTTTAATTCTCTTAAACTTATCTGTACCTGCATGGGCAATAATGCTTTTTAGTCCGTTATGACCTCCTGCACTTCCCTTTGCCCTTATTCTGATTTTACCGGTAGGCAGGCTAATATCATCAGATATTACTATTATATCACTTTCCGGGTTTAATTTGTAGAAATCAATTACAGCCCTAACAGATTCTCCACTTAGATTCATATATGTCTGGGGTTTTACTAAAACAACCTTTTCTGCACCAATCTGACCTATACCACACAAAGCTTTATGCCGTTTTGTCTTTACCTCCACTGCCATTTGCCGTGCTAACTCATCAATAACGTCAAATCCTACATTGTGTCTTGTTTTGTCATATTTTTTATCGGGATTTCCCAAACCTATTATTGCGTACATATTAATCTCCTAACTAATCTGATTTATATTATCCCCCTGTATCTGCTGATTATAAACCATAAATTATCATTAATCAACGAATTTACCATGTTCTTACATCCCTTTTATTAACTTATTCTTTTTAATAACTTATTCTTAACAAAGTAATATTTATAAAGGGGATTTTTACATGAATAGTAGTGTTTCAAAAAAAAGAATTAATTCATTTACCGGACTTCGTTTTTATATGATGATTATCATTATGTTATCTCATATGGAATTTTTGTCTTTGCTACACAATGGCTATGTTTATTCACGTTTTTTTCATAACGCTTATGTTGCTGTTAATTTTTTCTTTATATTATCAGGCTTTGGTCTCGCATATTCATATAAATGTAACGAGCATTTACCACAGATAACACTACGTAACTCCATTTCATATGGCATCAAACGCGTAAAAAAAATATATCCTGTTTATTTTATTCTTTTATTTGTATGTTTACCATATTGCCTATATTTAAGTATTTCAGATGGAAATACTATTATTGTTGCATTTTGCAAAACTATATTTAAACTTATTCTGGACATATTTTTAGTTCAATCTTCAACAGGTATTCTCCAATTAAGTACCGGAATTAATTCTGTTGGCTGGTTTTTATCAACTTTGTTTTTATTATATATATGTTGCCCTCTTTTACTAAAACTAAATGAAAAAATAAAAAACAGCTTAAAAGCCGTGTCTCTTTTTTGGGGAATTAATCTTGCCTTAATAATTATTTTTTATTATATATTTGAGGCTATTGAAAGCAGAACCTTTTTTGACTCACTATCATACACTTCTCCTTATCTTCGGATTTTTTACCTTATTTCAGGAATACTTCTCTGTGATATGGTAAAGTTATCAAAAAGAAATTTAAATGCATTTAATACTTTTTCTGAAACTGTTATTGTTTTGTTAAATATCTTATGGTTTGTTTTCAGAAATAGTATAACCATTGATATTCACATAAAATATATAGTAGACTTTTTACTATGTGTTCTTTTAATATACATATTTGCTTTTGAAAGAGGGTATATATCAAAAGCTTTATCTAATTCCTTCCACGTTAAAGCAGGAAATAACACTATGTATTGGTTTCTGATTCATTACCCTATCAGACTGTATGTACATGCAATATTTAGTTTCTTTTCTCCTGCTGCAACCTGGTATATAGGTATAATTGAGGTAACCATAATATTTGTCTTAACATTTCTTGTAACAAATATTATTACAGGGAAAAAGCATTACTCCACGGATACTTCCATGAAATAATGCTTCCCTTTTGATCTTATTCTAAAAAAATTGCTTTTTATGCTTCCTCTGAAATTTCCGGTTCTAACAGTGCTTTCTCATAAGCATCAAGTACTATTTTCTGAATATTGCTGCGGGTATCTGAGTTAATTGGATGGGCAATGTCTCTGTACTCCCCATCTGCTGCCTTTCTACTTGGCATTGCAATGAAAAGTCCCTTGTCTCCCTCAACTACCTTTATGTCATGAACAACAAATTCGTTGTCAATTGTAATTGAAACAACTGCTTTCATTTTGCCCTCTTTTGTCATCTTTCTAACTCTTACGTCTGTTATGTTCATATTTTTACTCCCTTTCTTATTACAAGCTATATCTGAAATTTCTTTCATTGACAATCTTTAATTCATTTTCATCTCCAAGATGCTCTCCCGGATTAATGGTACTGTGACTTTCCACAATGCAATTTTCAATAACCGCGTTATCCCCAATATACACATCATTAAGAATAATGGAATTTTTAATAACGCAGTTATTTCCAACATACGCCTGCTTAAATACAACAGAACCTTCAACCTTTCCATTAATGATACTTCCACTGGAAATCAAACTGTTACTTACATCTGCTCCGGTGTTATATTTTGCCGGTGGCAAATCCTCCACCTTTGAATATATATCCGGATATTGTCTAAAGAAGAAATCCCTTACTTCCGGCTTTAAGAAGTCCATATTTGTATCATAATAATTCTTGACACTTGATATATTCTTCCAATATGTATCTATTTTGTACACATATATCTTCTTTGTACTTTTATTTCTTATTATAATGTCGTTTACGAAATCGTATCTGTCTTCCGCAATGCAATTTTCAATAAGCTGTATAAGAAGTCTTCTTCTTATAACATATATTCCTGTAGATATAAGTCCACCAACTTTATTAAGTGGTTTTTCCTCGAAATCTACCACTCTTCCATTAATATCCGTACTAACAACGCCATATTCCGATACATCTGCCTTGTCTCCTGCATTCTTGCATACGATGGTTAAGTCGGCACCTGTTTCCACATGTTTTTCAAGAACTTTGTTATAGTCCATCTTGTATACCGCATCTGCCGATGCAATAACTACATAAGGTTCATGGCTTTTCTTTAGGAAAGCTATATTCTGTGCAATGGCATCAGCTGTTCCTCTGTACCAGAAACCGTTGTCAGATGTAATGGACGGTGTAAATACAAAGAGACCTCCCTGTTTTCTACCAAAGTCCCACCACTTTGATGAACTTAAATGTTCATTTAATGACCACGCATTATACTGTGTTAATACTGCCACCTTCTGAATATGTGAGTTTGACATATTACTAAGTGCAAAATCAATTGCTCTGTAGCTTCCCGCAATAGGCATTGCTCCTACAGCCCTTTTCCTGGAAAGCTCCTTCATTCTGCTATTATTTCCACCTGCTAAAATTATACCAACTGCTCTCATTAAATCTCACCTGCCTTAACTATATAGTCACCTGATGAAAGCTTTCCGTCAGGGTAATCTGAAAGTTCTGTCTTTCCTGATACTGCTACATTTTTACCTAAAGTAACTCCACTTGGAATTGTGGAATTTTCACCAATTACTGCTAATTCGCAATTGTAAATCTTCTGACTTAACTTGCTGTCAGCATATTCTCCAACACCTATGGAACAATTGTCTCCGATAATGGTGTTTTCAGCTACAATTGCGTTATAAATCTTTGTTCCCTTTCCAATCTTACATCCCTGCATAATAATTGAATCATGAACTTCTGCATCTTCAGCAATATCAACATTTGCACTTATAACTGAATTATGTACATTACCTCTTACTTCACATCCATTACAGATAATGCTTCGCTCTATCTTAGAGTCAGCTGAAACATACTGTGGTGGAAGTGCCTCGCTCTTGGTATATATCTTCCAGAATTCTTCATAAAGATTAAATTCCGGAACTATATCAATAAGTTCCATATTTGCCTGCCAGTAGGATTTAAGAGTTCCTACATCTTTCCAGTATCCTGTATATTCATATGCAAAAATTCTTTTTCCGTTCTCATGAACATATGGAATAACATGCATACCGAAATCACAGTTAGGCTGATCCTTCAGTTTAATAAGTGCATCCCTTAAAACCGGCCAGCTAAATATGTAAATACCCATTGAAGCAAGATTGCTCTTTGGATGTTCCGGTTTCTCCTGAAATTCAGTAATCTTATGATTTTCATCTGTAACTACCACACCAAATCTGCTTGCCTCTTCTATTGGTACCGGCATAGCTGCAATAGTAACATCCGCATTATTTGCCTTGTGGTAATCCAGCATAACTTCATAGTCCATTTTATAAATATGATCCCCTGACAAAATTAAAACATAATCAGGATTATATGTTTCCATATAATTCATATTCTGGAAAATAGCATTAGCCGTACCTGTGTACCATTCCGTGTTCTCACTTTTTTCGTAAGGCGGGAGAACTGTAACACCTCCGATATTGCGGTCGAGATCCCATGGCATACCAATACCAATATGATCATTTAACCTAAGTGGCTGATACTGTGTAAGTACACCTACCGTATCAACGCCCGAATTAATACAGTTGCTTAATGGGAAATCTATAATCTTATATTTTCCACCAAACGCAACTGCCGGTTTTGCAACTTTTGCAGTAAGTACACCAAGACGGCTACCTTGTCCACCTGCTAACAACATTGCAATCATTTCTTTTTTTATCATGTCAACTCACCTCGCTGCTTATATTAAGTAATAAAATTATAGCATTAAATTGCTAATAATAAAAGCATTTTCCCCCTATTTTTTATTTATATTTTCTCTTTTTTTTGCCATTTTTCGTTCTTAGTTGTGCAAAATGTACAATTTTTTTATTGTTCTTTCCTATTTCTTATTTTTTCATTAATCTATTTTGTATTTTTAACAATTTTCTATACTATATTTTGTCTAAAATTGCTATAATAAAGTTATTCCTGATTTTTGTATTTATTATAGAAGATTTACCTTTTAGTTTTGATTAATTTTATGTTAAATCTTTAAAAAGTACTAAAACAAGTGTATAATCATATAAGATTTTATTATGAGATTGGAGAAGAATATGTACAAATTAGATTTTAATACTCCTGCTAAACTACATTTTACCGGAATCGGTGGAATTAGTATGAGTGCATTAGCAGAAATCATGATTTCAAGAGGTTTTACCGTTACAGGTTCAGATTCAAAGGAGTCCGAAATAACAAAGCACCTAGAGTCATTAGGTGCAACTATTTGCTACGGACAAAAATCGCAGAATGTTTCTTCAGATGTTGAAGTTTTAATTTATACAGCTGCCGTTAAACAGGATAATCCTGAATTAGTTGCAGCAAAATCAATGAATATTCCCCTTCTTACAAGGGCGGAATTTTTAGGTCAGATTATGCAGAATTACCATACTGCCATTGGAGTTTCAGGAACTCACGGAAAGACCACTACTACTTCCATGCTTTCCCAGATTATGCTCGAGGCAGATACCGACCCTACCATATTAGTAGGTGGAATTATGCCTGCCATTAAGGGAAATACAAGAATCGGTCATTCTGATAAGCTTATTACTGAAGCATGCGAATATACTAACAGTTTCTTATCCTTTAAGCCAACAGTTGCCATTATTTTAAATGTTGCAGCGGACCATCTGGACTTTTTTAAGGATTTAGACGATATAAGACATAGCTTTAGAGAATATGCCCGTTTAGTCCCTGATGATGGAGCTTTAATTATTAACAGCGACATTGACAATATTGAATATTTTACGGAAGGGCTCAAATGCAGTGTCATTACAGTAGGTTCAGACCCTAATAAAAGTATGTACAGTGCTGCAAATATTACTTTTGATGAATTTGCAAGAGGCTCTTATGACTTAGTTGTAAACGGTGAAATTAAAGACCATATTACATTAAAGGTCACAGGAAAGCACAATATTTATAATTCCTTAGCTTCTATTGCCGCTGCCCACTTTATGGGAATAAGTAATGAAGATATTAAAACAGGACTTATGGCATATGAAGGTACGGACAGACGTTTTCAGCTTAAGGGTAAATTGGGAGATATTACTATTATAGATGATTATGCCCATCATCCTGATGAGATTAGGGCCACCCTTAGCACTGCAAAACACTACCCTCACAATAAATTATGGGTTGTATTCCAGCCACACACATATTCACGTACAAAAGCTCTGTTGCCTGAGTTCGCTGATGCGTTGAAGGAGGCTGATGCAGTAGTTCTGGCTGATATTTATGCTGCAAGGGAGAAAAATACCCTTGGCATAAGTTCAAAAGATGTAATGGATGAGATAAAAAAAGACGGTGGTACCGCTTACTATTTCCCAACTTTTAGTGAAATAGAAAATTTTTTATTAGAAAATTGTGCACACAATGATTTGTTAATAACAATGGGTGCCGGAGACGTAGTAAAAATAGGGGAACATCTTCTTGGAAAATAACTTATTAACATTCCACAAAATTTTGTTGATAACTATTAACAAAATTTTGTGGATTTTTTGTTTACATAAGATTGAATTTTAGCAACCTTGATTTTCCAGAGTTAATGGGAGGTGTGACAGTTTTCGACAAATTATGCCCCCTTTTTATTATCATTATTAACATTATTAACATACCCCGCAATCCCTTTAAAATAGGGCATTTCAGCCAATTTGTGACGTTGATTTTTAGAAATTTTATGCTATACTTCAAAATGTATTTGAGATGCAGACAAAGCTTGATATAGAAAATTATTGTAGGAGAGCACAAAAATGGCTAAGTTGATTTTAGACAGAGGTAACTTTGCGGATTTCACCTCTATTTCGAATGTTTTTTTAGATGAATATATGCCAAAAGCCAATGGGGAATTTATAAAAATCTACCTTCATTTGCTTCGTCTTATGAACAGAAATACTAGCGAAGCTTCTGAAGATGAATTAACACTTTCAAATATTGCTGACAGGTTTAATATGTTAGAGGCTGACGTAAATCGTGCCCTCCATTACTGGGCAGATCAAAGTCTGTTATCACTTTCAACGGACAAGTCCGGAAATATTGCCTGCATCAGATTTGAAGCCTTAAAAAGCAACCGTTATCTTGTAAGTGGTATTTCCACTGAGAATGTATCTGGTGCTATTGAAGTATCTGATATTTCAGATGTAAAACCTGAAATTTTGGCAGCGGTTTCAGGAGACAGCACTCCTATTCCTGTTCCAGAAACATCAGGGATTATCATTCCGGCTAAGAGGAAATATTCTCCAAAGGAAATTGCTTCTTTTTCAAATGATGACAGGTTTGAGCAGCTTACATTTTTGGCACAGACTTATTTAGGATGTACACTTAATCCTGCTGACATTAACAGCATTATTTATATGTTAGACGGACTTAAGCTGGATTCTGATTTTATTATATACATAATGGAAAAGTGCATTTCAGAAGGTCATAAGACTTTTTCATATATTGAAAAGACTGCTATTTCTTATGTTCAAAAGGATATCTATACTATCGAGGAAGCTAAGTTAGATGCAAAAGTAAAAAAGGATATTTACAAAAGAATTTATAAGATTTTTGGACTAACTTATAAGGCTCCTGTAAAAAATGAGGTTTTATATATTTCAAAATGGACAGACAAGTATGGTTTTTCTGATGACATTATTTTAGAGGCATGCAACCGTACCATGGAGCATACTCACTGTGCAAGTTTCAGATACGCAGATGGTATTTTGACAAACTGGTTCAAAAATGATGCTAACTGCTTAGAAGCTATTGAAAAGCTGGACAAGATTCATTCTGAAGAGACAGCTAAGTCATTTAGTGTTGTTTCAAAAGCCCCGGCAAAGAAGGCAGTGAAAGCTAAACGTGCAAAAACTTTTGAACAGCGTACATATGATTACAGTCAGTTAGAAAAGAAGATTGTAGAAAGCCAAAACAAGAAATTTGCCAAGAAGAATATTTAATAAAAGGATTTAAGGAGAGTTTCCCCTATGGGTCTTACAAGAGAACAGTTTGATACTATAAGTAACAACTATAATAACAGACGTTTAGAAAATAAAATAGAAATGGACAGGCGTATTAAGGAGGTTTATGAAAATGTACCTCAAATAGCCGAATATGACAGGGAAATTGCTTCACTGGCTGTTAATGCCACAAGGCTTGCATTGTCCGGTGATGCTTCTGCTAAGGACTCTTTAAGAGAGGATATTCAGGTTATAAGCGAGAAAAAGCGTGCAGCACTTCTTATGAACAGATATCCCGGGGACTATCTGGATGAAATTTTTACCTGTCCTATTTGTAAGGACACCGGATTTGTCCACGGAAAACCTTGTGAATGCCTTAAGTCTGAAATAATAAATCTTATATATTCAAGATCAGAATTAAATGAGATTTTAGCAGTGGAAAATTTTGATAATTTCAATTTTGATTTCTATTCTGATGACATAATTGATGAAGTTTCCGGCATATCTTCCCTGGAAAATATGGAAACTATTGTAGACAGATGTCATTATTTTATAAATAACTTTGACAAACACCCATGTAATCTGCTATTCTATGGCAGGGCGGGTACAGGCAAAACCTTTTTAATTAACTGTATTGCCAAAGAATTAATAGACAAATCTTATTCTGTTATTTATCTTTCAGCAGTTCAGTTTTTTGACCTGCTTGCAGATTATTCTTTCAGAAGAGAGAATAATTCCGTTTACAGACAGATTAGTATAAATGAATTAGAGGGATGTGATTTACTTATAATTGACGATTTAGGTACTGAGATGAGCAATTCCTTTACCGACTCGGCACTGTTTGATTGTCTTAATGAGCGACTTATACATCAGAAATCTACTATTATTTCTACAAACTTTTCTATAGAAGATTTGCAGAATAAATATGAAGAGAGAATTTTTTCCAGGGTTATTGGAAATTATAATTCTTTTAAGATTTTTGGTGATGATATAAGAATAAAGAAAAAGTTTACTATTTAACACATTTACACATGAAGGAGAGTTTTACAAATGGCTATCGAAAAGTTTATCGAATCTATTCCCGTTGGTCCACTTGCCATCGTAGCATTATCAGGAAGTAAGGCATTAGGAGAAACTGTTGATGCTTACATTTCTGATTGGAGAAGTGAAAGAGTCGAAGCAAAAGAATCACCTATTACATTTAAAGGTTATGTTAAGGATTCATACCTGTTAGATGTAAGCACACCAAGATTTGGTACAGGTGAAGCAAAATGTACCTTAAAAGACACAGTTCGTGGTTGCGACCTCTATATTATCGATGATGTTACTAATTACAGCATTGAGTATACTGTTTGTGGTCAAAAGAACCATATGTCTCCTGATGACCACTATGCAGACATTAAGAGAGTTATTGCCGCTGCTGCAGGTAAGGCAAAAAAAATTACTGTTATTATGCCTTTCTTATATGAAAGCAGACAGCACAGACGTACTTCCAGAGAATCTATGGATTGTGCAGTTATGTTACAGGAACTTGTTAATATGGGAGTTGATAATATTCTTACTTTCGATGCCCATGACCCACGAGTTAACAATGCTATTCCTATTCACGGTTTTGAGTCAATTATGCCAACATATCAGTTCATTAAAAATCTTTTAAGAAATGTTGACGATTTGCAGTTAGATTCAGATCATTTAATGGTTATAAGCCCTGATGAAGGTGCTATGGGAAGAGTTGTATACTTCGCCAACGTACTTGGTATTAATATGGGTATGTTCTATAAGCGTCGTGATTATACTACTATTGTAGATGGAAGAAATCCTATTGTAGCTCATGAATATTTAGGCGAATCAGTAGAAGGAAAGGATGTTCTTATTATTGATGATATGATTTCATCCGGTGACAGTATGTTAGATGTTGCAAGCCAGTTAAAAAAACGTAAAGCAAAGAGAGTTTTTGTTGCATCAACCTTTGGTCTCTTTACAAACGGTTTGGAAAAATTTGATAAAGCCTATGAAGATGGTCTTATTTACAGAGTAATGACTACAAACTGCATTTACCAGACTCCTGAACTTTTGTCAAAAGAATGGTACATCAGTGTAGACGTTGCAAAATACACAGCCCTATTTATTGACAGATTAAACCACGATTCTTCAATTAGCGATTTATTAGATCCTGTTGAGCGTATCAACAAACGTGTTAATGAATATGGAAACAGATAGTTAAAGTTTATTTAAAAAGATTGCTACTATTTTGGTAGCAATCTTTTTTTGTCTTTATATCTTATTTTTAAGCCGGCTGCCTCTGGGCAAGCTGTCTTTTTAACTCCTCTATTTCTTTTTCATATCTTTTACGTTCTTTTTCTATCTGACTTTGCTTTTCGTTCAGCTGTTTTTGTTTTTCGTCCAGTTTCTCCTGCATCACCTTACGTTCAGCTTCTCTTCCTCTTACTTCTCCGCTCATTCTTGCATCCTTCATCATATCATCAATCGCCTTACACATATCCTGCTTTTCCTCCTTCTCTTCAATCTTTATGTTAATGTTTGCACATTCCCTTATTACCACCATGGCATCCCTTTCCATGTTTGAGTATACACCATGCTTCTCTTTTAATAAGTAATTCATCTTCTCCTTATCCCCTGATGCCTTCATAAATTCTATTATGTACCTAAAATCCGACATAAACTTTTCGGAGTTGTTAATCTCATGGGGATCTATGAGATTAATCCTGTAATCCGGAATTAATTTTAATATTTCCTTATCATCAATACTTAACATTTCGTGAAGACTTCTTGGACCGTCCCATGGTCTGTCTCCAAAATATACCGTCAGGGTTATTATTCCGGCTATCTTATCTTCTTTCTTAAGCCCTGACAAAAATTCACTGCTACCTCTCAGTTTTCTCTTTCTTCTGTTTTCTTTCGACTTTCTCTCCACCTGGTCGGCGTACCCCATGAAATCATACAGGCCGTTTCTTACCGGCTGGGCATAATGTACATTGGATGCGTTTTCAATTCCCAAAAGCATGTAAACGATATTTCCGCTTTTCTTTATGACACACATCTTTTCCAAGTCCCTTACTCTGTCCCTTGTAATTAACTTTCCATTCTCCCCTTCCATTAATAACAGTTCCTCTGCACTGATTTCCTTTAACATGTCATGTTTTATAATCTGCCTTCCCCCATATATGGCATAGTTAAACACATCTGCAAATCTCACGTTATCTGACATGTACTTTTTGGTTGCTATATCCTTTTTTCTCATATAACACCTCGCTTTCTTTTAATATTTCGAGGTGTATACTATTAGTTTTTCTTAATCTCTTTATAGTATACACCGGATATAAAAAAAATACAATAGCGAGCCGAAAAATCCCACTCTAATCCTCACATCATAGTATTTTGTTTACATCTTGCATTTATTATATTACATATATTTCGTTGTGTTGTCAAGTTATTTTTGTTCATTTTCTTTATTTTATATCAATATATGCATTTTATGTGCCTTTTATTTTATTTTCACAATAACAAAAACCTCCAGCGACTTGTATCACTGAAGGTTTGATTTCTTATTTTATAATTTTATAAAATTGTGATGTATTTTCAACTTATCCGCCATTACTTTTTCTCTGGTATGGCAGGAGAAAATAATAACCTGTTCCATGCTTTCAGCCATAAACTTCATTGTGTTGCCCATACGTTTATTATCATACATAACAAAGGCATCATCTAAAAGAATCGGCTTCTTATCTTTCTCAAAAATAATGTCAGCTGCTGCAAGACGAAGCGCCATATATATCTGCTCCACCGTTCCTTTACTAAGCTTAGATGCAGGAATTAGTGATTTTTTACCATTAATGGAAATGTTTAATCTGTCATCTATAGAAAGATTATCATATTTTCCATTGGTAATCTCCGACATATAAAAGGACGCCTTTTCATTTAACTTCTTTCCAAAGCTGTTTCTAATTTCAGTAGCTATTTTTTCAATATTTGTCTTTGCCTCTTCAATGGCATCAATTTCAAACTTTGCTTTTTTAATAACTTCAAGTCTGTGATTTGATTCATTAATTCTTGCTTCAACTTCAATATCTTTTTCTTTTTTCTGCTCCAAAATCCAGTTAGCCTTGGAAATAGCCTCATTCAATTCCCTCTCCTGCTGCTCTATTTCCTTAAGCTCATCGCTACAATCTTCTGAATTTACTTCCTTTTCCTCTTCTGCCTTTATCAACTCCTGTGTTGCCTCAAGGGCATCTTTTTTGCTGTCAATCTGATGCATACAATAAGTTTCCTCATGCTTTGCCGCATCTAACTTGTCCAGTACCAGCTTAAGCTCTTTCAGGCTTTCAATTTTCTTATTGCGTTTCTTTTTGTTAACAAAAAACTTTACAACAGATAAAATCAGACACACGCCTGCCAGTCCTAAGCAAATCGCAGGCTTCATCCAATATTCCCCTACATATAACAAATCAACATTGCCAACGGTAAAGCCAATTGCTGCCCCAATAAATGCCATGGTAAGAATTATAAACACAATCGGTATATTGCTTCTGTTTACAACCTTATCTGTAAGCATATCCATGGTCTCCCAATTATCAATACCCTTGCTTTTTAATTCATTTTCCAATGACTGCTTATGGGATTTTATCTGCTCTAACATAGAGTTATACTTTTCAAGCTCCGTGGTATATGACAAAACCTCCTGATAAAGATTCTCTTTTCTCTCATTTTGCCTTGCCAGTTCCTCCAGCCTTTTGGCATCCCTTGCAGACAAATCCTTTTTCTTTTCCTGAAGACGTGCCACAGACTCCTTTTTCTGTTCAATAGAGGCAATAATTGTGTGCTGTTCTCTTTCTGACAACTCCAATGTATCCTCGTCATCTCTTATATATCTGCGGATTTCATCCTCTTCTCCAATTTTATTTTCAGAAATAATCTTTCTTTTTTCGGTATTTAACTCCTCAAAAGCCTCTTTTATATTAATTTCCATAGACTTTGTGGAACCAAGATTAGCTGCATAATTTTTCAGTATATTCTCCAGTTCCTTGTCAGTAACGCTGCCTAGCTGGCTTATGCTAATGGTATTGTAATAACAGCTTTCATCCAGTCCCGCAAACAGTTCATCTATTTGTTCCTGAGATAATTCAATACCTAAATCCTCATTTATTACCTTAAAGCTCTTATTTTCCTTACTAAAATTGCGCTCTATACGATAGTTCACTCCATCGCTTTCAATTCCCATGGTTCCCTGATAATTAGAAGGATTGTCCCATGGCTGGTATTTAGAATAGGTATCTTTAGCACTTGCCTTTCCTCTTTGCTTTTCAATTCCAAAAAGCATACCTCTTATAAAGGTGTGAAGAGTGGTTTTCCCTGCCTCATTTTCACCATATATAATATTAAGTCCCGGCTCAAGAGATATATATTTATGATTAAATTTACCAAAATTCGTCAACTGTATATCTTTTATAATCATACCTTACCCTCCATAGCCTGTGATAAAGCTTTTGTGCCATAATAAAGTGCCTTCTGCTGCAACGGATTTAATGGTTCCTTATCTAAATACTGACCAATAAACATTCCAAGAATATTATCCTTATTGTCGGCATACATTTCCTCAAAATCAAAATCCGGAATTGTTTCATCAATAACAGTTACTATATTGCCACAATCCATTACGTCTTTTATGCTTATTTCAAATTCAGGATCCCTGTAACCGTTAAATGTTACACGGTACATGTTATCCTTTCCTCTTTCATTAAAAATGTCGGAAAGTCTGTGTCTGATTTCCATATTTGTAGCATTCGGCGTTACCGTAAAGTCCAAATCAACATACTGTCTTTTAGAAAATGGCACAAATTCAAACTCCAGACCTTTCTTGTCCACTTCTCCGTATATATAGCCACGCTCACCTGTATCATTCACATCAATAGGCTCTAAGGAACCACAATAAGCCATTTTGTACTTTTCATCCATAAACGGCTTGTGAATATGTCCCATTGCCACGTAGTCAAATCCTGACATTGCCACTCTCTTTTTATTAATCGGAATATGCTTTTCATCACCACCATGAGCCACCAGAATATTTATCATATCAGGTCTGTCCACAATAATGTGATCATACATTCCATCTGTTATTTCTGTCTGATGGTAGCTAAGTCCATAGACACATGCGTTAAGTTCCGAGATTTCCACTTTTTGAACATTCTCACTGCCTAGAAAAATAACATTATCACTCCACTTAAAGCCATCGTAAAATGACCCCTTTTTAATGGCATCATGATTTCCGGCACACAGCACTACTTTAGTTTCAGGTATTGTTGAAAAAAGATAGTCCACCTCTTTTAACTCCCTAAGCAATGGCTGTCTGTGAAACAAATCCCCGGCAATAATCAACATATCCACCGGCTGTGCTTTAATTTTCTTTATTAATCTCTCAAAAGTCTGCCAGATTTCATCTCCACGGTTTTTTGCCCACTCTTTTCTGCTCTCCGGCATGGCTCCTAAATGAATATCTCCTGTATGAATAAAACGCATAGTCCCTCCCGAACTTTTTTACTATCTTTTAGTATAACATTAATGGATTTTTCGGTCAATTAATCAGAGAGATATGTTATGGTTTAATGAGAATAAAATATGAGTTTTAATATTTGCATCCATAACAAAGAGGCCATCCACTAATGTGAATGACCTCTTTATTATATAATATTATGTTATTTTTATCCCACTAAATAGTGTACTTAACCCATTTTTGTACATTGCTTACAGAATCCGATTCCTGAATTTCTGAGGTGGACTCCTTTTGCTCTACCTTCTTAAATAAGTATGTGCATAACGATACTGAGTCTTGTAAGATGCAACTACTGTCCTTGTACATTCATAATACCAGCATGGAGCACTTCCGTATAAATAGAAGAATCCTGCCGAATTAGAATTCTGGCTTCCTGTAATTGGCAAATCCTGACCATCCCATACAAACTTGCTTGGTGAACCGAATTTTCCCGGCTTGGTCATAACTAATGTGCTAAAAGCTTCCCCTGACTTTGCATCTGTCAATGTAAGCTTGGAATCATATTCAACCCTAAGTACCGAGCCTAATATTCCCGGATTGTCCTTTATAGACACATTTACAGATACTGTAGAGCCGGGAATGGCATTTTTCCCTTCTACACTAATAATAGCTGTTTTCCCTGTTGCAGCTTTTATGTCAACCACATTCGCCGGAAGCATAGAAAACATCATTGCTATTATCATCAATAATGAAATGAGTTTTTTCTTCATAATTTATCTCCTGTGTTATTTTACATTTATACATCCATTTAAAATCTGTACATCTAATGACATTAAATTATTATCAACTATACTGTCATTTTCTCCATAAGAAATTTCTATTGAATGCTTTCCCTTTGGTGCTCTATCTGAAACGTCAAATGTTAAAATCATTATGTTTCCGTCCTTTATCTGGGAAGAATTAATTTCCGTTCCATCATATATGAATCTACAGCCACTTTCTAATACGCCTCCCGGGGTAAAGCTTAAAACTCCCTTTGTTGCCTCACCTTCCTGAACATCTTTAAGTTTCATAACTGATTCATCATATTTTATGGCAAATGACATTCCCAAAATTCCCGGATTGTTGTTTATATTAACTGCTACCTTTACTGATTTAGCTCCTGCCTTTGTATCCACATTAGCTACACTAAAATAAGGCTTCGTTCTGTTAATGTTGTCAGTTGTTTCTTCCTGTTCATCTTTTTTAGTAGTCTCCGGCTCCTTTGTAGGTTCTTCCGGTTTAGTAGTAGGCTGCTGAACCGGTGTTGTAGGCGTCGGCTTTGCCGGCTCAGGCTTTGTTGGTGTAGGTTTTATTGGCTTTGGAGTTGGCTTTTTCTTTACTGTAACCTTGCACTTAAGAACCTTCTTTCCTACCTTGGCACTGATAGTAACCTTTCCGGCTTTCTTTGCCGTAACTACTCCTTTCTTTGAAACTGTCGCAATTTTTTTGTTACTGCTTTTCCATGTAACTTTTTTTGCATTTTTTACCTTTAATTTTTTCTTTTGTCCCACTTTTAAGGTTATTTTTTTATTGCTTAATTTTGGTGCCTTTTTTGCTTCGATTGTACTTACTGTAAGCAATGACATAACAAGAACTAAAGCAACTAACCCAACTAATGATTTTCTTTTGTTCATGGTTTTCCTCCTTTTTATCATTAAACCGGATAACTACACTTTTTATAGAAAAAATTGTCACTTTCCAATATCTGTAAATAATTGTATCCCATTACATGCTATATTTCTACTTTATAATTGTTAATTTTGTTATATTTAATGCCTTTTTTTCACTTTATGTTTAAATATATTTTCTACTGATAGTTCTCCTCAAACACCCATATTTTACTACCCCTTTCATCTATCACCAAACCATAAACTTCCCTTGCGGCTTTTGTGGCATCCTCCTTTTTAGAATACACTCCCTGAAGCATTCCATATCCATATACAAAATATCTGTCTTCAGTGGTTTTTACAAATTTAGAGTCAACCTCTGTTCCTGTAGAAAATTCCACTGTTCCCCATTTGCCAATGGTAAGCTTGGTTGTGGCATTAAGATTATTGGTAAAGGACAGCGCCAGTTCCCTCATTTTCATGTCATCGGTATAATAGCTTGAATTAGCAACCCTTACCGTATCCTCTGTGTTATCAAGAAGCTGGTCATCCTCTAAACGCTTTCCTTTTCTAAAACGCTTAAAGCTGATAATTGTATCTGTAATGGTTACGTCTGTCATGGTTATTCCGCTTTTTGAATATGACTTAACCAGGTTTAAATCAGAATCCACTATGTTTAGTGTTTCAATAGGAAAAGCATCGTATTTCTTATCCTTTGAAATTGTTCCTGTTCCATATACCAGATTAGCACCGGTATATCCGCATACTGCAATTTTCTTACCTTCTTCTGCCTTAATTTCCTTTTTCTCTCCATTAGTTAAATCAATAACGGTAATACTGTCACTGTTGTAAATACTTCCATTGGTGTTATAAGCAATTACTGTTCCCTGCTCATTTACACACAGACTTCCATCCTCCATGTTCTCAATCAATGTTCCCCATTCCTTTGTTTTTAAGTTCACATAATATACTGCTTTTCCTAGCATTATATATAATGTTCCGTCACCTTCATAGCAAAGCTGAGACATTTGATTTTCCAGAATCCACGCCGGCTCATTACATGGTATAAAGGCTTTTTCCACTGATTTATTATCCTTAACACTGTAATCCATTATGGAAATTCCATTTTTTCCACCATGATTTACACTTGGACTGTAACCATATATCATGTATTCTGCATTTCCATCATTATCCACCTTTATAACTCTGGAGCGGGTCTTGTAAAGCTGCTGCCCGCTTTTTGCCCTGCTGTTATATACACGATACATTTTTTTGCCGGTAACATCAAAAGTATACACGTCACCATTTATCTCATATCCAATAAACTGTCCGTTAGAGCTTTCTACATTAGGAACCGTTGTCTGCTTCTGTATTCCCAAATCAATAAAACTGTTTCCAACATTATTCTTTGAAGCAGCCCAAACCTGATTTACCTCCCTGTCATATGCCAGTACATACTGTTTACCTGCACAGGTCCACACTGTAATGTTTTCAGTAACATTGTAGGTTTCCTCCACCTTTTCAGTATTTGTTGCCTTCATCTGATAATTCATGGTGTAGGTTCCTGCCTCGCCGCTGTCTTTTATACAAAAATCCTTGGCATACACAGTTGTATCAGTGCTCTTTGCCGGGTGAAGTGTCTTCCACACCAGCATGCTGTAACTGGATTTAATGGTAGTCACCCCTAAATTATCATTAGCTCCCTTTGCATCCGGCTCAATATATGCCACTAATCCCTTTGCCTCGTTTTCATTAAAGGTTCTGTCACTAAAATCCTTGGCAAAGGCAATCTGGTCTTCAACTACATCTGCACCTATTTGCATAACCCTTGTGTAATAGTGCAGATTTTTATGTTTATCTGTAGACATGTTGAAGGTAAGAAAATATTCTTTTCCCTTTTCCATAATGGCACTTGCCTGATAATCAAAGGCAATTTCCCCGTCATTTTCCTGTAAATCCGTGATTTCTCCACTATCTAGAAGAGTGTCACCTTCTGCACTTACCACCTCATAAGATAATTTTTCAATCTTATTTTTGTTGGATGTTATTTCCATAGAAACCTTATTGTCTGTACCTACCGGAATAATACTATCTCTAAGGTGTGCATAATTCATTTCCATTGTGTATCCGTCTATGGTTCCAATAACATTGCTTCCTGCATATACCTTCATGTCAGGAATTTTGTCTGTCATTTCTGCCACATCATTTTTCTCAGGCTCCCCTGATGTATGATTTTTATTGTACATTATTCCAAATGCACTTGCTCCACCTAATATAATTAAAATAATAATTACGATAAATACCTTTTTTTTCATCTTTTTCTCCGAAAATTCTCTGTATTGTTACTGCCAACAAAGGGCAGCTTAACAACTGCCCTTTTTAGTTAATCTTTATTTCTTTTTTGTTGTTTTTGCTTTCTTCTTTATTACTTTAGGGAATTCAAAAACTACTGATTCCAGAGGCCTAAGTGGTATTTCCAATCTATATGGCTTACCATCAGCCTCCTGTTTCTTTGCTTTATATTTCACTACTTCCGTATCTCCTGTTTCCGTAGTAATAATTCTCTTGTATGTTCCGGCTTTTGGAACACCAACTACATAGTCAGGTCTTTCCACCGGTGTAAAGTTAAATACGAATCCCACAGAATTCCTGTAATCAGGCTCTGTTGTTTTTCTTATAAAACTAAATATACTTCTGTCTCTGTCATCTGCATTTATCCATTCAAAAGCTCCATAGCCTTTTGTTTCAGTATAAAGTGCCGGATATTTCTTATAGATATGTAATAATTTCTTTACATAGTCCTGCATATCCTTATGTTCAGGTTCGTCTAACAAATACCAGTCAAGACTTCTTGCCTCTGACCACTCCTGAAGTTGGGCAAATTCCTGTCCCATAAACAAAAGCTTTCTTCCCGGATGTCCCATCATAAATGTATACGCCGTCTTAAGGTTTTTAAATTTATCTGACGGGTACCCCGGCATCTTGTTAATCATTGAACATTTCAAATGAACTACCTCATCGTGGGAAAGAACTAAGATAAAGTTCTCACTAAATGCATAAGTCAGTCCAAATGTCATCTTATTATGATTATTCTTCTTAAAATACGGGTCAAGCTTCACATATTCAAGGAAATCGTGCATCCATCCCATATTCCACTTGTAAGAAAATCCCAGTCCGCCTTCTTCCGGTGCCATGGTAACCTTCGGCCACGCTGTAGACTCTTCTGCTATAATATAAGCCCTTGGATTTCTATATCTCATAATACTGCTTAAATGCTTAAAGAACTCTATTGCCTCTAAATTTTCATTTCCGCCGTACTTATTAGGAACCCATTCTCCATCTTTTCTTCCATAATCAAGATAAAGCATTGATGCCACTGCATCTACACGAAGTCCGTCTATATGATACTTTTCCACCCAGAATAAAGCATTTGCAATAAGGAAATTGCTAACCTCTGTTTTAGAATAGTCAAAAACCTTTGTACCCCAATCAGGATGTTCTCCCTTCCTAGGGTCAGCATATTCATAAAGAGGTGTTCCGTCAAACATGGCAAGTCCGTGGGCATCCTTTGGGAAATGCGCCGGAACCCAGTCCAAAATAACTCCGATTCCTGCCTTATGAAAAGCGTCTATTAAATACATAAAATCCTGAGGCTTTCCATATCTGGATGTAGGTGCATAATATCCCACAACCTGATACCCCCATGAACCGTCAAAAGGATGCTCTAAGATTCCCATAAGTTCCACATGAGTATATCCCATATCCACCACGTAATCTACCAGTTCATCTGCCATCCTTCTATAGTCATAAAATCCATCTTCATCATCCGGTCCCTTATAGTCTTTTCTCCATGAACCCGGATGCACCTCATAAATTGACATAGGCAGTTCGTAGTGACTTTCCGATGCCTTCTGATGAATCCACTTGGAATCATTCCATTTATATGAATCAATATTGGTTACTCTTGAAGCATTGCCCGGTCTGACTTCCGCCCAGTTTCCATATGGGTCGGACTTGTACAATGTGTCTCCACTTTCCGTGGAAATCACATATTTGTACATTGCTCCTTCTCCAACTTCCGGAATAAACAGCTCCCATATTCCTGAATCATTATCCATAGTCATATTGTGATTAAATCCTAACCAGTCATTAAAATCGCCTATAACTGCAACATTAGCTGCATGGGGAGCCCATACTGCAAAGTATGTTCCCTTAACTCCATCTATTTCCGTAATATGAGCACCCAGTTTCTCATATATTTCATAATTAATGCCTTTACCAAATAAGTAACAGTCATCTTTTGTTATGGCTAATTTATTTCCCATATGGTGTCCTCCATCTGCATACATTATGCTTATATTTTTCCGACTTGTCTGTTTCCGGAAGATTGATTTTAAACTCTGTTGTAGTTAATGAGACAACCCTTTAATATAATGTCACGTTCATCATCTGTCATTTCACCAAGCTTTAATGTAAATGGCTTTAATTCATCGCCAACTACATATGCCGGAATTTCTGTTGTCTTATTCTTTACTGCCTCTGCAATATTTGGAACGAAAATAAAGTCATCCTTCTTAAATGGGAGCTCTTCCTCTTCATAAATAAATGGAAGCATACCCCAGTTAATAAGGTTTGAACGATATCTCTTTGTAGCGTACTCCTGAGCAATATTAGCCCATCCGCCCAGAACCTTCTGACATGATGCAGCTTGTTCTCTTGCTGAACCGTCACCAGGTTTTACAGCATAAATTGTACTTCCTACACCTAAATTTTCTTTATTCACATCAGCAAATTCCTTCTTGATTGTTTCAAGAATCTTCTTATATTCATCTGAATATTCACACATACACTGGCCTGCTTCTCTTGCCTTTTCTACCTTCTGAACTTCCTTTGCCTTTCCTACATATTCAGGGTCTTTTCTTGAAAGTGCAAATTCTGCAAGTCCTAATGGGTTAGAACGGTATGATGAAGTTTCACCTGATGGAATAAGTTCATCAGTTGTTGTTACAGGGTCATGTATTTCTGATACCACCTTAAGTAACAAATTGTCTGTAAGTGCAACCATTTCCGGCCAGTCCTTAATGTTAGGGCCAAACTGGATTTCCGTATCAGGGTCAGCAACACCGTGAGAATCAAATACTCTGTTTTCGTAAATAGTCTTATCAAAATGATACTTACGTCCCTTGTATTCAACATCCATATCTGTTGCTGCTGTAAGATATCCCTTGTTAGCTGCTGTAGCTGCAATTGATCTTGCATCCATAAGTGCAACTGATGCAATCTGTCCGTTCTGCAACTTGCTTCCTTCTCTGTTAGGGAAGTTACGTGTAGAATGTCTGATACTGAATGCATTGTTTGCCGGTGTATCTCCTGCTCCAAAACAAGGTCCGCAGAAAGCTGTCTTCATAACACCGCCTGCTTCCATAATGGAGGCTGCTGCACCATTTTTAATAAGTTCCATGTATACTGGCATTGAAGCCGGATATACGCTAAGGGTAAATTCATCCGATCCGATATTCTTTCCTGTAAGAATGTCTGCTGCTGCACAGATATTTTCAAATCCACCGCCGGCACATCCTGCAATAATACCCTGATCCACGTATAATTTACCATTCTTAATTTTGTTTGTAAGTTTATAATCAACCTGTCCGTCTAATGAGACAAGGGCTTTCTTTTCAACATCTCTTAAAATATCTTCAAGGTTAGCATTTACCTCGTCAATAGTATATGTGTTACTTGGATGGAAAGGCATTGCTATCATAGGCTTAATCTTTGATAAATCAACGTATACCATTCCGTCATAGTAAGTAACTGCTCCCGGATTTAACTCCTTGTATTCCTCTACTCTTCCATGAATATCGTAGAACTCTTTAATCTTCTCGTCTGTTCTCCAAATAGATGAAAGACATGTAGTTTCTGTAGTCATTACATCTACGCCGATTCTGAAATCAGCACTAAGATTTGAAACTCCCGGTCCTACAAATTCCATAACTTTATTTTTAACATATCCTTTGTCAAAAACTTCTCCGATAATGGCAAGTGCCACGTCCTGAGGTCCCACTCCCTTAGCAGGCTCTCCTGTCATGTAAATTCCAATAACTCCCGGCATGTTAATATCATATGTCTGGGAAAGAAGCTGCTTAACAAGCTCCGGTCCGCCTTCACCCATAGCCATGGTACCAAGGGCACCGTATCTTGTATGTGAATCTGAGCCAAGTATCATCTTTCCGCCACCGGCAAGCATTTCTCTTGCAAACTGATGAATAACTGCCTGATGAGGTGGAACATAAATTCCGCCGTATTTCTTAGCACATGTAAGACCAAACATATGGTCATCTTCATTAATTGTTCCTCCAACTGCACATAAACTGTTGTGACAGTTTGTAAGTACATATGGTATAGGGAACTTCTCAAGTCCTGAAGCTCTTGCTGTCTGAATAATACCTACAAATGTAATATCATGGGATGTAAGCTTATCAAACTTAATCTGAAGCTTGTCCATATTTCCTGATGTATTGTGATTTTTTAAGATGCCGTATGCAATAGTATTCTTTGCTGCATCTTCTTTTGAAAGATACTTATCTCCTAATTTGCTCTTAAGTAATTCTTCCTGACCGTCCTCAATCACTTCTGTACCGTTAATGAGATACGCGCCGCCTTTGCTTAATGTTATCATTTTCTCCTCCTGCAATCCTAACTTTTCAGTCTGTATCTGTAATACTTAGCTGATATTCAGGCAAAATAATATGCCTTAAATGATGGCAGTGCCAAAGGTACTTTTGACATTCGCCTATATAAAATATAGTATACAAAATTTCCGGTTTCAAATCAAGCAAAGCAGTGTCCGGTTATTGCAACAAATATATGTTTTTGTATGTTTTTTATTTCTTGATTTCATGTACTGCCTATATTAAAATACCAATATGTGAGATTAAGAAAGGTTTTACCTTTTTAATATATATGTCATAAGCCGTGACAGAATGGAGATTAGTATGATAATTGCAGTAGTTAGCGATGTCCTTGGAGAAGAAAATAACGGTACTACCATTGCCGCTATGAACCTTATACGTTCCCTAAAGGCTAAGGGCCATGAGGTTCGTGTTATCTGCCCTGACGCAGACAAGGCCGGCGAAGACGGTTATTATATTGTAAAAACATTAAACGTTGGGCCTTTTAATAATTATGTTAAGAAAAACGGAGTTAATATTTCAAAGCCTGATAAAAAAGTCGTGGCAAAGGCTCTAAAGGGCGTGGATGCCGTTCACGTTATGGTTCCTTTTCTTACAGGATGCTACGTTGCAAGATATTGTCACAAATACGGCATTCCCCTGTCTGCCGGTTTCCATTGCCAGGCAGAAAATTTTTCTAATCATTTCTTTTTAATGAATGATAAGCATTTTAATAAAAATGTATATAAGTTTTTCTATAAACATTTGTACCGTTATTGTGATGCCATTCACTACCCTACCCAATTTATTCGTGATACCTTTGAAAAGGTGGTAGGGCCTACTCCGGGACATGTTATTTCCAACGGAGTTAACCGCCAGTTTAACCGTGATATTCCAAAGTATCACGTTAATGACGGTCTTTTCCGTATATTGTTTACCGGACGTTACAGTCGTGAAAAAACTCACATTGTGCTTTTAAAAGCTGTAAATAAAAGTAAATACCGAAACCGTATCCAGCTGATTTTTGCCGGGGACGGTCCTCAGAAATCTAACCTGATAAAGTATTCTAAAAGACATTTGCCAATACAGCCTACAATGAAGTTTTATTCAAGAACGGATTTGCTTAAGGTTTTAGGAACAGCTGACCTTTACGTCCATGCCGCGGAAATTGAGCTTGAAGCCATTTCCTGCTTAGAAGCCATTTCCTGTGGTCTTGTACCTGTTATTAATAACTCCCCCCGTTCCGCTACCCGGTACTTTGCCCTTGATGACAAAAACCTGTTTAAATGTAACAATGTAGGGGATTTGGCTAAGAAAATTGACTACTGGATTGAACATCCTAAGGAAAAGGAACAGCGAAGTCTGGATTATGCTGATTTCGCAAAGCAATGGGCTTTTGATAAATGTATGGACAGTATGGAAGAAATGATTTTGGGCATCATAAACAAATAGATAAATAATAGTGTTCTAGTGAAATTAACGGAAAAGGATTTTTATGAAAACAATTTACTATACAGATGAATTAAATGATGATTTTGCGGCAACTAACGGGATAAAAACTCAGGCTCTTCCCCCGGACTATAAGTGGATTCACACCGGTTTTCTGTGGAATTTCTTTGCAGATATTTTGTACTATCTTATAGTGTTTCCTTTGGTAAAGATTTTCAATACCATTGTCGTAGGGCTTCATGTTAAAAATCGCGGTGCTATAAGGCGGTTAAAATCCGGTTGCTTTTTGTACAGCAATCACACCATGCATATTGACCCTCTTCTTTCTGCCGATGTTTCAGGCTGGGGACACCGTACTTATTTTATGGCCGGAAATGATGCTTTTTCCATTAAAGGACTTTACCATTTAGTTGCAATGCTTGGTGCTATGCCCCTTGGCTACGACATGGCAAGTATGAAGGAAATGCTTAACACAGTTTCTAAACGTTATCATCAGGGCAGCTGCATAACTATCTATCCTGAAGCACATATATGGCCTTATTATGTAGGCATACGTCCTTTTAAAAGTGCCAGTTTTGCTTACCCTGTACTTTTAAACGCCCCGATAGTGGCTATGGTTGTAACTTACCGCAAACGTAATTTTCCTTTGGGACTGATATTTAAGAAACCCGCCATTACCATATATTGCAGCGACCCAATGTATGCAAACCCTACTCTTAGCCGTAAAGCTGCCAAAGAGGATTTGCGTAACCGGGTTTATTTATGGATGAAGGAAACCGCTGAAAAATACAGTACTTATGAATTTATTCATTATGAAAAAGAAAATGAGGAGTAAAAAGGAA
Source organism: Eubacterium segne (assembly GCF_014287775.1). NCBI lineage: Bacteria > Bacillati > Bacillota > Clostridia > Eubacteriales > Eubacteriaceae > Eubacterium > Eubacterium segne. The sequence goes on from NZ_JACOOZ010000011.1 coordinate 67,192, forward strand.
CTTTTCAGCCCCTTTTTTGGTTTTGTTCTCAAAGATGTTCTCATAAGAGACTTATTTTTCATTATTTTTCATTATCTTCCAAATAAATCTTTTTTAATATCAAAGCTAAAACTATTATTAAAAAGATTTCCGGTATGATATAGCAATACGGACTATAATTTACATTCAGCAATGGAAGCCAAAAATCAAAATATGTATCCGGTTCGTCCAATGGATGCATGGTGTTAGAAAAAATAGCAGCAATTATATAATATGCTCCTATCGCTTTTACCAGACAGCCCTCATTTTTAGTATCTTTCCGTTTTAACTTAACCAATACCAATATGATATTGCTTAAAATGAATGTAATGATTATTTTTGCGTATATCGTTTTATAATCCACATAAATATCATCATATGTTTTCAGTATTTCGGAAAAATTTACATCCAAATGGTAAAACACGGCTTCTATTGTTGCGTAAATATTTATAAATATAACAATATATTCAGAAATACTTCTTTTATTTCCGTACTTGCTTAGTATTATTCCTAATATACCTCCAATTAGCAAGCCAATTATCGTTCCTAATATTTTATCATTTGTGACAAATAAAATCATTTCACCTAATACTATAGAATAATACAAAATTATAACTGTTTGTTTATGTCTGATTTTAAGAAATTTTGAAATAAGAATAATTCCTATAAACATCCTTATTATAATTGTTAACAAATATAAATTATTACCAATATTAAAATAATCCATCTTCACTCCTAACTTACTTTCCTAGCTCCCTATAAGCAGTATCTCTGAATAAAATCCCACCATCTCCTACAGGTAGTTGTCTTGCCGGTGTAAAATATCCATTATTGTAAAGAAAAACGATTTGCTTTTATAAAGATTATTTTATATTTACCTTTTTTTAAATTCCTGCCAAAATATTTTTTCCATTTTATCTTTATCGGCTTCTTTTCATTTTGTAATATTGTTACGGTTTTCGCAAACTTAACGCCTTTCTTAAAATGTATTTTCTTCCACTTTCCTTTAACCTTCTTTTTTAATACAAATCTTTTGGAAATATATACACTATTCTTTCGTTTATTGTTAACAGTTATTTTAATGTACTTATTTGTTGCGTTAACTACATTAACTTCTACACCTTTTATTTTTGATGCTTCTACACTTTTTTCACTTGGTACAATAAGCGCTATTGCTATTATCAAAATCATCAATCTTTTCATAACTTTTTATATCCTTTAATATTTAGTCTTAAGTTTCCCTCAGAGCATTTTTAGGGGCTGCCACTTTAACGCTTATAAATCATTAAAATGACAGCCCCGCTATGTAAACCTTATATTATTTCTAACTATTTCTTTGTTTTAACAGCCTTCTTCTTTGTCCATTTGCTGTATACTGTATCTTTTGACATATTGTATTTTACAGCTCTGACTCTTACATAATACTTTGTTCCCTTTTTAAGCTTTGTAAGCTTGTATGTGGTTTTCTTTATTGTTTTTGTCTTTGCTCCCTTAAATGAACCTTTTGTAGAATACTGTACCTGATATTTCTTTGCTCCGCTAACCTTAGAAAACTTCAATGTTGCAGTAGCTTTTTTAGCCTTTTTAGAAACCTTATTTGCTTTTAACTTCTTAACAGATGGTTTGCTAATAGTATTGTCAGCTTTGTATTTAGCTTTTGCTGTTTCTAAAGTTACATTTGAATTTGTAGTTGCAAATAATGTCTGATTCTTTGAAATCTTAACATCAAATGTTGCAATGTTTTTGTTTGTTTCACTAATTGTTCCTGTTGTTGCAACAATTGCCTTTGGCATTTCAACATTTACTGTCATTTTTACTAATGAATCCATATCAAGACCTGCTGCCTTAAACTGACTTGCTATGTCTCCGTCAACCATTCCTGCATCCATTCCGCCTAAATCGTTCATTTGTGAAGCGAAGTCCATTTTTAAATAAAATGTATCAGTTGTTACATAACCTTCTCCACCTTCAGTTATATCCTGACTTAAGTTTCCTTTTTTGATAGTCTGATTTCTTGTAATCTGATAATATGTTTTACCATCTCTTACAACCTTCTTAGCTCCTGCTTCTGCAAATGATTTAGGAAGTTCTTTTCTTAGTTCCTTCTCATATAATGCAATTTCCACATTTGAAAGCCCACTTGCCTTAAGCATCTTAAGTGTAGCATCAATGTATGCTTCTTCATCAATTTCTACATTAACAGTAACCTTTCCTGTTCCATCAGCATTAATCTTAATGTCTGACTGCTGTGTAGCACATCCTGTAAATACCATAACAACTACCAGCATAATTGCCATAACCTTAACTTTGATATTTTTCATTTTTGCCTCCTGTAAAAAATATTTCCGGGGTTCAAATTTTGTTGCCCCTTGACTGATAAATTAATTATATTCTATATTCCAAAAAAAGTAAAACTATTTTTAGAGCATTACTAAATACACTAAATTACTCTACTACTTTGTTAAATCAAAAACACCTATGGCATATTTTTCCTTACCTGCATAATCGCTGTACCCTATGCCTTTTTGGGCTTTGCGGTCATGGAGAAATACTTTGCCGTTGTATATTCCTCCATCTTCAGAACAAAATTTAAAATAGATATACATTGCTTTATTTGTTTGAATTGCTCTAATCTTTTGATATGATGTGCATGCCGTTATTCCCTCCTTAAAGCCTTCACCTTTAACATCAGTGGCAAAAAAGTACCTTGTGTCATCTAAACCGAAATTAAATAGATTTTCGTCATTTCCACTATCCGTTTCCATTTCCCGCATATCCAAATCAGGGTACATCACTTTTATCCTCAAATAGCCTGCTGATTTATCACTCTCAAAAAAATACTGATCCATAACCATTGTGTATCCATCTACCTCTATTGTCTGGTTTCCTGTTTTATAATTTTTCACTCCATACTGCTCTTCTAAATTAAGTACATCAGGAAAATATTTATTTTTTACATAATTATATATTGGATTCTTTCCATATATACTTGTAATTATTGTTAGGGCAATGATTACACCTATCACAACTGTTATTACTGTTTTTTTCTTCATATATTTATCACCTAATTATTTAATTGTAAACTTAAATGCTTTATCAACACCAGCATATGATTCCTCTACGCTCTTATTCTTTCCTGTCACTAATGTATATATAGCTGTAAACTTTCCATCATCTGCCAAGCACACCGCCACTGAAACCCAATCTTTTTTTGTCTGTATGTGTTTATAATACGGGTGGAATACAACGATGTTTGACTTTCTTTTCAAATAGAAAATTATACCTATTCCCTCATTTGAATATTCTTTAGTTTTTACATATGGGAAGTTTGCAAGAGCAGTATCATTATTTTTATGAAGTTTAAATGCACATCGTATTCCATAATTATCTAAATAATACTGATTATTCTTCAAAGTATTATAATTATCATTATACTTCATATTAACTGATTCTGATACATATTTTTCATTTAGTATCACACTTCCACCATCAGTTCTGTGCTCATATTGATGTTTTGTCCAGAAATGACTCACCGATGTTTTTCCAGCATATGCGTAATCATATACCACATTATCCCATTTCATTGCTATCGTATCTAACTCTCTGTATTTGGGCATTTGATCCCACTTAAAAATTGCATGAACATAAAGGTAGTTCTTTTTATTTTTTGCTTTCGTACATATAATTGTTTTCTTAAGCATTGTCTTATTTTTCTTATCATTTGTTCCACCTTTATGCTGTGTCTTTGCTTTTACCTGCAGAGGTCTTATTCCAATACCCTCTAATATACCTTCAATGACAGAAACTTTGTCTTCCTCACTGTCTTCTGCCTCCTCATCATAATACTCTTCCGCAATATACGCATTAATTTCCTCATCTGAAACCGGCACCATTTCTTCGTCTGTAACAGATACTCCATTTAACTCCTCCGTATCCTTTATTGCATAATATTCAGCCTGTACTTCTATATCCTCTGGATTAAGTTTATTTAGTTCGTCAATATATGTTTCCGAATATTGACATATTTCGCCATCAAACACACCCTGTTCATTTAAAGCCTCTTCCACCTGCGGTTCAAGCAAACCTGTATCTACACTTAATTCGTCCTCAACTTTTTGCTCTATGTACTCATAATCTTCCATATTTTCGGTGAAGTTCTGATTATCCTCCCCTACCATAGATACTGTGGTATTATCTACCGCATAAATACTTGTTGGTTCCCACCCCCCTACAATAATTAATGTTGTTGCCATTGTAATTGCTAATATTTTCTTAATCATATGCAATTCCCCTTTCAATTTTTATATTTATTACAACATTTGAAATTCAAATGCTTAATACTTCTTTCGTCTTTAAACTTTTCATTAATTTAAAGTAACACTTACACTCAAAGTTATATCTATTATTCTACTGATATAGTTAACAAGCGTCTGTTATTTATTCTATTATATGTTTTAACTTTAAGGGATTTTGTCTTTCCTGACTTTTCATTTTCCACATATTTAGACAAAATTTTCCATGCGTTGCTACTCTATCATAATTGTATCAATATTTCAAGTGTTTTAATTACCCGGAAATAAAATACAAAAGTGCTTCTTCCCAATAATTTGACTACGTATAAACAAATCAAACCGGGAAAGATTTGATTTGTTTTAAATATCCTGGTAGAAATTGGCGCCTTACAGGCTATAATCAATGAATTGAACCCGGAAAACAGCAATTTCACAAAAATATCCTGGCATGAATAGCCTTTTCACCGGTTAATACAACCGGTATTTACGTGGATTTTGGCATTTTATATCTTCTTCCCGGTTCTTTGCTGCGCATATTGTTGTTTTTAACCCTTTAATTACCCGGAATCAATTCATAAATTCGTCTTTTCCGGGTAATTGCAAACAATTTCAGCCGACGAAGGTGCGATTCCTACCGGGACTTTTATATAAAATCATCATTTTCCTGGTAATTGCACCTTCTTCCCACCAAAAAAGCTGCCACACCTAAGTGCAACAGCTTTTTCGCTCTCATTCTTTATATTTAACGCAGCTTAGCTATATTTTAAGCCGCCATTAAATCTCCATCTAAAACTTCCATCTAAATCTTTCATCTAAAATCTTTCATCTAAAATCTTCAACTAAAAATTTCGCCCAGAATCTCCATCTAAAGCTTCAATTAAATTTTTCAGATGACATTTTCAATTATTATTTTCCTTTATGCTTCTTTATCTTCTTGAACTGTATGTACTTAACTTCAATACCTGCTAAAACATCCTCCAGTTCAATGTTGTAAACTCCCTTGTCTAACTTAACCTTGCATAACTTCTGGGTAATCCAGTTACCATCAGTTCCGTTAGTCTGGATAACAACCATAGTCTCACCGTTGGCATTAACATTTACCGTTGACTGGGCAAGATTTGATTTTGCAAAAGAAATATTCACAATAATAGAATATTCTGCCTCATCTTCCACAACCATTGTTGCAGTTTTCCTGCCATCAAACATAATCTTATCGCTGTCTGCTAACTTCTGTACATCATATTCTGCCTTATCCTCAGACACTGCCCCGTAATGTTTAGCCACGTCAGTATCAACTAACTCTCTATTAATAACCGGTGCATTCAAAATAAATGTACAAATGTTAATTGCTGCTCTTTGAAGCTCTCCAACTGTAAGTCTTCCCTCTTCAACAGACTTCTCTGTATCATCATTATTTGAATTAATTTCAGCACCATTGTTATTGACAACCATGTAAACGTCATTCTGTGAGCGAACCATATCACGGGTTTTCTGACCTGATTCCTCACCTTTTTCCACAACGTCATTCATTTTTGCCCACCAGTCAGTCATAACAATACCTTCATAACCCCATTCTCCACGAAGAACTGTTGTACAAAGGTCATAGTTTGAAGCTGCCCAATGTCCGTTTATAGGATTATAACTTGTCATAAGAGTCATAACCGTTTTTTCCTTTACAGCCATTTCAAAGGACTTAAGATAAATTTCTCTTATAGCTCTTTCTGAACAAACTGCGTCAACCTTAAATCTGTGTGCTTCCTGACCGTTAAGTGCGAAATGCTTGATAGTTCCCCATGCACCGCCGTCTTTAATACCACCCGTAGATGCTACTGACATAGTTCCTGAAAGATAAGGATCTTCTGAATAATATTCAAAGTTTCTTCCGTTAAGAGGATGACGATGAATATTAACTCCCGGTCCTAAAAGTGTGTCAACTTCATTTCTGCAAAGTTCCATTCCCTCCATGGTGTAAAGTTCCCTTACAAGCTTTGGATTCCATGATGCTGACAAAGCAGTTCCAATAGGAAGCTGTGTAGCCTTAGCTTCCATTCTAAGTCCGCTAGGGCCATCTGCCGTACAGGCTGCCGGAATACCATAGTTAAATAATGAATCGCTTAATCCACCAAAAGCTGAAGCCGTTCCTTTAGTTACACGTGGGTTGCTCATTCCTTCACCTCTGACAATCTGTGCCAGTTCTTCCACACTAAGCTGTGCAACAAATTCCTCCACACTGCTTTTTCCTGCATGAACATCCTGAAGGGCAATTCCAACATCACCGGTAATTTCCATTGTTTTTGGAAGATTCTCTTCAATTCTCTTTCCTAAATCAACTGTCGGCTTCTGAGAAGGTATATAAACTTTCTCATAACTTCCATCTTCCTTTTTTGCCCCCGGCTTTAAGATAGTTAAATTATCATCATCCGGACACATAACCTCTGACAACTGTTCTACTACAACTATGTCATCTAACTGATATGTAAATACGCTTTCGCATTTTTTAACACTGTTACCAACTAAAATCTCGTAATCTCCTGCTTCTAATACATAGCATGACTTGTGACCTGTCACTCCTGAATCATCATAAGAAGCCATTGAATACTCATCTACATCAATTTTTATAATCTGACTTTCTCCCGGATTAAGGCACTTAGTTTTCTCATATCCACACAAAACCTTTGCCGGTTTTCCCAGCTTGCCCTGTGGTGCCTTACAATATACCTGAACTACTTCCTTTCCCGAATACCTGTCACCTGTATTTGTCACCTTGATTTCAAGACTGATTTTTCCATTATCTGCTTTTGCTGACAATGTTTCAATATTAAAAGTTGTATAAGACAATCCATATCCAAACTCATATACAACTTTGTCCGGTGCAAATGTTTCAAAATATCTGTAACCAACATAAATATCTTCTTTATAAAGATTAGTAAACTGGTTTCCGAAATTTTCAAAAGATGGATAATCTTCCAAATTAAATGCCACTGTATCCGGCATCTTTCCGCTAGGAGTTTCCTTTCCTGACAATACATCTACAACAGCGTCACCGCCTTCCATTCCGCCTTGCCATACAAAAAGTGCCGCCTTAATGTGACCCTTAAACTCCTCATTATTAATCCACTTTACATCAACAATGTTTGATACGTTTAAAATAACACACACATCATCAAATGCTTCTGTAATATTCTTTAAATTCTCTTTCTCTTCATCTGTAAGTAGATAACTTCCCGCTCCGTTATAGTTATCCTTGTCTTCACCGGCTGTACGTCCAATAATATAAACTGCCTTGTTAGTTGTCTCAGCCTGCTTTTTAGCATATTCAACGCTTATGTCCATATCCTTCTGGAACCATGGCTCACAAGCCCATCCGCCACCGCCATTATCAAATGGATGGTCTTTAATCCAGTTTACATAATCTGTAACCAGTTCTTCGTTTATAGATAAATTACTGCTTTTAAATCCATCAATTATATTTTTAGCATACTCAACATTTACAGCTCCACCTGAACCTGTACCACTTCTATAGTAATCCAGCTGTGGACGTCCAAATACTGATATTTTATCTTCTTTAGTAAATGGAAGAATGTTGTCTTCATTTTTTAGAAGTACAATTCCTTCTGCTGCCGCCTGACGGCTCTTTTTCGTGAACCCTTCAACCGGAACACCTTTTAAACTTTTTTCCATATGTTAGTTGCCTCCAAATTCTAATTTTATTCAAACACATTTTGTTACGTGATTTTCTTCCAAATTTCTTTAATTGCACTATACCATATAGCTCCACGAATTACTAGATTTTATGGGCAGAAAAACATTTTTATTATGGTGCTTAAACGCCCATTTCAAGCACCATAAAATGTTGCTTTTTGCTAAAAGAAATCTATCTTTGGGGAGTTTTTGTAACGTTTTTATATTAAAAAAAGTTTATTGCGCAAGTACCCTAAATATTGTAAAATCATATTATAAATATTTACGACCGAGAGAAAGGATTTACAAAAATGGGAAAATATTTTCAAGAAGATATTGAGACTGCTTCCCGCGAGGAAATCGAGCAGTGGCAAAATGAAGGACTTGTATCTGTAGTAAAACGTGTTTATGAAAATGTACCTTACTACAGAGACTTGATGGACAAGGCAGGAGTTACACCTGACGATATTAAAAGCACAGCAGATTTACCGAAGCTGCCTTTTATTACAAAGGATGATTTAAGAGATGCTTATCCATATGGTTTACTGGCAGTTCCACTTAAGGACTGTATCAGAATCCATTCCACATCAGGAACAACCGGAAGACGTGTTGTTGACTTTTATACCAAAAAAGATATTGATATGTGGTATGACGGATGTGCCCGTGCCATTGTTGCCGCTGGTGGAACTGACGAAGATGTATGCCATATTGCATACGGATACGGACTTTTCACCGGTGGTTTTGGTTTAAATGGTGGTTCCCAGAAGGTAGGATGTCTTACACTTCCTATGTCATCAGGTAATACCGACAGACAGCTTCAGTTTATGACTGACTTTGGTTCTACTATTCTTTGCTGTACTCCTAGCTATGCTTCATATTTGGCAGAATCCATTGAAGAACGGGGACTCAAGGATCAGGTTAAGTTAAAAGCCGGCATTTTCGGTGCTGAGGCATGGTCTGAGGAAATGAGACACGATATTGAAAGCAAGCTTGGCATTAAAGCATATGATATTTACGGTCTTACGGAAATTGAAGGACCGGGAGTTGCTTTTGAATGTGAAGCACAAAATGGCATGCATATTTGTGAAGATTATTTTATTCCGGAAATCGTTGACCCTGAAACCTTAGAACCTGTTCCTGACGGACAGATTGGTGAACTTGTATTTACAAGCTTTGCTAAAGAGGCTTTCCCTCTTATCAGATACAGAACAAAAGATATTACATATATCACAAGGGAAAAATGTTCCTGCGGACGTACTCATGCACGTGTTCACAGATTAATGGGTAGAACTGATGACATGCTTATTATAAAGGGTGTTAATGTTTATCCTTCACAGGTTGAAGAAGTTCTTATTAAACAGGGTATGCCTGCTAACTACCAGCTTATTGTTGACCGTGTAAATAACAGCGATACCATGGAAGTTCGTGTTGAAATGACACCGGAAATGTTCTCAGATACAGTAAGTTCCATTGAAAAGAAGGAAAAAGATATTGTTTCAGCCCTTAAGAGCATGCTGGGAATTTATGCCAAGGTTAAACTTGTGGAGCCAAAGTCCATTACCCGTTCAGAAGGTAAGGCTGTCCGCATAATTGATAAACGAAAAATTTAGGAGGTAGACTTATGTACATTAATCAGATTTCAGTTTTCGTAGAAAATAAACCGGGAAATCTTGCAAATTTTACAAACTTTCTGGCAGACAATAACATAGATATCAGAGCCTTTGAAATTGCAGATTCCAGCGACTATGGTATTATTCGTATTATAGTTGATAAACCTTTTGATACAGTAACACTTTTAAAGGATAATGATTGGATTTGTAACCTTACACAGGTTATTGGCATTAGAATTGCTGACAAGCCAGGAGAAATGGCTGCAGTCCTTAATGTTTTAGCAGATGCCAAGGTTAGCATTGATTACGCTTACACCTTTGTAACAAGAAATACTGATGATGCTTTAATGATTTTTCGTGTACAGGAAAACGAAAAAGTTTCATCCCTTCTTAGCAGCAAAGGTTTCAAGCTTGTAGCACAGGAAGATTTGGCAAAACTATAAACTTATAAAATAACTTATCATCCAATGAGGCTTCCCCTCAGATGTATTCACTACATCTGAAGGGAAGCCTCATTTATATATATATATATATCACATCTAAGTTTTTATTATAGACGCTTTAACAACTGTGCTGTTAAATCTTCAAATCCCGGCTTACCAAGAAGTGCAAACATGTTCTTCTTGTAGCTTTCTACACCAGGCTGGTTGAAAGGATTTACTCCTAAAATGTAACCACTTACACCACATGCAAATTCAAACATATAGAATAACTCACCAAGATAAAACTCATTCTGCTTTGGTACGTTTACTATAATATTTGGTACATTTCCATCTGTGTGGGCAAGAATTGTTCCATTCATGGCACTCTTATTAACAAAGTCCATATCCTTTCCTGCTAAATAGTTAAGCCCGTCTAAATCCTCTGCTTCTTTACTTATTTCAATCTTTGCGTCAGTTTCTTCAACGTTGATAACTGTCTCAAACATTATTCTTGAGCCATCCTGAATAAACTGTCCCATAGAATGAAGGTCTGTTGTAAGGTCAACTGCTGCCGGGAAAATACCCTTGTTGTCCTTTCCTTCGCTTTCACCGTAAAGCTGCTTCCACCATTCACCTACATAATGAAGGCTTGGTTCGTAGTTAGCAACAATCTCTACTGACTTACCTTTTCTTAATAATATATTTCTGATTGCCGCATATTTCATGGCATCATTATCTTCAAATTGGCTATTTAATGCTCTCTCTCTTCCGCTTGCTGCACCTGCCATAAGCTGGTCAATATCAGCTCCGCTTACTGCTATAGGAAGAAGACCTACTGCTGTAAGAACTGAGAAACGTCCTCCAACATCATCCGGTACTACGAAGCTTTCATAACCTTCTGCTGTTGCAAGTCCCTTTAAGGCTCCCTTTGACTTATCAGTTGTAGCATAAATTCTCTCTGCTGCACCTTCCTTGCCATATTTCTTCTCTAACTTCTCTCTGAATACTCTAAAAGCAATAGCAGGTTCAGTAGTTGTACCTGACTTTGAAATAATATTAACAGAAAAATCCCTGTCTCCTACTACATCAAGTAAAGCCTTTAAGTATGATGGGCTTATGCTGTTTCCTGCATAGTAGATCTCAGGTGTCTTTCTGATTTCCTTTGAGACATTGTTATAGAAACCATGTCTGAGAAACTCAATAGCAGCTCTTGCGCCTAAATATGAGCCACCAATTCCTATTACAATAAGAACTTCTGAATCACTCTGAATCTTCTGTGCCGCCTTTTTAATTCTCTCGAATTCTTCCTTGTCATAATCTATTGGCAAGTCAATCCATCCAAGAAAGTCATTACCTGCTCCAGTCTTTTCAACTAATACTTTCTTTGCATTTTCTGCAATATCCTTCATGCTTGTCAACTCGTCATCCCCGATAAATGATTTAACTTTTGAACAATCAAGCGTTACTTTAGACATATTTCTTCCTCCGTTGTTTCTCCAAAATCATCCTTAATTATAGGCTTAGAAAACATTTTTAGCAAGACTAAATCCAACAATTATGAAAATCCTGCACATTATTGTAAAAATTCTCCAATAACTTGGTTTAATATTTGCTCTTCACTATCATTTTCACCTATTTTAGATGGTGAAAATTCTTGATTATCAGGCATATTTTTATTATATTCCACATCTATATCATTATTATCCAATATATTCTCAGTATTCTCAGTATTTTCAGTGACAACGCCCTTATATCTGGCACTGTTTTCAAGATTATCCGCCACAGAGTATGCAAGCTCTGACTTTCTATCCTCCACATTAACCATGCGGTCTGTCATTTCCAGGCTAATTGCCACAAAAATTCCAGCCAGCACATAGGAAAATGCTACATTTTTCTGTGCCGAATTATTGTATAAATACCATCCGGCTATAGCTGTAAATCCCATAATTAAAACCACACAATACCTGATAATATTATCAATTTTTCTAATTGGTATATAGAATAGTTTACTTTTGTTAACATAGTGTTTTACAAACAAAAGAGTATTAGGCAATTCTCCGTTTACCTGCCGGATACCTTCATATTTATTTTTAATCTGACGGATAGTTGCATTTTTAGTATGCTGCATGTTCTCTGCCCTTCTAATAAGTTTCCCATAATAATGCCATACTATCCATTTTGTCACAGCACCTAATAAAAAAAGACTTCCTATTATCAACAGAAAGTTCTCTTTATCCATTACCGTTGGTGCCACACTCTCCAACCCTTTTTCTAATTTAGTTATGTAAACTTCCAACATTGCTCATTCCCCCAAATATAAAATAGTTTTAAGACATCCCGTCCAAAATTACTATATCACATTTCAGAGGCATAAGCACTTGTAATCGTTCGTCAAATTATTCTAAAAAATTCGTAGCCGTCCTAAGCTGCTGTACACAATACTACACGTTTTTGATTATCTCATTTAAAAGCAAAATGGAATTAGCTGCTGCCTTCTTTTCAAATGTGGGATAATCCATATGAGCGCCACCATCTGCCTTGTCAGAAATTGCTCTGATAACAAGAAATGGAATGTTATTCAGGCTTGCCACATGAGCAATTGCAGCTCCCTCCATTTCAGCACAGTCACCGCCAAAGCTGTTCTTAAGGCTTTTCTTCTTTTCGTGGGTGCTTATAAACTGGTCGCCGGATACAACCTTACCTTCAAAGACCTTTACATCAAGACCTGCTTCCTTTGCACTCTTTTTTGTAAGTTCCACCAGCTTTCTGTCTGCTTCAAATATAGAAACATCCATATCCGGAATAATTCCCTTCTCATAGCCTAATGCCGTTACATCCATATCATGTTCCTGTGCCACAGTTGATATAACAATGTCGCATATATCTATATCGTTATTAAGGGAACCTGCAACACCTGTGTTAATAACGGCATCCACATTGTATCTGTCTGCCAATATCTGAGTACACATAGCTGCATTTACCTTGCCGATTCCACACTTTACCACTACAACATCTTTTCCGCCAATTACACCTTCATAAAAGTCCATTCCTGCAATTTTATTAATGGCGGGATTTTCCATTTCGTTTTTGAGGCTGTCCACCTCAATGTCCATAGCTCCAATAATTCCTAACATTATTTCTGCTCCAAATACTGTTCCAAGGCAATTGCCAGCTGATCAGGGCATGAAGTTCCCCTGCCATTGCAGTCAATACCTTTTAATCTTTTTATTACTTCGTTAATGTCCATGCCTTCCACTAATGCTGCAACCCCCTGAGTATTTCCGTTGCATCCCATAGTAAACCTTACATTAGTTACTTTATTATCCTCTACATCAAAATCTATAAATCTTGAGCATGTTCCCTTTGTTGTATATCTCATAATTCTATCCTTCTATCTTCTTTCTGTACAACTCAGCCATTTCATTCATTTCTCCTTTTGCAATAAGGTTTCCATGGTCTAATAAAATAGCCTTGTTACATATTCTCTGTACCTGTGCTAAGTTATGTGAAACGAAAAGAACCGTAACACCGTGGTCAAACATAGACTGCATCTTCTTTTCGCACTTTCTTCTAAATCTGGCATCACCAACCGACAAAACTTCGTCAAGAATCAGAATGTCAGGCTCAACTACTGTTGCAATGGCAAAACCAAGTCTTGACTTCATTCCTGATGAATAGTTTTTAATAGGTACATCTATAAACTCCCCAAGCTCTGAAAATTCCAGAATTTCATCATATTTAGCCTCTAGGAATTTACGTGAAAATCCAAGTACCGAACCGTATAAGAAAATGTTTTCCCTTCCTGTATAGTTTGGATCAAAACCTGCACCTAACTCAAGAAGTGGGGCAATATGTCCCCGTCTTACCACTTCACCGGTAGTCGGCTTGTACACCCCGGCAATAATCTTTAATATGGTACTTTTTCCTGCACCGTTAAGTCCCAGAATACCTAATCTGTCACCTTTTTCAAGTTTAAAACTTAAATTTTTTACAGCCCAAAACTCGTTAAAACGAATCTTTTCGCCCTTTATTTTTTTAAATATTAATTCTTTTAAATTGTCTACTTTTTCTTTACTTAAATTAAAACGAATGCTGACATTATTAACTTCAAGTACATACTTTTCCATAACGCCTCCTAAATGTGCAAGATGAATTCATCCTGATGCTTTTTAAATACATACATACCAATTATTAGTGCCACGATACTAAATATTAATGAATATATCATCATAAACAGATTTGAGAATCCATAGCTTACACTTGTAAATATAGACCCCTGCTCCATTAAAATACATCGGAAATTACTAATAATACAATATATCGGGTTGAACTGTAATGCCAAAGTAATACCTGAATTAAGTGTATTTACATAATAGAAAATAGCTGAACAGTACATAACAAGCATTATAACTACTTCCCAAAGGTATTCTAAGTCTCTAAAGAATACACACACTGTAGACAATATCAGTCCCGCCGCAACGCATAAAATAAGTAATATGGTTAGCGGTATAAATATCTCGATTATGTGCCATGTCATCCTTACTCTTAATACTATACACAATGCTGCAAGCACTATAAGTGACAGTAAGAACAAAATGTAGTTATATATAATAGCTGACAACGGATACAGGTACTTAGGTACATATATCTTCTTAATCATCGCCTGATTAGCTCTTATGGAACGCATGGCAATTTTACTTGTACTGGAGAAACAGCTAAATACCAGACGTCCACACAAAATATAAACAGGATATGTTGCATCACCTTTTCCTAATATCTTTCCGAACACAACTGTAAGTACCATTGTTGTAAGCAACGGCTCTAACAATGTCCACACCAATCCTAAATATGATCTTCTATACTTTAACTTAATACCCTTTGTTACTAATTCTTTCAGCAAATATCTGTAATGCCAAAAATTATCTATATATTCCTTCATGTTACCTCCATAATAACCTGCAATACTCGCATATATTATATATTATTTTGTTTTATTGTCAAATTATAATTGAAAAATGACCCTTATCTTATTAGTATACCAAAAAAAGTCCCGGTAGTATATTAAATATTTACTTCCAGGATACATTATTTCAGATTATGACTAACATAATCATTAAAGCTTTATTTTATACATAATTATATCAACAATTATATTATTTTTTTATAAGTTTTAAAATTAAACAAACAATTCCTACTATAATGGCTGCAACAATCAATAAAAAAATACCTAATTTCATATGTATCTCCCTTCTTGCATTAATATTTTTGAAATTTTTAATGGGATTTTTTATCATTTTGTAAATAATAACAGATTGAACCTACCTGTCACAAATCATGTTTATAATTTATATATAATTAATTTTCCATCTCTTTTGACATTAAAGACACTTTTTTCTTTTGAAATATTTTTGATTTTATCATATTCTCCAACATCAAAATCGAATCCTAAATTATTTGGATTTCCATATATCTGATATACAACTTTGTCATCTAGTGTGAATATCATATACAACGTTCCCTCATCTGAAATATTATCATATATTTCATCAGAACTTATGCCAATATACTTTTCTATTTCCGACTTCTCCGTATACGGTTTTACAAAATACACACTATTCCATTGGAAATCTGTCAAACTGTCAAGCCTTACTATGTCACTTTCCTTTTTTTTCAAAAGTGCATCTTCAAGGCTCTTATCTTCTTTTGAACATGAAACCATAAATATAGCCAATATAGTAAACAATAACATTATTGTAACCAATCTATGTATTATCCTTTTCATATCCCTGTATCTCCACTATTTCTTAAAACAAAATCTTTACCTGTCATCCAACTGTTCTTTTATATAATTACTTACTTTATACAAATCTTTAACATCTGTCAAATTATTATATATGCCCTCTTCAAATACTACTTTCCTATTTTTTTCAATAAATAACCAGTACACACCATTTAACAATCCATAATCAGATATATCCTTTAAAACCAGCTTATCTGATCCGCTTTGCACAAAATATTTTTCTCCTTTATCATCGTACTTTACAGGCATAAATATTCCTTCATCTCCAACCTGAAGTTTGCTGGAAATTGTTGCAATTGTCGAATTAATTGGAACAAGAATACTTATCATTTCATTCTTCTTTATTTCTCCTCTAATTACATCGTCAACAGTGACAGTGACAATAGCCCTATAATCTTCCTTTTCACCAACCTTAATTCTTATTGGTTCTATTGATTTTACCTTTCCCCTTACAATATCAGTATCATAATCATTAAAAATTTCATATATAGATACTGCCTGCAAATCATAACTCATTCCCCTACCAATTTCGTTATCCTTTATCGATGTAACCCTAACTCTTCCAGTGGATCTTTTTAATTTATAATCTGATTTTTTGTTATTGAGTAAATATATTCCACCTATTAAAAAAATACAAATTATAATAATTATGACTGCTATAATTTTTTTATTTAATACTTTAAACATTTATACGCTCTCTTTCATAACATTTGTTTTATTTTATTCCTGAATGCAATTATCTATATCATCTTGTTCTAATTCATAAACAACTTTCTCCCCAGCTGAAGCAACATCACTATCTGATAAATTACGAATGTATTTATCATCATATTCTTCTTCAAATATACCCTGATATAATCCTACTGGATTGTATTTTTTTAATTTCTTATTATATGTTGCAAAAACAATATATGTTTCCCCCGTCTTCATAGACGAAATACCATTAACTTTCATATCAATAACTTTTTCATTTATCTCTTTTTGTTTAAACTCATTTTCCCCAATCATTGAATCTTTAGCATCCACTTGTTCTAAATATTCTGCGCAAGTAATGGTTCCCCCAAGAGATTCAAGATGAATCACGTCTGGCATATTATCTCCCTTGTATATTTCCTCAATTTTCACCTCATAGTCCGTGTAAATACTTGATCCAGTTTTTACAAAAGCTTCTTGTCCAATAACATTACATTTAATTATAATATCAGCACTATCACACAATTTGGGAACATCATTGTATATTTCTTCCATATCGCATTTACATTCTAATTCTACCAATATATTTTCATCGTTTGCTTCGACTTTAGAATCATTGTCATCAATATTTCCTTCATTGTTATTTATTAACTTTTCATTATTATAACAAACAAATGATGTACACATAACAATTCCTACCACAAACATTATCATTCGCTTAAGTTTCATATTATCTTATCTCCCATCTAATCATCTTATTTATACAATTTTTTTATGCCTTCAAAATCACACGATTGTACACTTGTTACAGATCTCCCATAAGCTGCTTGGCACATAATTGACTTTTTATTTGTATTATTTTCATCCAATCCAAAACAATGCCCTATCTCATGTGCATATACCGCAATAATTTTTTTTCTATCTTTTTTCTCTAATCCATTATCTAAATTATAGTATATCTGACCATATTTCCAGTTTGATTCATCAGGATCAACACTCGAAAACCAACTCTTTCTAAATACTGTATATGCGTTATATCCCGATTCTTTTCCATCATATGAGCCATATATGTCCACAACACTTTCTGGTCTTTTCGATGTTATATAAAAATTAATATAGCTTGCGTTGTTTGTCCAATTTAACATTGCATCTTTAGCACAGTTATACATAAACCCACTTAAACCAGATGATATCCAATAACGTTTCTGATCCTTTTTACTTTTTCCAACTCCACCCTCAAGATGGTGTTTGTCCTTAAAATACACATATTGTTTTGGCTTTGATTTTGAACTTGTTGCCGCTTCAATATTTACTATAGAATGAGATGATATCGTTATTAAAATTGCCAAAGTAACAATTAATATCCTACTTTCTATCCTCAACTTACCGTTTAAACTCTTCATCTTAAAGCCTCTCTTTCTTTATTCTTAACATCCACAGTCTATATTATTTCTTTTATCCTTTCCATAACTTTTCGACGAACGGTCTATTTTTTCGACAAACGGTCATTTTTTATTTGTATTTCTGAATAAAACATATTATTCTCTACTTTACATAGAAAATTTCCATCATACTTTTTAACTGTCTTTTTTATATTTTTTATTCCAAATCCATGGTTTCTTTTGTCTTGTTTATCTGTTTGAAATCCACTGTACTTTGTAAAACATGTATTCTCAACAATTATATATGTATAATATTTTCCACTTTTTATATTAAAATTAATTAATTTCTCACATTTTTTGTTTATCTTTTTTATTCCCTCAACCGCATTAGACAAAAGATTTGATACCATTATACATAAATCTCTATCCTCAATATTGATTGTTTCCGAAATATAACCTTTAACATTAATACTGCAATTATCTTTAACTGGAATTAGGTAATGATTCAACAATATATTTACTACCTCATTTCCAACATCATAATTATAATTGCTGATTAAATCTAATTCATGTAAGGATTCTGCCACGTATTTATCTAGTGCCTGATATTCCTTCCGCTCCACATAAGATTTAATCTGCATTAATTCTGCCATAATATCATGCCTAAACTGCCGTGTTTTCCCTTCCTTATTTAATAACATTTCAAAATATTCTTTTTGCAATTCTCCGTATTCACTTAAATGTTTAGACCTCTTATAATACTTTTGCTTGGCATTCATAGAATATATCATTATTAACACCATTGTTAAAATAATAATTCCACCTACAATTGCTAATCCAATTGCGACATGAGGGTACCGTATGTCTGCTGCTTCCTGTATTATATATGTAAAATATACAAACATTATAACAATTGTAAACATTACAATAGATAGCAATGCGTTTATTTTTTTCGGTAATATAAAGGCTTCTCTATCTAATTTTTTCCCAATAATTTCATAAAATCCCCATATTAAAATAACAGTAAGTATAATAGAAAAAATACCACTTTGATCGTCATTCATTTTTGTGCATGAATCTATGAAAAAACCAAATATACTCTCAATAATTGACAACAATGGAAATGTGAAGAAAAAGGTGTTTAACATCTCTCCCCATTTTATTTTATAGATTAGCATAACATGTATAAATGACTCCATTGCCGTTATGCATAAAAATATTAATCCGGATTTTTCAGACATACATTGTATAACCATTGCAATAATATCCCCAATTGCTAAACATATATAAATCTTTTTGTTTCTATTTAACTCTCTTTTTCCCAAAAACACGTAATAAAAAGAAAGATATTCCGCAACTATTATCAGACATGCTGCTACATTAATCCACTGCATATTTTTACCCTTCCCAATTTTTATCAAATTCAATTATTTTTTGATGTACCTCTTTATATTTTCTTCGTGAAACAGGTATCCTTCTCCCACCATTTACATATAGCCATTCTTTATCCATATCTAAAACATATAATAAATTAACAATTTTACTTCTGTGTGTCTGTACGAAGATTCTTTGGTCCAATTTTTCCATAAATATTTTTAACGATTCATTTATCTCAAAATCGGTTTTATAAGTATAAATTTTTAAATAATCTTTTTTTGACTCTATATATTTTATTTCTCGTTGAGATATTGTACATTTTTCACCGTTATTAGATACTTCAATTAACCCACTTCCTGCCAAAGAATATATTACGGCACTTAGTGCCTCATAAAATTCCTTTTCATCAACAGGCTTTGTAACAAATCTTTTTGCTCCTATTTTAAAAGCATCTTTAAACCTTTCTCGTTTACTGCTAAGCATTATTATTTGGGGATTATAGCCATTTTTCAATAGTATCCGTGCTGCTTCAATGCCATCTTTATCAGGCATGTCGATATCCAGCATTAGCACATCGTACTCAATACTAAAACTTATAAGTTCCTCACCATTATAGCAATGAAAAACCTTAAACACATATTCATTTGTTTTATCATAAGTTTTAATTAACTCTTCTACTTTTTGATGTATCAATTCTTCATCATCACAAACCAAAACCCTGATTTCCTGCATTCTTCAACTCCTCTTCCGTATAAAAACTTTTCATTCCACAATATATTACCATACATTTTATATCCTGTGGTAATTTTTTACAAAAAACAGGCACAGAAAAACAGGCTCTCCTGCCAACAACCTCAGTCATTAGCAAGAAAGCCTGTTATTTATACCGTTGCCCTGTGTAGGCAATATTCTGTTTTACTGTGCCAGAGTTACTATTTCACTCCATTCAAATTCCAGTTTTTTGTAATCTTTATTTACCACTGATAAAATCTTATCGTAAATAAAATTATATCCCTCAAGAGAATTCATCTTTTTATTCTGATAAATGTAATCAGCAATTTCATAAATTGAAAACTCACTTATTGTACTGTATACATAAGTTCCATCTTCAAGAATTGCATATGCCCTTATTTTATATCCTGCTGTAAGGGCTGTGGCATTTGTGTTACCAAAGGACATTGTTCTTACATAATTTGTGCATGTAGCTGAACCTCCCAGATTGGTTGGAAGCGTACCCTCAGCTGTTGACTGATAATGAATAACTTTGTTGCTTGAAGAATCAATAATCATATCATCATCTGTAACACCTGTACTTTGGTTATTTATGGTTGCGAGACCGTATATAAATCCCCAGCCTGTAACTTTCTTACCGTTTATTTCCGGTTCAACTGCTGCAAGAACCCTGAAACCACCTTCCTTGTTAAATGCCTTATCACTTATCTGGTATCCTAAAACTTCAATATCATCACTTACTACAATTGTATTATCTTCATATAATTTTGCATTCTTTTCCGTGCTTAAAATTGCAACTTCACATATCTGAATACCATATGTCGGTGTTGTAGGATAACATACCTTGACATATCTTACTGCCCCGGTGTTACCTGAAACATCAGTAGCAACGCAATTGTCACTGTCTAAATCATTTGCAGTAATTGTCTTTGAAGTATAAATAGTTTTGAAGTTCTCTCCGTCTTCAGAATACTGAATATTATATGTCCTGCCAACTACAGTATCATTATCATTATTGTCTTTGTACTGTACCAAAACTTCATCAATGGTAGATGCGTCATATTTAGCTCCTAAGTCAATAGTTATATAACTTTCTCCTGAATATCCCCATCCACTTGATATGGCACAATGAGTTCCTCCTGTTGTGAGTTTTCCATCTGTAACACAGTTTTCGTCACCTTCAGCTACTCCCGGGCTTATTTCAAAACTCTTATTAAGTGCCACATTGCACTTGGTACTTGATACCATTTCCTGATTTGTTGCTGCCGGCCCTACAGTTACGTGACATACTGCCTTATGTTCTCCCACCTTAACTGTAATATCAACTTCACCTTCATTTTTAGCTGTAACTGTTCCTGCATTACTTACAGTTGCAATTTTTTCATTGCTTGAGCTCCATACAGCTGTTGTGTCGTCAGTAGTATCTGCCGGATTAATCTTAAGCTCTAATGTTTCCGAAGTTTTCTTCTTCATTGTATAAGTTTCCGGAATGCTGATAGAGGTAATGTGTACCGGTTCCATAACTGTAATCTGACATTCTGCCACCTTTCCACTTGGTGTAGTTGCCGTAACCTTTGTAGTTCCCGGATTTTTACCTGTAATCTTTCCTTCTTCATTTACAGTAACAATTCCTGTATCTTCACTTTTCCATGTAACTGTTTCGTCACTTAATGCTGCTAACTGCATTACTCTTCTAATTGCGATTTTAACTGATGAAGGATTAATTGAAATTGTTCCCGCAATTATAATATCCGATTCTGTTACATCAGATAAAATCATTCCTTTTCTATAAGTAACTGCCTTAACTATAGTTGACTTATTAACCTTTATTGGTTCAACATATGTAGCTGAATCCTCTGTTGGTGTTGAGCCGTCTAATGTATATTTAACTTCGGCACCCTTTACTGCCGTTGACATTGTAATAGTCTGTTCACCTGTATATTTTCCACTAACCGGTGAAACTATAGGTGCATTAGCCTTTAAGGCTCCATATACTTCCATCTCGTAAATTGAGTATCCGTACCGGGTTCCTCTCTTAACACCCTGCATTCTTACATACTGTGCCTTAACTGCTGCAAAGCTTGATGTGATTTCTCCCACCTGTCCGCTTTCTGTTGCAACTGTAGTCCAGTTTTCTCCATCTACAGAAACCTGAATCTGATATTTTTCCGCATAAGCTGTTTCCCATGTAATTTTTACTGTATTAACAGCCTGAACACTTCCCAAGTCTACCTGTAAATATTCATCATCTGCTGACTGTGCCTGCCATCTTGTGCTTCCATCTCCGTCAACTGCCAGTTCTGCCTTTGCCGCACCATCCTCTGATGATGCAGTAGCCGTCTTTCTCAATGCAAGATTATTGCTGCTTTGTACTGTATCTCCGTTGATTTTTATTGATGCTGATGCATAAGCAGAATCTATTGAACCGCTTTTAACTGCAATGGCTTTCAGTACAGTGTCACTTGATACCAATATTTTTCCATTGTACCGGTTAGAAGCTGTAGTTGGAACTGTTCCATCTGTTGTGTAATAAATCTCTGTTCCTTCATCTGATGAAAGTTCAACAAACTGTGTATCGTCAAAGTTCTTTGTTCCTGTTATATTGTCAGCCACTTTTCCATCAGCAATTGCTGTTGCCTTAATTACCGGTGTACTTACCTGAGAAATAGCAAATTCCTCTTTTGTGTTAATTTCAAATGCTACAGTAGCCTTTGAACCTACAGTGGCTGTTCCCACCTTTGTTCCGTCAGCCTTCTTTACGGCAACTGTCTGGGTAACTGATGTAGGATTCCAAACCTCTGCTGTGTACGCCCCGTCTTTAACATATACGGAACCCTGAATATTTCCAACTACCATGTAGTCATTTGTTCTGTGACCGATAGAATCCATTGCTGAAATAAACCATAATGTATTTGCCCTGTCTTCTACCTGAACCTTTGAAACATTTGCCTCAAATTTGTCATAGGCACGCTTTGCATCTGTCTGTGAAAGATACGGCCATGTAATATGCTGCCATCCATTGTCCGGTGTTGCATACTCATCATCATCTGTTATATTTCCCAGTCTCTTTTCTATACTGATTGCGTATGCAGTATCATCTTCCAGACCTTTATAGATTTTTGCACATTTTGTCTGATTCATGCCATAGTTTGTAAGGTACTCCGAAACAGGAAGCCACTGAATACCGTATACATATACCGGCTGTCCTCCAAAATATGTACCATATCCCATTGATGCACCATATATCTGACCTGCTGCCTGGAAAGGATAATCCGGCAACCAGTTATCTTCGTCATAATCAAACCAGTATTGCTCAATTGCATCCATTTCAGTAGTAAATCCATAAGCACCTGCATCTATGTATGTTTTATTCTGAGTTGCCTCGCCCCAAAGGTACATTCCAACCCAGCTAAACAATGCTTCTGAAGCTGATTCCTGGTTGTTACCTGAATCGCTGTCTCCATATCCTCCTGCCCATGAATGTCCTGAATACTGGTCAAAAGCCCTGAACTTGCAGAACATGTTTCCGTCATCTTCCGGGTCTTTTGGATCAGCATAATCTCTTACCAAAAGTTCAATCATGTCTCTGTAATCATTTAAGAACTCTTTATCGTAGGTAGCCAGAACTGCTGCACCAAACATAAAATATCCGTATGTGAAATGGTGGTCACATATTGCGGCGTTTGCGCCGTAAGCACTGTCAGGATAGTAAATTGTTCCCCAATCCTTATTATATATAAGGTAGCATCTGTCATCCGGCCCGTCATAGTTAAACCAGTCAACCATAATGCTCTTTAATTTAGCCAGTAACTTTTCCTTAATTTCCGTTTCACCTAACTGGTCTGCCATTATTGCACTAATTGCCAACGGATGTACATTTTTACCTTCCCAATATGCATCTGATACAGGAGCGGTATTTACCTTAGACGCAACTACCTGATTTAAGTAGTCAATCATTTCCTCTGTATCCATCATGTCACTGTCAGGCTTTGCAAAAGTTGGAAGCAAGCCTGAAAACTGCTGGGTTGTACTATATGTATTAGCCCAGATTGACTTCATATTGCCTCTGATTGATGTATATGTAGCCACCGGTGAATCTGCTGCAGTGCTGTGTTTCCACTGATGTGGGAATAAGCAATGCATAGTTTCATTGGAAAATCCTGCTCTCTTTAAATCTGTTGAAGCAGTATATATAGTTGTAATTTTTGAATTATCATGGTTATACTCGTAATCTACAGTAGTATCTGTAACAAAAGCATATCCATGCTTATAATATCCATCAATATTTTTTAAATCCGTCATTGCGGCAACAGACATATAATTATCAGCCTTTGATGGGAAAGTAACCTTAACCTTATAATTTGATTTTCCAATCATTACTTTAAATGTTGTGCCTGCCGGAACGTTTACCTCAAAGTATGAGCCTTCATTGCCTGCTTTTGTATTTTCCTTATCAAAAGACTTAAAAGCAATGTGATCTGTTGTTATTGTGTCCCCTTTATTTCCAAGAATTGTATTTCCGTTTCCGTCATAAAATTCCTGAATGCTGCTTCCACTTATAAATGCAACTGTGTTATTGCAAAATTCATTGAAAATATATGGTGAACCCTTTACTATTGTTGATTTCATCTGAACTGCATCTTCATCTGTAAGTCCCAGTTCAACTGAATAATCTCCATAATTTTCTACTCTGTCATATCCTGTTTCTGTATCAAAATTCTCCGGTGAAATATAGAAATCTCTTTCTGTCTCTGTACTTTGATCTGTTCCCAAATCATTTTCAGTTCTTGTTCCTACCCATCCTGATGTTGCCAGCAAAATTCCCAGACCTTTAGTTGAAAAACTTGCTTTTAAAGGTGTTGAACATAATAAACTGCTGTACTTCTGAACAAGGGCAGATGACCACCAGCTGTTAGAATCTATAGGTGTTTTAATATTGTCTTCATTAACAAATGTAGGGAGCTTGTTCTTTTCATTGTACATTTCTCCCGTTACATAAGTTCCCTTGCCTGATGCACTTTTTAAAATTTCCTGTTTTGGAAGTTCTGTAATTGTTTCATTTGTCTTGCTGTCACCTTCTACATATTCATACACTGACAACTCTGAAATACCAAAGCCACTTCCGCTTTCTACCTTTGTATATCCTAATACCTTTACATATCTTACATTTTGCTGATACATAGTGCAGTTATCCACCATATATGCGTATCCCTTTTGAACACGGTGAACTGTTTTCCAGTCTTTTCCGTCTGAAGATACCAGAACGTCATATATTTTTCCTGCATCTGCATTCCAATTTACAATAACTCTTCCTATTGTGTATGCCTGTCCCAAATCAACGGTAAGCCACTGGTCTGTACCCTGATAAGATGTAAATGATGTTTCTGTATTTCCGTCTACTGCATTTTCAGCCTTAACATTATTATATGCACTTTCCATTATATTTCCGTCTTCATCCTTCATCCACCACTCATCTCTTATTCCTGAACATGTAACTGTCTTATTAAGAGCAAGGTTTTTGCCATAATTTGAAGGACGTTTTCTTGCGCCGTTAGTTCCATAAACCTGAAATTCATACATTGAACATCCATAGGCTTCCATGGCTCTTTCATTTACTACCATTCTTACATATCTTGCCTGCTTCTGTTCTGCTGAAAGCTCATCAAAGGTAATTGTGTCTTCATACTTGTTTTTGCCTTCTTTAGTTGTCTCCTCAACTGTTGTAGCTTCCTCCGTAAATTCCCCTTCTATTGTTCCTTCTCCTAAAACCTGCTTTGTTTCTTTATCCAAAGCATAAACCATAAGCTTATGTTTTCCTGCGGAAAGAACAATCTGTCCCTGATTTACATTATGACCGGTAAAACTATATCCGTCCGGCGCCTTGGCAATATTTTCTTCACTGTCAACGCAAACCTTATATATTGCTCCGTCCACAGAATCCCAGTTTGCCTGAATTGTGGCATATCCCTTTTCAACCTTTTGAACTGAATATGTAATTTTCAGCCCTGTAGTTTCTCCTGGTTTAGTTGTTTTTCCCTTTGTATATACTGTAGTCCAGTTTTCTTCATCATCTGAAAACTGGATTTCAT
This sequence comes from Eubacterium segne, assembly GCF_014287775.1. Lineage (NCBI taxonomy): Bacteria > Bacillati > Bacillota > Clostridia > Eubacteriales > Eubacteriaceae > Eubacterium > Eubacterium segne. The sequence continues at coordinate 93,288 of NZ_JACOOZ010000011.1, forward strand.
ATGACTTTGCATATGCGGCTTCCCAATGTATAAACAAATGGTCGATATCTGCCTTTTTTCCCAAGTCAACATATAACCACTCATTTGTATCATCACCGGCAGCCTGCCATCTGGTGCTATCCTTGCCATCCACGGCATTTTCTGCGGAATCATTTCCGTTCTGTGAGCTGGCATATACCGGTCTTCCATATGAAATATTATATGGCTCTCCATCCATGGTATCTGCTGCTGATACATTAGTATAGAAAATCTGTCCCTTAGGACAAACTGTTACAGTCATGGCAACGCACAACGCCAGACTGCATGCCTTTTTAAGGAATTTATTCATCATTTTACCTCCGAAATCTTTTCTCCTACTATTAATTATAATTTTTGGTAAATTAGTGCACAAGTGTAAAAAAGTTTTTCCTTAATTTAGAGCATATTGCACAATTTTTTAACTATATATTCTTAATGTTCCACCTGTTTTTATGGTAATAATATCTAAATTATTTTTGGGGCAAAAAAATGTTTTTACTACTTTTTTTGTGCAATTTGTTTTATTATAAATTTTACGTTTTTTTCTTATGGTTTTGTTTGAAAAACCATAAACCTTATACTATAATTTAACTGATGTTAAGTGTAACAAATTTAACTATGATTTTACTATAATTTACGAGGTGTGGTATGAGTGAATATACAGCCACCGTCAAAGATGGCACAAAGGTTAAGTTAAACAGAGGTTTTAAAAAATTTGCTCAAAAATTTCGTATGAGCAAGGATGACAAAATCAAATTTCAATATCATAATTATCTTTCTCTTCCTATTAAAGATAATTATATTTTTTATGAAGCATTTTTAGGGCTTGGTATTTTAGACAGCCCCCGTGCGCTTTTCAATTATTTATTAGATTCTAAGGATGCCAGTCAGTATACCCATGTGTGGGCCGTGGCTGACATTGAAAAAACCGGTGATAATTTAAAGGAATATTCTGAATATTCCAATGTTATTATTGTTCAGAAAGGCTCTGATGATTACTACAAATATTTAGCCACATGTAAATATTTAATAACCAACTCTTACTTTGATTATTTCTTTGAAAAAAGAGTTGATCAGGTTTACATAAATACATGTTGTGGCATTCCTTTTAAGCACGTAGGCTATGATAATCATTCCCAGCCTGTGGAAAACAGCAAGGATTTAGTCCGCAACTTCCTTATGGCTGATTATCTGTTGTCTGCCAACCGTTTTATGACAGACACATTGTACAAGCATGCCTTTATGTTAGAGGGAATTTTTCAGGGAAAGATTCTTGAATTAGGATATCCCAGAATCGATACTATTTTAAATTCCAATACCGCAGTTGTGTATAAGCGGTTGGAGAATTGCGGTTTTGACACTAATAAAAAAATCATTTTATATGCTCCTACATGGCGTGGAAATGTTAATTCCGTTGACTTTAATTTAGATGGCATTAAAGATGCCATTTCAAAAATGTCCGGCGCCATTGATGAAACCCGGTATCAGATTTGTCTCAGGGTTCACTATTATTTGTACGAAGCATTGGCAAAAGACCCTGATTTAAGTAAGTTTTTAGTTCCTTTTACAATTGATACCAGTGAACTTCTTACTGTTACAGATGTTTTAGTTACAGATTATTCTGCAATTTTTTATGATTTTTTAATTACACAGCGACCTATACTTTTCTATCTTCCTGACTACAAGGATTACAGGAAAAGCCGTGGACTTTACATTCCTGCAAAGAAGCTTCCGGGATATGCAACATCCGATGTGGATTTAATAGCTGCTTCCCTTACTGCCATTTGCAATGATCCTGAGCAGTACATGGAATATTACGGAGAAAATTATTATGAATTAATGAAAAAGTCATTAGAAGGTGAAGATGGTGAAAGCTGTCAGCGTATTGTAAATACCATACTGCGAAACAAAAATACGCCAATTGCTGTTAATACCCTAAAAAATTACAAAAAGCAGACTCTTGTTATTGTGGATATTGACACCAATGGCAAAACTTTTTATGACCTATTAAATGAATATCTTGATAATGTAAACTTTTTCGATAATGACATAACTATTTTAGTTACGGCATTTAAGGATACATATAACCGTGAATACTTTAACGCCCTTGCCACTAAAATACGTGTTTTAGAATGGCACAGGCTTCCTTATGAGCTTAAGAGAGATAACAGTTTCTTTACCCGTGAAGTAAGACGTACCCTTGGCAATTCCGACTTTGACGAAGTTAAGTTTATAGGCAAGGTTTCCGAATACTGGGCTGAATTTGCCAATAATGTTATTAAGTTATCATAACAAAAAGTAGCTAAAAACCACTACTTATGGCTTTTAGCTACTTTTTCTTTTTTTATAATTATTACCGTTCCTGCTGCCACTATAACTATGGCTCCCAGCAAAATAATTATTCCATTATTATTCTTTTGTTTTTCCTCACTACTACTGTTTTCCGTTGTTTCCTCAACTATTTTAGTAACAACTATCGTTTCTCCATCTTTTTTCGTTTCAATTTCAGTTTCTACTATGGTTTCATTTTCCACAGTTTTTTTTCCTTTTTTCTTTGACTTTTTAATTGTTGTTGTTTCCGGCAACGTTTTTTCCTGATAATAGGTTGTTGTATTGTTTATTTTTTTCACGGTTTTAGAACTTTTTGAATTTTTGTTTCCTGACCTGTTATTTTTGTTATTTTTATTTTCGATATTTTCCCTTGAATTATCTGCTTTTTTTATTTCAATGCTTTTGTAGGTAATTCCGTCAGACATATCAAAAAGTCTGTTCATTCCTGAAATATTTCTATAATAGGCAGTTAAAGCATACATCGCCTGTTCCGTGGACATCTGATTTATCATTCCTCCCTGAGCATGACTAAATCCACCATTTTTATAATATTTCATTAAACCATCTATTACGGAATTTCCGTTTTTTATAAACCTTGAATCCTTTACACTTACATTTATGGTGGAAATTGCCGTTAAAACCTGTGCCGTACTTTCACAGTTTTTAACATTAGATGTAGCATATCCTCCATCACTTTGCTGCAATTCTCCAAGGCAGTCCACTGCCTTGTCCACAGCTTTTTTTACCCTTTCTTCACTCATATATGGAGCTAGTGCCTGAATTGCCATAGCTGTCATATCTGTGTCAGCTTTTGTGCCACTAAAATTCCAGCCTCCATCGGATTTTTGGTTGTTTAAAATAGTCTTAACCAGCTTTTCCCTTGTTGTAACCTCTCCGGTGTAATTTTTCTCAGGCTTTGGAATATCATAATTTCCACAATCAAGGGCAATTAATCCATAAATAATACCATTTAATCCCTGACTAATAAGCCTGTCATATTCAGCTAATGGTCTTACGAGATTATATCCTGCAAAATTTTCCGGATTTTCCTCTATAGCTGTTAGTGCAATAACAACCCTTGCATACTCCGTATATTTTCTGGAAGATAACTGTCCGTTACAGGATTTCACATATGCCTTTAAATTGCTTTTGTATGTAGAAAGAGTTTCCCGGGTAACGGCTCCATATCTGGCAAGCCCCATTACCATCCATTCCCCGCCTACACTTCCATAGGAAGGTTTTGTTATATTATATTGCTCATAATATGAAATGTCATACAAATACTTATCTGTCTGAGCCTTTGTTAATGCAGTTGCCCCACATACAGGTACTGTACTTATTAGCAATAATATCATTATTACACAGACAATCCTTTTTTTCATATTTGTATAACTCCTTCATTTTGTAACTTAAATAGCTGATTATTTCTTTATCCTTACGGTTTTAACCTTACTCCATTTGCCATATATACGAACTCCGTTAACCACTCTGTAACCACGGACCTTCACATAGCATACCTGTTTTTTCTTTAATTTCTTTGTTGTTATATATGTTTTTGATGTGGTCTTTACTACTGATTTTTTAAAGCTTTTGCTTACGGAATATTTGTACTGATATCCTGTTGCTCCTGATGCTTGGTTTACATAAATTTTAGCCTTGTACTTTCTAACATTTTTAACTGTTTTTATGGAAGCGGTTTTCACTGTAGGATATGTGGGTTTCTTCTTTGCTCCCTGCAATGCTGCCAAAGCATTATCCACATTCTTTTGTGTAGGATTGTACTCCTTTGCTACCTGAAACGCCTTATCATATGCTGATTTAACATTTGGATATGCCATCCAGTAATCTTTCTTTTCGTTAGTTTCCGCCACTTCCTTTAAAAGTGCATCCCTGTTAGCCATCTGGAGTTTAGGAATACCGGTGTAGCTTTCCGTATCATATCCTAAATCAGCTCCATAACCATAAACTGAAAACTGAAGTCGTATAACATCTCCATCTTTTACCGGTATGTAATTAACTGATTCACTTGCCGGCTCATTGTTGATGGTGAACATCCATCCTGCCATTTCGCCATATGAATATTCACCTAATGCATTATTTTCCAACTGATTTCCTATATTTACACTACTTGTAGGTGCCTTATAAGAAACGCTATGCTCCTCACCGTCACTTCCCACATATGTATATGAGTAATCAGGCATGGCTGAAATTTCTTTTGGAATATTCACCGTTCCTGCATCTGCATTATTTATGGTCTTAAGATAAAAAGTCTTTACCCCTGTAGCTGTATAAGTTCCTCCCATACCCTTAAGGGCTCTTTTAAAAATCGTCTTTACATTATCTCCTGCCTTTATTTCCACCTTAACAGGCTCCATGTAAAAGCCCTGACCAATAGTCATTCTTTCTATGTCAAAGGTAACTGTTCCCAGATTTTCTTCCTCTGCACCTTTTACATATCCCGGTGTGTAAACTGATAAAATCATAGCTGCTGCTAAAATTCCCGCAACAAACTTCCTTGCCCATTTGTTCATAAACTACTCCTTATCCTATCTGTTACATTCATTATAAATGTCTCTCTTAGACACGCCTCTATCCTTTGCCGCAAGCTTCATGGCTTCTTTTTTGTCCCGACCTTGGTTTACATAATATTCAACATGCTCCTGAACACTCATTTTTTCCCACTGCCTGCGCTTTTCTTCTATTAATTCCTCTTCAGGTTTTCCTGCAATTACTAAAACAAACTCTCCCTTTATATCTGTATTGGAATATTTCTCTATTAATTCTGAGAAAGTTGTCTGAAAAGCTTCCTCATACTTTTTTGTCAGTTCCCTGCATACCGTAAGTGGTCTGTCACCTAATACATCCATTAATTCCTTTAAAGTCTTAAGTAATCTGTGAGGTGCTTCATATATAATAATAGTCCTGGTTTCCTCCTTAAGGCTCTCCAAAACTCTTGATTTTTCCTTTTTATCCTTTGGCAAAAATGCCTCAAAACAAAATCTCCTTGTTTTCTGCCCTGACATGGTAAGAGCTGTAATACATGCTGCCGCACCGGGAAGTGAAGTTACTTCCACCCCTGCCTCATAGCACTGTCTTACAAGTTCCTCTCCCGGGTCTGATATTCCCGGCGTTCCTGCATCAGTTATTAATGCCACATTTTTTCCATCTAACATTTCCTGCACCAAAACCTTTGCCTTATCATATTTATTAAATTCATGATAACTGGTCATAGGTGTTTTTATATCAAAATGATTTAATAACTTTATGCTGTTTCTGGTATCCTCCGCACCAATAATATCCACTTCCTTAAGGGTTCTCACCACCCTGTAAGTAATATCTTCTAAATTTCCTATTGGTGTAGCACACAAATATAATTTTCCTGCCATTTTTCTTCCTTACTTAAAACATTAAAAACCATATATCTCATGGATTTCATCAGAATACACGCCCTGTTCCTTATAAACAACAATAGGAGGTTCCACCTTCATCATAGGTCTCTCTCCCCTTCTTCCCTCAATTAAAACCATATTGGCTTCTCTGTCTGAAAAAGGATGTACCATTCTTATACGCTTAGGCTCAATTCTATATTTTCTCATAATCTCAATAATGTCCACTAACCTTCTGGGTCTGTGAACCATATAAAATCTTCCACCGGGCTTTAAAACCTTAGCACTTTCCCTGACAACATCCTCTAAGGTACATTTAATTTCATGTCTTGCTATTGCCTTTGGCTCTTCAGGATTTTTAAGTCCGTGATTTTCTGTCATATATGGTGGATTAGTAGTCACCACGTCAAAGGATGCTTTTCCAAAAATCTCTCCCGCTTCCTTTATGTCCCCGGTTACCACATCGATTTTATCTGCAATATTATTAAGCATAACGCTTCGCCTTGCCATGTCCGCACTTTCTTCCTGAATTTCCAGACCGGTAAAATGCATTCCTTCTGTCTTTGCCTCTAAAAGTATAGGAATAATGCCTGTTCCCGTTCCTAAATCCAGCACCTTTTCCCCTTTTTTTACTGCGGCAAATCCGGTAAGTAAAACAGCATCAATGCCAAAACAGAATCTTTCCCTGTCCTGAATTATACAATAGCCGTTTCGCTCTAAGTCCACAATGCGTTCATTTCCTTTTAGTTCCATAAATTTATTCCCATTAGTCCAATTTTGAACTTTCTGTATCCTCAAGTCCTTTAAGTTCCTTAAGTTCATCTGCTGCCAAATCAAACTTCTTTTTCTTAGGCTTAAACTTAAGCTCGTTTACAGAATACTCCCTGATTTCCCTCTCATCATTTTGTTCAATAACAATTTTAACCTTCTGTCTTAAAACGTTGACACTTGCAACCTCCCCTTTAAATCCGTCAAAGGTTTTAACAGTTTCTCCCACATTTGGAAGGTTAGAATTTAAGTGTTCATAAGCCTCCTGCTCGTTTTTAAGACAGCACATAAGTCTTCCGCATATTCCGGAAATCTTTGTGGGATTAAGTGACAAATTCTGCTCCTTAGCCATCTTAATTGAAACAGGTATAAACTCTGACAAATAAGTATTGCAGCACAGTGGTCTTCCACACATTCCTATGCCGCCTAACATTTTTGCCTCATCTCTCACTCCCACCTGTCTTAACTCAATTCTTGTTTTGAAAACCGAAGCTAAATCCTTTACTAACTCTCTAAAGTCAATTCTTCCGTCAGCTGTGAAATAAAATAAAACTTTATTGTTGTCAAAAGTATACTCTGAATCTATTAATTTCATTTCAAGGCCGTGCTTTGCAATTTTTTCCTTACATATTTTGAATGCCTTTTTGCCCTTCTCAATATTTTCCTGTGCCTTTTGGTCGTCCTCCGGTGTTGCCACCCTTATAACAGTTTTTAAAGGCATAACCACATCTTCTTCCTTTTCCTCCTTTACGCCAAAAACAACATAGCCATACTCTACGCCTCTTGCTGTTTCCACTATAACATGGTCTCCTTTTTTTATTTCCAACTCTGCCGGATCAAAATTGTAAATTTTTCCTGCCTGTCTAAATCTGACTCCAATAACTTTTATCATTTTTTTATCCTTTCTTTTATCGATAAAAACAATACCTCCATGGTAATATCAAAATTAACATTTGATTTAATTCTGTTCCATGCCTGGTCTATTGATTTTAAAATAATATTTATATGAAAATATGATATTTTTTCTGACATTTCCACAATTTCGTGATAATCATCCTGAAAAATAAGTTTTTCCGTATCTCCCGTAGCCTTGTACAAAAGTACATCCCTGAACCACGTTTGCATCAGCCCGAAATAATCATCTATCTGATTTTTAAAACTGCCTGCTTCCTTAACCCTCTGGGTTATAATGTCCATTCCGCCTTTCTCTAAAGAAAGAAGTGTGCCTACCACCTGCTGCTTTAATTCCTTAAAATCCTCAGATGTAGCCAGCTTTATGGCTTTTCCCGGATTACCATTGGCAAAAACCGCTGCCACATTAGCCTCATAATTTCCAATGCCATACTCAGACATTAACTGATTTCTAATGGTCTCTTCCTTTACCGGCCTTATGTTTAGCAGTACACATCTTGACAATATTGTTTGAAGAAACATATCTGCATTAGTTGTCAGCAAAATAATTATTGCATATTCCGGTGGCTCCTCAATGGTTTTTAACAGGGCATTTTGCGCCTGCACCGTCATTTTTTCACTATCAGGAACAATATAAATTTTGTATCTGCTACTATAGGGCTTTATATCAATATCATTGTTAATCTGGTCTCTTATTTCATCTACGCCTATACCTGATTTCTCGTGAGTTACATATTTTATGTCCGGCTGGTTTCCCGAATCTGTCTGGTGACAGGATTTACAATGTCCACAGGCAACTCCGGTAATTTTCTTCTTTTCCCCTGTGCCTTCTCCAAAATCAAACTGCATATTTCCATCAGCTGCATCAGGATTATTGGCTTCACATTGAAGTGCCTTGGCAAAATGAACTGCCAGCTTCATTTTTCCTGAACCTGCCTCACCATTTATAATATAGGCATGGGATATTTTTCCCATTTTTATGGCATTTTCAAAATGTTTAATTATATGGTTTTGTCCAAGAATCCTTCCTGACTCCATATTTCGCTCCTATCTTAAAAATGAATTTGCACATTAAGGTTTGAGCTAAATATTATCTGACACAAACCCACCTTTTATAATACCATAAAATCACGAATATCTTCAACTATCTCTTCTATGCATCTTTCCAGACTGTTATTTTCATATCTCTTTTTGATTCCCGCTTTTTTTATATTTTCCTCGCAAAAATCTTCTTCATCTGCCAGAAATCTTCTGCAAAGCTCTGTATATTTAGGATTTTCCTGCTGTCTCTCCCTATTTACGGCTCTTGTCAGCCTTTCTCCTGTTTCCACTTCCACATAAATAGGAACAACTACCTCTTTTCCGTAGTATCTAACCATCTGCTCATAGGATTCCAGTGTTCCTATGTACAAATAATTTCCTTTTTCAAGATTAATCTGTCCGTCATCCACCGTAAAATAACTCCAAACTCCGTAAACAGTGTTGTAATCCCTGCACTCTATTACTTTTCCCTGATTTTTTAAAGCCTCAAGTTCCTCATTATTTACAAAAAAATACTCCACACCGTTAATTTCCCCTTCTCTCATGGGTCTTGTGGTGTAACCTGTTACAGTATTTAAATTTAATTCCCTGTCTTCCTTTAACTTCTTAAAAATTGTATCCTTCCCGCTACAGCTTTTTCCCAACACAAAAAAAATCTTTGCCATTTTACTTCCTCTTAATCTATTTAATAACCTTAATGTATTTATTTTCCATATCTGCTAATCCGTTAATGTTCATATTCATTTTCTTAAATTCTTTTACATGACTAATTAATTTATGGGAAATAACTTCCCCCGGCACTAAAAGAGGGATTCCCGGTGGGTATAAATAAAGAAACTCCCCTGAAACTTTTCCCTGTGCCTCTTCTATTTTAACCGGTACACTTTCTGATTTCTGTGCCTCATAAACAGACATTGCCCTGTCATTTCTTGTAAGTTCAAATTCTGCTGCGTCACAGGTCTTTTCCTTATAACTAATACTGCTGTCTATTTCTTTCAAACTTTCATAAAGTCTTTGTATCTGGCTTAAATCATCACATATACCTGTAATTCCCAGAACATATTCCGGTGCTTCCATTTCCATTTCAAATCCATAGTGTTTCCTTAATATATCTGAAAGCCATTTTCCATCCCCTGCCTGTGCTTTTATGCATATTACCAGCTTTGTAGGATCCATATCATATACGGAAAACTTTCCTACAATTTCCTTTCCCGGCACATAAAAGCTTTTTAATTTATTAACATTGCTTCTGAAATTATTAAGGGCTATTAACAATTTTCCCATGAAGTTATCACCATAATTTTCAATAACATCAATACACCTGTCAATAGATGCCATAAGCACATAGGAAGGGCTTGATGACTGGTAAATTCCCAGTGATTTCTCCACTTCTTCTTCTTTTACCCTGTTGCCACATTTGTGCAAAACCGCTGTCTGTGTCATGGACGGCAATGTTTTGTGAACACTTTCTATAACCAGGTCTGCCCCTAATTTGTACGCCGGTGTCGGAAGCTTATCACTTATTCTAAAATGTGCTCCATGAGCCTCATCAACAATTAACACCGCCCCGTATTTATGGGTAATTTCTGCTATTTTTTCAATATCAGATACTATCCCATCGTAGGTGGGGGATGTTATAACCACTGCCTTTGTGTCTTTGTTCTCCCTTAGCAGTTTTTCTAATATTTCAGGATTATATCCTCCGTTTATTCCCAGTTCACTAACATATTCCGGATAAAAATATTCTCCTTTAAGATTTCTAATTGTCATGGCGTTATACACCGCTTTATGACAATTTCTTCCTATTATTATTTTATCCCCAATATCTGTCACTGCATTTATGGCAGCTAAAATTCCACAGGAACTTCCATTAATTAAAAACCATGTTCTATCTGTTCCATAGTAGGACGCTGCCCTATCCATTGCCTCTTTTATAATGCCCTGAGGATGATGGAGATTATCAAAATCCACTATTTCAGTAATATCAATATCGAAGGGATCCATTCCTGAAAGCATGCTGTCATTTCGCTTATGTCCCGGCATATGAAAGGGATATTTGCCATTTTTTCCGTATTCTATTAATTTATCGTACAATATGTGACTCATTTTCTATTCCTTTTTATAAGTAACTATACCTTATAGCTGAAAAAAGCTTATTTGCTTATTTGTATAATCGCCCCTGTTAAATCCTTCCACAAAAACTTCCATTGATATAAATATTTTACGTCCTTTTTTTGTAACATATGGAATATCCACGTTAAACACTACATGATCTCTTGTGTTGTTATCTTCCCTTTCCATAAGCTTCTCCAAAACCGCCACAGGCACTGAAAACTCTCCACTGCTCTCCATAAAATTAAGCTCAAAATTTGCCTCAAACTGGTTTTCACTTCGGTAAACACTGTCAATGTATACCTTGCCTATCTCTGAATTTTCCGCTTCCTCCAAAACCGGCTTAAGCCAATCCTTTTTTCCCATAATCATTACCGGATATACTCCGTTTACAATTCCAATTACCGCCTCCGGCATAACTGATTCTTCCTCTACCTCTCTTTCGTACCCCTCTAACAATTCCTGTTTTGTAATATTATTTATGGTAGATTCGCTTAACCCTGCCACGAAATTATCAATTTTTTTAAGTATAGGCTGCATAACTCCTATTCGCTCTAAGGACACCATAAATATGTTGTGAGCCCATGCATATTCCTGTGCATCTCTTGAAAAAGCCGTGGCACTAAAAAAGCACCCCGAATAAGTATACCTATCCGGGATATTTTTTGCTTCGCCTTTTATGGTATAATTTTTTTCTGAAATATCAGCCATTATGCCACCAAAATCCCTTATATGATTTAACTCTACCCTGTTTTTGGCATAATATTTATACTGACATATAATTCGCACTGGATATAAAAATGCTGTTGGCACATTTATCCTACCATAGGCATGTATGTCATGGTATCCGCTACGCCCCGGAACCTCCTCCTCTATAATTGATATATACCTGCTATCCTGCAATAATTTTTTTACCTTTTCCTCGAAAATATATTCCCTTGCCTGATGTTCCTTCATTCTTTTCTCCGTACCTGTATAACACTAATCGCTACTTTTGTTTTCACTTTATTCTACTATGATTTAGGAACATTATCAAACTAATATTGTTATACGTTTGTTTTTTCTTAAAATCTTAATAATTTGACAAACCTCCCTGAACTATTTGCAATTGCAGATGTATGTGTTATAGTAAACTGAAGCAAAAACAGTAAAAAATGTAATGCTTACGCGCGATCTACACAGGCATTACATTTATACAGTATATAAATTAGAAAAGAGGTAACAGATTTGATTTATAAAAACGGATTACTAAGAATAATCATACCTATAATATTTATCATATTAATTTTAGGTTCGTATTTTTATAAAAAAAAGATAGAACCTACACTAAATAATAAAAGTCTTTTGATAATTAGAACTAGTGTAGTTGTTTTGTGTTTGGTAGTAGCAGTTTGGACTTTTGGAAATATATTTCTTTAACTAAAAAATGAAAATATATTAGAAACTTCATAAAGTATATTTTTTTCCATTATCACATAAAAAAAACAGAAAATACAAGATTCATAATAAATCAGTATTTCCTGCTTATTTTTTTACATAAAAATGCCCAGTTCCGGAATCGAACCAGAGACACGAGGATTTTCAGTCCTCTGCTCTACCAACTGAGCTAACTGGGCATTGAGTTGCGGGGATAGGATTTGAACCTATGACCTCCGGGTTATGAGCCCGGCGAGCTTCCAGACTGCTCCACCCCGCGATATTTAATTAAATAATGGGCAGAGGTGGATTCGAACCACCGAAGCAAGTTGCAGCAGATTTACAGTCTGTCCCCTTTGGCCACTCGGGAATCTGCCCATCATAACTTAGAAATAATTTCTAAGAAAGCCGATGAACGGACTCGAACCGTTAACCTGCTGATTACAAATCAGCTGCTCTGCCAATTGAGCCACATCGGCATATTTAGTTTTAACCACAGTACTTAAAAGTACTAGTGGGACCTACAGGGCTCGAACCTGTGACCCCCTGCTTGTAAGGCAGATGCTCTCCCAGCTGAGCTAAGATCCCAAATTTTTAGAAAAAATAAAGAGGATGAGAAAGCTAGCTTCTGTTGCTTTCAACCTCCTCAGTATAACTTATATATACTAGCGACCCGGATGGGGTTCGAACCCACGACCTCCGCCGTGACAGGGCGGCGCTCTAACCAGCTGAGCCACCGGGCCAACAATTGTACTATAACACAAAAAAGTCAAAAAGCCAAGCTTTTTCACTTTTTATTTATTGTACATTCAAAACTACATACTGAAATTTACATCCAGAGGATAACTCCTCTTCCTTCCTTTATGGATAAGCCCTCGACCTATTAGTATCAGTCAGCTCCATGCATTACTGCACTTCCACCTCTGACCTATCAACCTCGTCGTCTTCAAGGGGTCT
>NZ_JACOOZ010000012.1:0-70289 GCF_014287775.1 Eubacterium segne
GTAATCAGGGAATGTGCAAACATTAACATAAAGGTTGAAGAGAAGGAGGAGAGACAGGATATGTGTAAGGCAATTGATGACATGATGAATGACGCAAGAATGAGTGGGGAAGCATTAGGAGAAGCGAGAGGAAGAGAAACTGAACGTAAGATAATGCAGGAGAAGCTGGATGAAAAGCAGAACCAAATAGAAAAAGAACGTAAAAGATATGAAAAAGAAATAGAGGAATTAAAGAGGCAGCTAGCCGAGAGGCAGACAGCCTAATAAGAAGCCGGATGGTCAAGGACTGTCCGGCTTTTAAGGTACAACGACCTAATAATAGGATGTATAAGAGTAGTAAGAAGGTGCGCCCTTAAAAATAAATAAAAATTTCTATATCCGGTAACACTAAAATAAAAAGGATAAAAATGAAAGTAGTATTAATTGTTATAGGAATAATTATAGTGGTGTTAATTAATTTTGTATTGTATTGCTGCTTAAGAGTAGCATCTAAAACAGATCAGCTATATGAAAAATTATCAATTTCTGAAAAAGAAGAACAGGAAAAATGAAATGAAGAAATAAATATAAAATAAAAAATATTTAGTCAAAATTCACTAAAAAGTAAAGATTAATAGAAAAAATCCGTCTATTTGTATAATTTTTTTATAGAAAAACTCATTGTATTAATATATAATTGGCTGGTAAGGTTGCGTTATATTAGAGAGAAAAAATCCTGCATATATGCAGGTGGGTGTTGTACACCATATAAAATAATTATATAGAGAGGAGGAGTTGGCAGGAACGCCAATGAGTAAAGGATGAAAAAAGGAAGGAAAGGGTTAGCGGCTTTATTGGTTATGGTAATGGTTATTACCATGATGGGGGGATTTAATGCCGCACAGAAAACCGAAGTAAACGCTGATGAAAAAACTTACTATGCAGGTAATCCAATTATTACCAATATGTTTACGGCAGATCCATCTGCCCATGTGTGGGAAAAGGATGGAAGAATTTACATTTATGCATCTCATGATATTTTCCCATCAAGAGGATGTGACTTAATGGACAAGTATCATGTATTTTCTTCAGATAACATGGTTACATGGAGAGATGAGGGAGAAATCCTTTCATCAGACGATGTATCATGGGGACGTGAAGAAGGTGGATTTATGTGGGCTCCGGATGCAGCTTATGAAAACGGAACATATTATTTTTATTTCCCGCATCCAACAGGTTCAGGGGATGCGTGGAATAACACATGGAGAATCGGTATTGCAAAGAGCAATAGCCCGGCAAGTGGATTTAAGTGTGCGGATGATGGTTATGTAAAGAAAAAAGATGGTTCACCTTATGTTACAGGTATTGATCCATGTATATTTAAAGATGATGATGGTTCATACTATCTCTACACAGGTGGTGGAGCATCATGTTATGTGGCAAAAATGCAGTCTGATATGCAGACATTAGCAGAGGAGCCGGTTAGAATTGACCAGACACTTACAGATTTCCATGAAGGTATGTGGGTATTTAAGAAAGATGGTCTTTACTATGCAATGTATGCAGACAATACAGCAGGTCAGAACCTTATGAGATATTCAACTGCTAATTCACCATACGGACCATGGAAAGAGGGTGGAATTGTTCTTGAAGGAACAGGTTGTGATACAACTCATGGCTCTATAACAGAATATAAGGGTCATTGGTATCTTTTCTATCACAATTGTGAAATTTCAGGAAATGGAACATTACGTTCAGTATGTATTGATGAGGTTAAGTTCAACAGTGACGGTTCTATTCAGACTGTAAAACAGACAAAAGAAGGTGTTGCTAACGTAGATTATGTTAATCCGGCAGATGTAGCGGGAAGCAACAGCAGTCCGGATCCTGCTAAATTTACAGAGAAGACAGATTATAGTATTGCAAATGCACAAATTGGTGGTGGAGCCACAAGAGGCGGGGATGCCATTGAAAACCTTCATTATGAAGGCTCATATGTTGAGTGGAATAATGTAAACGGAGGAAAAGGCGGTCAGGCTATGCTTACCGTATACTATGGAACACCGGATGGAGCTACTGCATTGGTAAAAAGTTCAGGTGACAAGGCAGGTGACGGCTATTTCCTGAAATTTAACAAGACTACCGGATGGGGTGATTATTCAGGCGTGGCTACATGTTTCATTGACTTAAATCCGGGAACTAATAATACAGTTAAGCTTATATGTGGCATGGGTGGTGTAAACATTACCGGAATGTCTATTTCATTACCTGACCAAAACGCACCACAGGAAACAACCCTGGCACCGACACAGAAGCCTACAGAGAAACCTACTGAAGCACCAACTCAGGCACCTGAGTATGGTAAGTGTGATTTGGTTGTTACTGATATTGATACAGAGAAGAATTACTATACAGGAGAAGAAGCAGTATTTACTGTTACGATTAAAAATCAGGGTACAGCAACCAGTGCATCAAATACAAAGCATGGTGTTGCACTTTCCGTAGATGGACAGGTCGTTAACTGGTGTGATACATTCTTCGGACCGTTGAAACCGGGAGAAGAGGTTACTGTTTCCATGAATGGAGGACCAAATACCAAGAAATCATGGACGGTTGTTTCAGGTACACATACAGTTTCTGCTCATGTAAATGATACAAGAGATGTTGATGAGTCAGACACAAGCAACAATATATTCTCAAAGACTATGACATTTACAGATAAACCGGCTAAGTCAGCGGATATCAGAGTAGATGGATATCAGATTAGTACAACTCTTGGTGGATTTAGAACAGTTTATTCAGTAAGTGATCCTAATGCAGAAGTTGAAAGCTTAGGTTTAGTATATGGACTTTCAAGTTATGTTTCAGAAAGTGATATGGTTGTAGGAAGCAGCAATAACAAGGTGTTTGATTATGCAGCAACTGAAAAGGGACGTATGGATATGTCTATTAACGGAGATGAAGACTATGAAAGTTATACTATGACATTACAGTTTGATAAGCAGCAGGTAGCTTTCTTAAGTGAAAAGATGTCAGTTCGTGCTTATGCAAAATTAAAAGATGGCTCAGTTATTTACAGCAAGACACAGAGCACATCAATTTATGATACAGCAGATTACTTGTATAAGAATTTAATGATGAACACTTTAAGTGCACACAATTACCTGTTCAATAACATTTTATCTGTTGTTACACCATCTTATAAGGAAATTGATTACAACTGGAACAGTGCCGTTGTTACTCCTAATGAGATTTAATTGAAATATTCGGGAGGATAGATATTGATGAAGAAGAAAATAATATCCTTTCTTATGGTAATGGTTATATGCCTTACAATGCCCGGATGCTTTGATATGGCACCGGGTGGAGGTAAGGTTAAGGCAGCAGATATTTATTATGCAAAATCGTTGCATAATAAATAATATTAATAAAAAGGGCATGTCACATATGTGGTATGTCCTTTTTTAGAATAAAAATAATAACATTAATAAGTGGGCAGTTCCTTTGTATATTTAAAAATATATGTTATAATGATTTAGTTGTATAAATACAATAAAATAATAAGGGAAAAGAACTCATATTTATGTCTATTCAAAATAACCGGAGGTTAGATTTAAATGAAAGTATTAATGTTTAATGGAAGTCCAAAAGCTAATGGATGTACATATACGGCACTTTGTGAGATGGCAAAGGTTTTACAGGAAGAAGGAATTGAAACAGAGATAATGCATGTAGGAGGCAAACCACTGGGAGGCTGTATGGGCTGTGGCGGATGTGGCACTACAGGAGAATGCGTGTATGGAGGAGTGGTAGTTGAGGCAGCTAAAAAGCTTGAACAGGCAGACGCAGTGGTATTTGGTAGTCCGGTACATTATGCCTCTATTAGTGGAAACATGATGGGATTTCTTCACAGATTATCATGGAGTGCGGGAAAGTATCTTAAATATAAACCTGCTGCAATGGTGGTAAGTGCAAGACGTGCCGGCACAACCAGTGCATTAGATGAAATTGCCAAAATACCTGAATTTTTCCATATGCCACTAATTAATGGAAATTACTGGCCTATGGTTCATGGCAGCACCCCGGAAGATGTTAAAAGGGATGAAGAGGGCCTTCAGATTGTAAGAAATATTGCAAGAAATATGGCATGGATTTTAAAATGCATTGAGGCAGGAAAGGAAAAGGGAATAGTACATCCGGAACCGGAGGCCCAAATTAGAACAAATTTCATAAAATAGTATTAATTTTAACAAAATAGAGAATTTGTTAATAGAATTGTAACAGAACATTTATTGCATATATATTCCATTGATTATATACTAAAAAAGTCAAAAAAATTGGAAGACGAAAGGAAATGTGACGGAATGGAAGATAACAGAAATTACCAATCAGAAGAGGTAGAAGATGAAAATCTGATGGACGACGTGATTGTTAACCCGGCAGATGATTCAGTTAAGGAGAACGGAAAGCCTCGAAAGAAACAGGAAAGTGAACCTATTAATGTAAAGAAGGAGATTTTCAGCTGGATTAGAATAATTGTTGTGGCAGTGGTTATTGCCTTTGTTATAAACAATTTTATTATTATGAATGCCAACGTTCCTACAGGTTCTATGATGAATACAATAATGAAAGGGGACCGCATGATTGGACTTAGAACATCATATTGGCTCTCAGATCCTAAGAGAGGAGACATTGTTATTTTTATCAATCCTGATTATGATGAAAACAGTCCTAAGGATGAGAAGTACTACGTAAAGAGAGTAATTGGACTTCCGGGAGAGAAAGTAACTATTAAGGATGCAAAAATTTATATCAACGATTCAGATAAACCATTAGATGAACCGTACCTTCCGGAAGAATGGGTATATGTAAATGGTTCAGATGAAGAGTTGACATATCAGGTTCCGGAGGGATGTTATTTCATGCTTGGTGATAACAGAAATAACTCCAGTGATGCAAGATTCTGGAACAATACGTACTTAAAGCGTGAGAATGTAATTGCAAAAGCAGTATTTAAGTATTGGCCTTGGGATCACAAGGGATTATTTGAAAAAGTAGACTATGCACAGTAATGTGTGGTAGTGTTGTGCTGAATAATGGTTGCCATAGATATGTGGTAGCACTGAATAAATGGCTGTCGCTAAGATGCGGCGGTCATTTGTTATATTAGAATATTTGGGGGCTGGTACCATTGAAAAATAGGAAAAACAAATATCAACTATTATCAACTATTAAAACATAGCCTAAAAACTACATTTCATATATTTCAGCGCTGTCAACTACCACAAACCCCAGTTTCTTATACAGTGAAATGGCAGGTTTGTTGTCACCACTTACATGAAGCAAAACATATGTGTGGTCTTTGGACAAATAAGAAATTACAGCATCAAGCATTTTAAAGCCGTACCCCATACCACGGTATTTATCAAAAACCAGAACATCATGAATACATACAGTCCTGTCATTAAACAATTCAATAAGGCAGCTGCCAACAGTTGCACCCTGTGAGACCATTTCAAATTTAACACTTTGAGTGGTACTTTCTAAATTCCCGTCAACTATCTTCACATATTTAGGAAGTGTTTTGTAACAGGCACTAGATAATGAAAACTTCATCATATATTCAGTGGCAGTTTTTTCAAAGCCTAAATGAGACAAAACAGCACAACCGGTAGAATTCTTGGAATTTAACATTGCTGAAATATAAAAGTCATTATAATCAGTTAAAAATGAGTCTAAAAGAGATGACATTAAATTTAGTTTTCTGTACTTCGGAAGAACATATCCACAAATATCAACAATTTCATTATTATAGAAGTCAGCACTTAAAAATCCTACTGTTTTTCCCTCATGTACGCCATAGTACAAAACAGGTAACGGATTAACCCGATTTGAATCATCATATGAAACAGGTGAAGAGCTACCCGGGGTTGAACCATTACATAAAACCGATTCGGAATCATCACATGAAACAGATAACGCCTCATTTTCTCCGAAAAACAGTTGGGGAATATATTGATTTTCGTTTTTGCAGATTTCATAAATATTGGTGCAAATTTCCCTTAAATCCTTTGAAATAGCATAACTTTTTTTCATGTCAAATATAAATGTCATAACAGAACCCCTTTCCCGAAAAAACGACGAATGTTAAATAAAAATATGTTTAAACGGTGTCACTTAAATTGGTTTGATTATACCAAATGCAATAGAAAAAATACAGTATATGTGGTATAGTGGGAAAGCAAAAGGTTAATATTATTAGATAAATACCATTGGATAAAAATTACAAAATAAAGGTTTTATGGAGAGTGTTATGTTGAAAATAGGTTCACATGTTAAGATGAGTGGCAAGGATATGCTTCTTGGCTCGGCGAAGGAGGCAAAATCCTATGGAGCAAATGTTTTTATGGCATATACCGGTGCACCTCAAAATACCAAAAGAAAAGATGTAAGTGAATTAAAGATAAAAGAAGCATGGGAATATATGCAAAAAAACGGCATTGAAGATATTATAATTCATGCACCATATATTATTAATTTAGGCAATACCATTAAGCCTGAAACCTATGAAATTGCAGAAAAGTTTTTGGCTACGGAATTAGACAGAACGGAAAAAATGGGAAGTAAGGTTATGGTTTTACATCCCGGCTCCCACGTTGGAGCAGGTGTTGACGCAGGAATTAAGCAGATAATAAATGGCATAAACAATGTACTTAGCAGAGACACAAAGGCATATATAGCATTAGAGACCATGGCAGGAAAAGGAAGCGAGATAGGCAGAAACTTTGAGGAAATTGCAAGAATTTATGATGGCGTAAAATATAACGATAAGCTCCGTGTCTGCTTTGACACATGCCATGTAAACGATAGTGGATATGATTTGGTAAATGATTTAAGTGGAACATTTGAGAAATTCGACAAAGTAATAGGAACTGACCAGATTGCGGTTTTTCATATTAATGACAGCAAAAATCCCTGTGGTGCAGCAAAAGACAGACACGAAAACATTGGCTTTGGAAACATAGGATTTGAAACTCTTAAGGAAATTGTCTATATGAAGGAATTTGAAAATATTCCAAAAATTCTAGAGACCCCATATATTAAGGATCCGGATAACGATAAAAAATCCTATGCACCCTACAAATTTGAGATAGAAATGTTAAAGCAGAGAGAATTAAATCCTAATTTGCAAAAAGAGGTTATTGAAAATGAATAGCTTGATTTATAGTTTAAATGCAACAGTTCCGGTTTTTCTGGTAATTGTTGTGGGATATTTACTTAAAAAAATAGGCTGGATAAATGAAGGATTTATAAAGGCATCAAATAAAATTAACTTTACAATTACCCTGCCGGCTTTACTTATACAGGACATGATGAACAATGATTTTCTGCAGAAATTTGACGGAATGTATGTTGTATATTGTGCAGTGGTAACGTCAATATGTTTCTTCGCCACATGGGTTGGAGCTAAATTGCTGGTAAAGGATAAAACAATTGTTGGTGAGTTTGTTCAGGCTTCATATCGAAGTAGTGCGGCAGTGTTAGGAGCCGCATTTGTGTTTAATATATATGGGGACACAGGAATGGTGCCTCTGATGATTTTAGGGGCGGTACCACTTTATAATGTTTATGCAGTTCTGGTTTTAACAGTGGAATGTCCGCAGAAAGGCGCAAGTCAGGATAAAACCTTACTAACCACCTTAAAGGGAATAGTAACAAATCCTATTATTTTAAGTATTTTTGCCGGGGTTATTTTATCTGCAACAAAGGTGCAGTTCCCTAAAATAATAGATAATACCATAGGAAATTTTGCAAGAATAGCCACTCCGTTGGCACTTTTGGCAATTGGTGGCAGTTTTGAATTTGGAAAGGCAATAAAAAAGGCAAAGCCTGTCATTGTTGCTACGTTTTTTAAACTTATAGGCTGGGCAATGGTATTTTTGCCAATAGCTGTGTGGTTAGGATACAGGGATGAGAAGCTGATGGCACTGGTTATTATGCTGACATCCCCTACTACTCCAAGTTGTTACATAATGGCAAAAAGCATGAAATCAGAAGGAACTCTTACAAGCAGTGTTGTAGTGTTGACAACCCTATGTTCTGCATTCACCCTGACCGCTATTATATTTGTATTAAAAAGCCTGGGATTATTGTAGGATAGGGCATTAAATAAAATAGACGAGGAGGAAACCAAATGAAGAGAAGTGAACAGAAAATTCAGGATACCTGGAAAATGGAGGATATGTTTATAAGTGATGAGGCATGGGAAAAGGACTTTGAAAAGGCAACAAAGATGATTCCTCATTATAGTGATTTTTCAGGTGAAGTTTCAAAGGATAAAGAAAAATTAATTGAATATTTTAATTTCAATGATGAGATAAATTTGTTAGTGGAAAGACTTTATGTATATTCAAACCAAAAGTACCATCAGGATATGGCAGAGGCAAAGTATCAGGCATATTCAGGAAAGGCACAGAAACTGACAGTAGACATAGGAAGCGCATCAGCTTTTTTTGAACCGGAAATTTTGGAAATGGAGGAAGATACATTACTTTCATGGATGCAGGATGACAGGCTGGCCGATTACCGGAGATATGTGGGAGAAATATTGAGAGGAAAAGCTCATACTCTTGATAAGAAGACAGAAGAAATTTTGGCAAAAAGCAGAAAAATGGCGGCAGCAGCTGACAACATTTATTCAATGTACAATGGTGCCGATATTGATTTCCCGGTGGTAAAGGGAAGTGACAATAAGGAAATCAAAATAACCCATGGCAATTATGTCCCAATTCTTGCGGGAGAGGACAGAGAACTTAGAAAAAATGCCTTTAAGGCTTTATATGATACCTATGGCAAAATGAAAAATACAATTGCGGCAACCTTTAATGCAAATGTTGAGCAGGCATGCTTTTATGCAGATGTGAGAAATTATCCCTCATCCCTTGCAATGCACCTTGATGGAAGTAATATCCCGGTGTCAGTTTATGATAATTTAATAGATGTTGTGCACGAAAACATGGGATTGATGCACAGATACGTTAAATTAAGAAAGAAGATTCTTGGAGTGGATGAACTACATATGTATGATGTTTACGCTCCAATTGCTAAGGCACCTAAGGATAAAATACCTTTTGAAAAAGCAAAGGAAATGGTTTTAGAAGCACTAAAACCTATGGGTGAGGATTATCTTTCCAAGTTAAAAGAAGGCTTTAACAACAGATGGATTGACGTTTACGAAAATGAAGGAAAAAGAAGCGGGGCATATTCCTGGGGAGCTTACGGAACCCATCCTTATGTGTTGCTTAACTATCAGGGAACTCTTGATGACGTGTTTACTCTAGCACACGAAATGGGGCATGCTCTTCATTCATATTATTCCGATACAACACAACCATATATTAATGCAGGATACCGTATTTTTGTGGCAGAGGTGGCATCTACATGTAATGAGTCACTTTTAATACATCATTTGCTGAAAAACACTGATGACAGGGATACGAAAGCTTATCTTATTAATCATTTTCTTGAGCAATTTAAGGGAACGCTGTATCGTCAGACAATGTTTGCTGAGTTTGAAAAAATAACTCATCATATGGTAGAGCAGGGAGAAACTTTAACAAGTGACCTTCTTTGTGAAACATATTTGAATTTAAATAAAGAATATTTTGGAGAAGAAATGGTATCGGACGATGAAATCGCTTTGGAATGGGCGAGAATACCACATTTCTATAATCCGTTTTATGTTTATCAATATGCAACGGGAATTTCAGCGGCAATAGCCCTTTCTAAGAAAATAATGAATGAAGGGGAAAGTGCTGTTAAGGATTATATGAAGTTTTTAACAGGAGGCGGTTCAAAGGATCCTATTGACCTTCTTAAAATGGCAGGAGTGAATATGGCTGAAAAAGAGCCGGTACAGCAGGCACTTAACCTGTTTGGTGATTTATTAGACCAAATGGAAGAAATAGTAAAATAAAATCTTTTTATTGGAAGCCTGCCGGAATTTAGTATATGATATTACACAGGTGCAATGTTAATGGCATTGTAATGAGGGACAATGCAGTTGATAAAAAAATATGGAGCATAAGATGAAATTTAATGAAAATTATAAGGGCTATATATTTGATTTAGATGGGACCATTCTTGATAGTTCATGGGTATGGGATATGGTTGACATAAAATTCCTGGGAGATAGAGGCTATGATGTCCCTGAGGATTATGTGGAATCAATTTCTCCGTTAGGGGCTTACAAGGCGGCAGTTTATACCATTGACCGGTTTAATCTTCATGGGGAAAAACCGGAAGAGCTGGTAAGGGAATGGTTTGACATGGCAAAGGAAGAATACGCAAAAAAAGTAGTATGTAAGCCTGGAGCAAAGGAATATATCACACACCTTTTTAAAGGGGGAAAGAAGCTGGCTGTTGCTACGTCTTCAGATCGGGAGTTATTTATGCCTACTTTGGAAAGAGAAGGAATACTTAACTGTTTTTCTGAAATTGTAACAGTGGATGAGGTAAAACGTGGCAAAGGTTTTCCTGACATATATGAGGAAGCCGCCAGACGTATTCACCATGAAAAGAAGGATTGCGTTGTATTTGAGGATATTCTCACAGGAGTTATGGGGGCAAAAGCAGGGGGATTTACGGTGGTTGCCGTTGAAGATGAAAAATCTGAATGTAATAAAATGAAGATAAGGGAAATTGCAGATTATTATATTGAAAAATATCCCTTTGTGTAAATATAAAGCCCCGTTGCAAATATCATAAATGACGTTGCAGCAGGGCTTTAGTTATTTAAAGATTAATTTTTATATTTTTTAAAATTGGGAGCAGGTAACTGGGCTAAAATTATGGCAACAAAAATCAATCCGCATCCGGCTAACTCACGGGAACCCATGGACTGACCTAAAATTATCCATCCTGCAATAACTGAAAATACTGATTCAAGACTCATTAAAAGGGAGGCTACAGTAGGGTTTAGACCCTTTTGTCCAATAATCTGTAGTGTATAAGCTACGCCGCAGGAGAAAATTCCGGCATACAAAATAGGAATCCATACATCAACTGTCATAAGAGGTGGAATCCATTGGAAAATGCCTGTTATTGAATGTTTCATATCGAAAATAAACATTGGCACTGCTGATGTGATTCCACATACGAAAAACTGGATGCAGGACATTTTAACACCATCTACTAAAAGTGAGAAATAATCAATAATTAAAATATGTAATGAAAAAATAAAAGCACAAAGTAGCAGTAGCAAATCTGCTAAATTAAAGCCAGAGGAACCTTTGGCACATAAAAGATATAAACCTGCTAATGAGAGACATACCCCAATCCAAATATTAATACCGCATTTTTTCTTTAGAAAAAGACCAAGTATAGGCACAATCAGAATGTAGCAGGCAGTAAGAAAACCGGCTTTACCGGCAGATGCACCAAGATATAACCCAAGTTGTTGCAGATTGCTTGCCAGAGACAATGCAAGTCCGCAGCAAATACCACCAATAATTAAAAGTTTTCTTTCGGTTTTATCGGACTTACCTTTTCCCTTATTTAAAAAGAAAATAACAGGAATAAGTACCAGTGAGCCAATAAACGAACGGATGCAGTTGAAGGTATACGGGCCACATGCATCCCCACCGGAACTTTGGGCTACAAAAGCAACACCCCATATAAAAGCTGTAAGAATTAAAAGTAGTGAATGTCTTAATTTTAAACTGTTCATAAATTTCTCCATATGTATATATTTGTACAAACAGTAGTATTTTACTTCATGGAGTGGGTTTTTGCAAATGGGAAAGAGCATCCTTTAATTTAATAATTTATACCACTTATAACCAATATAGAAAAAAGTCTCTCTTGCTACAAAGGGGATTTTTGATTTCAAGGTTTTATATGCACTGGTGTCGGTAGGAGACGAAAATGCATCTATGTCACAGTCTTTTGATAATAACATAGACCTTTTCATATGCAGTGGGTCACTTACAATTAATGCTGTTTTAAATTTATTATTATCCATTATTGTTTTGGAGTATTCTAAATTCTCCTGAGTAATTGTGGATTTATCTTCTTTAAATATATCTTCCAAGGGAATGTTATTTTCAGTCAAATATTCTGCTGCCACATCAGCATCACTTCTGGTATTACCCGCACCTATTCCACCGGTAACAATTAATTTCTTCACTTTTCCTTCATTGTAAAGTTTAATAGCGTGATTTAATCTTTGCTTGTACACCTCAGATACTTCTGTATCATTACAGGCCGCACCTAATACAATCGCCACATCACATTCTTTGTCTTCATAAACATTGCTGTAGGTGCAAATGGAGACTACATTACTTATTATATAAATTAATATAATTACCGGTATTATAAATAAAAATTTTCTTTTCTCCATATCTGTCGCCCTTTTATATTAAAAACACTAGCGTTATCATTCTTTGCTACTTAAATATATGTTTTTATAATAACAAATATTTTAGGGGATATCAAACGTTGTGTTTTGGTGTTGTGCCAATGAAAGTCGGTAAAGTTGAGTGGATATGTCGTAATAAATGTCGTAATAAATGTCGTAATAAATGAAAAAAAATGTATGAAAAACTATTAGTGGTGGAGATTATACAAATAAATATGACAGAACTGCGTTGACAATACACAATGCAGTTCTGCCAGTTAAGAATTTTTATATATTAAGGGAAATTTTAATTATTCTTCTTCAGGGTATTTTAATCCCCATTCCTTTCTGAAGGCTGTCATTAATTCCATAACATCTTTTGTATATTCAAGATGCATGCACGCTGTATCACCGTTTATTGCACGTTCCATATCAGCAAGCTCATAAGCAAGGGCGTCTGCATTTTCACCGGCTTTAATAACTTCTGTTTTACCTGTTTCTGCATCGGTAATTGTTGCCTCCCAGGCTCTTGGATATTCTAAAATTTCTATATATCCCTTTTCACAGGAAATCATGCCTCTCTTAGGTTGTTTAGAATGAAGTGAAAGCATAACTGATGCCATCTGACCTTCATTATTCATAAGTAATAATCCGGCCTGTTCATCCACGCCGGTTGGTGCCGTTTTTACCTGAGACAGAATCTTAGTTGGTTTAGAATCCATAAACCATCTGATAAATGAAAGAGCATAAACACCTATATCCAGCATAGCTCCACCGGCGAGATTTCTGTTAAAGAAACGATTGTTCATGTCGTATTCCTTAAAACTGCCAAAATTCATTGTGATAAGATTTATCTTGCCTAAAGTTCCGGAATCTATGATTCTTTTAAGCTCTTTATATATTGGCATATGGAATATTGTCATTGCCTCTCCAACAACAACATTCTTTTCATCAGCCAACGTCAAAGCTTCATTTAATTCATCGCTGTTTAATGTAATGGATTTTTCTACCAGAATATGCTTTCCGTGGTTAATAGCCTTTTTCATAAATTCTATATGTGTATTGTGAGGAGTTGTAATATAAACCACATCCACCTCAGGATCATCAAATACGTCATTCATGTTGTCATATACTTTGGCTATATTATATTTTTTCGCAAATTGAACTGCCTTTTCATGTGTTCTGTTAGCAACTGAATAGATGCTTTTTCCGTTCTTTTGTAAAGCCTCAGCCATCTGATTTGCAATAACTCCAGTTCCAAGTACTGCCCATTTAATTTCTCTCATAAATCCAACCTCCTGTAAAATGATTAAATATAATTTCGCATCAATACACTTATACGAAAGCAAGTTGTGTTTCCAAAACCGGTGTGGATATGGCAGGAATCCCAATTTGATTTAATTTATAGGCTCCGTCCATTGCAACGGGAATGGTATTTCCCACAGCTGCAAATAACACGCTTCTGGCATTATTGATTTTGTTTAATATTTCATCAAGATTATCCGTATCCATCATGGAAACTGTCTGGGTTAATTCCGCAACCTTATTGGCAAGAATACTTTTCAGAGACTGTTTTTTGTTGTCTATTGAAATATCATTACTGTATTCTTCATTATCCTCTCTATTTACCAGTTCCTTTGCAATGGATATTTTCAAATGATGAAATCCTTTTAACCCGATTTTTTTACAAAATCTTGATATGGAAGCTTCGCTAACCTGACATTTAACTGCCAGTTCTCCAACGGTCACATCCACTATATCTTTGGGGTTCCTGATAATATAATCGCCTATTTTCTTTTCTGTTTCAAAAAAACTATCATATAGCGTACATATTTGATTTAAAACTGACTTTTCCATTTATGATTCCTTTTCGTTATTTTCGTATTAATATGAGGATTGCAGGAGCATATGGCAAGTGGCAATCTGTATCTTGAGTGTTAAAAGAACTTTTGACATCAAAGCATTAGTATAATTATAGCATAAGTTTTAATAAAATAAATCTATGTTGAGAATATTGGGCATTTCATCATTTTTTTATTGTAGTTACTGTTAGCTAAATAGATAAGGCTTTAATGACTGCTTTATCGGTGTCTGACGCTTCATTAGTGTCAAATGTATTGCTTCCAAGCATTAAAAAAGAAGAGAAAACCGGATTTTGGCTTTCCCTTCTTTTTAACTGTTTATAATTTTATTTTTTTATCTTAACCTGCTTTGGCTTTGACCATTTGCCCTGATAAGTTTTCTTTCCTTTGACAACAATGGCTTTTGCTCTTGCATACAATTTTTTAGCCTTTTTAAACTTGCTATTTGATACACTATATGTCAATTTCTTAGTTGTTTTTGTCACTATTGTCTTTTTAAACTTCTTATCTTTTGCAATCTGTACTTTGTACTTGGTTGCGCCTTTAACTCTCTTCAATGTAAGACTTATTTTCTTAGCATTTTTCTTTTTAATTGCTTTTTTAACAACTGTCTTTCCAACCTTTACAGATGATGTTTTTGTAGTCTGACTTGGTTGTTTTTTAGTTGTTGTTTGTGCATTTGTATTTGACTCCTGTGGCTTTGTAGTTTCTACTGCTGGTGTTGTCTCTGTTTTCTCAGTTGTAGTTTCTATTTCAGGTGTTGTCTCAACTGATGGAGTTGTCTCAACTACTGGTGTTGTTTCATTTTCTGAAGTTGGTTTTGCAGTAGTTGTTGGTTCTGCAGTAGTTGTTGGATTTGTAGTTGGTTCCTCGTATTCTGAATATGCAGGATCTGCAAGTTCTGCAGGTGTTCTTCCTGAGAGTCCGGGGTCTGCCTTAATTGACACAGTTTTCTTTAATCCAAATGATTCTACATTGTTACTTGTATACTGTGATCTTACTTCTACTTCATATGTACCTGTCGCAAGTCTGTTTTCATAGTAACTTGCCACATCCCCATTGATTCCTACCTTAATACAAACACCATCTACAAAAAGATTCAATCTCTGACCTGTTAAATCTGCCACATTAGACCATGCAATAGTAAATCCATAGTCTATACCTTCTGTTAAAATTGAAAGTCCAAGTGGTAATGTTGGCTGATTTGGTTTGTCAAATGACTGTGCATTATCTATAAACTGACCTTTAACAGTAACCTTTGATGACCGACCAAATGATGTTGCCGCCAAAGCTGACTCTCTGCCTTCTGCATCCACTGCTGATAAATATGCCAGATATTCACCTGCCGATACACTTTCCAATATAACATTTGAATTGGTAATTCCGTCCACATATACACGTCTGTAAGGTGTACCTGTCTTTGCATCAAATAAATATAAATTGTAACCTACAACTGATGAATCTGCTGATGGAATACTTGCTTCTGATGATGGTGCCCATGCAACACCTAATTTATTGTCTGCCTGCGCCGGATTGTCAGCAGGAACTTCCGGATTTCCTGTAATATAACTTAATCCCGCCGGTGTTTTTGGACCTATGCAATTAACAGGATATGTGTAATTAAGAGTTGCTCCTGTTACTGTAAAGCTAACTTCTTCTGATAATGATCCCTCACCCATGCTGTTTACATTTGCAGCCCGCGCTGTATATGAACCTGCTGAAAGTCCACCTACTACACCGCCTTTTGTAGCATTGCCAATCTTTGTAACTAACTTTCCATCCTTGTAAATATAAATGACTGTTGCTGTAACAGTTGGATCATATCCATCTACATTTGCTGTGTCATCGGCTCCTGCCCATGCAAACATAATTGCATTTTCAATTGTATCCGGACCACTTTTGCTAACAGCAACAAGTCCTAATACTTTCTTAGGTAATGATGCTGCACTTATATTGTTTGTTGGATAGTATGTAATCGAAGATACTATCATTGCAATGGCACAAATAATCGCACCAAATTTCTTCAACCTTTTCATTTCATAAACCTCTCTTTCATTTGATTAAATATTTATTTAAATTGTACATTTGTAAAGAGTTATTTGTTAGTATTATATTTTTATATATGGGATTAATTTTTTAGGAAAGTGTTTTAATTTTAAGATTTTCCATATATATATGTGCAAACACAAAAAACTCCTAAGAAGCAACGACCGAGGCGGAAGCCGAGAAATCGAACTTTCGAGCCCGGGACTGGGCTCGCTTATGCAACACGAAATGCAACATAAATAAAACCAATACCACTAAATTCCTTAAAAAAAGGCAAAAAAAGCGCGAGACGGGTTGCGGGTGTCCTGTGGACACCTCTTTGCGAAGCAAAGAAGCAACGACCGAGGCGGAAGCCGAGAAATCGAACTTTCGAGCCCGGGACTGGGCTCGCTTATGCAATAAAAATGGGCACCTGTTAAGGTACCCATTTTATTGCATAAGAAAAGCGCGAGACGGGGATCGAACCCGCGACCCCCTCCTTGGCAAGGAGGTGCTCCACCACTGAGCCACTCGCGCATTGTTTCGTGCGTGTCACACGCAAGACATATAATACTATATGGCAATGGTTTTGTCAACAATAAAATTAAAAAAAGTTAAAGTTTTCGTAATAAAGATATGAAAATGTTTATTTGCAAAGACAATAGGTTTGTGATTAAATATATAATAAACATAAATATAAAAGCGAGGTTGTTATGTCATTGGATTGGAATGTTTTAAACTGGATACAGGAAAACTTGCAATGTGATTTTTTAGATGTATTTATGAGTAAATTCACATTGTTAGGAGAAATGGGAATAATTTGGATTGCCATAGCCATAGGACTGCTTATTAGCAAAAAACATAAAAAAGCAGGATTGCTGGTACTTATTGGATTATTGTTAGGAGTTATAATAGGAAATGGAATATTAAAAAATCTGGTTATGAGATCAAGACCGTGCTGGATAAATACAGATTTTAATCTACTTATTGCAAATCCAAAGGATTATTCATTTCCGTCGGGACATGCATTGTCCTCAACTATTGCAGCAACAGTTATTACATTATATAGGAAAAAATGGGGAATAATAGTTATTCCAATAACCGCTCTTATGGCTTTCTCAAGATTATACCTGTATGTACACTTCCCTACAGACATTTTAGGAGGAATTGTTATGGGAATTATCATTGGATATGTTACATATTTTTGTGGAAATAAAATTATTGACAGTGTAGGCAAAAAGAAGAATGCCTTATAGGTTAGGGAAAAACACCAATTGATTTTCTTTAATTCCTATTATATACTAGGAATTAAAGAAGGAGGCAGTTAAAATGATGATTTCAACAAAAGGGCGTTATGCTCTAAGGGTTATGATAGATTTGGCACAAAATTCCAAGGAAGGATTTGTTTCCCTAAAGGACGTGGCAAAGAGACAGCAGATATCCATGAAATACCTTGAGATGATTGTGTCTATACTTAATAGAGGAAAAATGGTCAAAAGCCAAAGAGGAAAGGCAGGAGGCTACAGATTAATTAAAGATCCTTCAGAATACAGTGTAGGTTCCATTATAAAACTGGCGGAGGGTACCTTAGCACCGGTTTCTTGTTTAGAAGAAGGGGGAAGCTGTGACAGAATGGAGAAGTGTGTAACATATCCATTGTGGAAACAGTTAGATGAGGTAATAGATGATTACCTTGAAAATGTCACTTTGAAGGACTTGATGGATGGAAATGTAAAAAAATAAAAACATAAAAATAAAATAATTTAAGGCTTAAGTATTCTTGTGTTAATTAAGTGTTACGTAATCCTTATTGACAAATTACAAAAATTACGGCATAATTAACAACTGTGAAAACATTGTAATAATTTCGTAACAAACGGAGGTTAGGGTGAAGAGTAAAATATACGGGTTGCTTTTAGCGTCCCTTATGATAGTTACTTTATGTCCTTTAAGTGTGTCGGCGAAAAGTGTTAATAATAAAGCAAAAACAGTTACGGTTTCTCAAACAAATGATGTGATTACAGTTTCAAAGAATGTTAAGGTAAACAGCACTTTTTCAAGCCCGAAGGCTTTAGGCATAAAGAAGGCAAAATTAAAGCGTTTATACAATATAGTTTCAGATAATACAAAGGTTGCCACAGTTACGGCAGCAGGAACGGTTAAAGGTATTAAGAAAGGTGCCACAACCATTACGTTAACATCAAAGGCAGATGGTTCTGTATATGCTAAGATTAATGTAAATGTTAAGAACCGTTACAATAAGCAGAAGTTAAGACTTATGTCAGCTATTATTTATGCAGAAGCCGGTTCAGAGTGTTATGCAGGAAAGAAAGCAGTTGGTATTGTTATTATGAACCGTGTGCGTTCTAAGGATTTTCCGGGAACGTTAAAGAAGGTTATTTATCAGCCGGGACAGTTCGGACCTGTAAGAAACGGTTCATTAAAGAAAGCTTTAAAGTTATACGATGAAGGCAGACTTAATAAGAAATGCATTAAAGCTGCGAAAGCTACTCTTAATGGAGACAGGGTAGTGACTTACAAAAATGTAAAGACAGACATGAGTAGTTATTTATTCTTTAGTGGGTATGTAAGTGGTATGAGATTACAGATTCAGGGACATCAGTTTAAATAGTTTTTCTATAGATTTCACTTTAAGGAGATGTACCGCATTGGTTAAGGAGATTAATTAATGCGATACATCTTTTTGATATTGCTAAGAATGTATTGAATTAACTGTCAAATTAGTGCAAATAATACCTTTATAACAATTATGAATAAAGGGCTTTACAAATAAAACTATATGAAGTATAATTCCTATGAAAAAGATAGGAATAAGGAGGAAACATTATGTATATATACGCTGACAATGCGGCAACAACAAAGACAAGTCAGGCAGCTATTGATGCCATGGTTGACATTATGAACAATGTGTATGGTAACCCATCAAGCCTTCATACTGTAGGACAGAAGGCTAAAGAGGCATTAGAAAAGGCAAGAGTTGAAGTGGCACAGTGCCTAGGAGCTGATTTTAAGGAAATATATTTTACATCAGGTGGAAGCGAAGCTGATAACCAGGCAATTATTTCAGCAGCAAAGTTTGGTGCAAGAAAGAATAAAAAGCATATTATTTCCACTAAGATTGAACATCACGCAGTGCTTCACACATTAAATAAATTAGAAAAAGAAGGCTTTGAGGTTACACTTTTAGATATAGATGAAAGTGGAATTGTAAAACCTGAGGATGTGGAGAAGGCAATAAGAGAAGATACAGCTCTTGTTACCATAATGTATGCCAATAATGAAATTGGAACTATCCAGCCTATAGCAGAAATCGGAAAAATCTGTAAGGAGAAAGGGGTAATTTTCCACACAGATGCTGTTCAGGCAGCAGGACATCTTCATATTGATGTAAATAAAGAAAATATTGATATGTTATCATTATCAGGTCATAAATTCCACGGACCGAAAGGTGTTGGAGTATTGTTTGCAAGAAAGAATATTCCTCTGGTAAATATAATAGAAGGTGGAGCTCAGGAAAGAGGAAGAAGAGCAGGAACTGAAAATCTTCCGGCTATTGTAGGTATGGCAAAAGCATTAATGGATGCAACAAAAGCCATTGATGAAACAGCAGAAATTGAAATTAAATTAAGAAATCACCTTATTGAAGGTTTGGAAAAAATCAGTCATTCTATTTTAAATGGTGACAGAGAAAAGAGACTTCCGGGAAATGTAAATTTCTGCTTTGAAGGAATTGAAGGAGAGTCATTATTGTTATTATTAGATGCTAAGGGAATTGCCGCATCTTCAGGTTCAGCGTGTACATCAGGTTCCCTTGACCCAAGCCATGTACTTTTAGCTATTGGAAGACCTCACGAGATAGCTCATGGTTCTTTGAGACTTACTATCTGCCGTGATAATACAATGGAAGAAATTGATTACATGATAAAAGAAATAGCTAACGTTGTTGAATATTTAAGAGGAATTTCACCGGTTTGGGATGAACTGGAAAAAGGTGAAATTAAGCACATTATTTAATTTTTGGAGGTGTCAATATGTTATATAGTGAAAAGGTTATGGATCATTTCATGAATCCTAGAAATGTTGGAAAAATAGAAGATGCTGATGGCGTAGGTGAAGTGGGAAACGCAAAATGTGGCGATATAATGAAAATATATATTAAGGTTAATGACGGAATCATTACAGATGTTAAGTTTAATACATTTGGATGTGGCTCAGCAATTGCCAGCAGTTCCATGGCAACAGAAATGATAAAGGGAAAACCTGTATCAGAGGCATTAGAGCTTACCAACAAAGCAGTTGCAGAAGCACTTGACGGATTGCCTGCTCATAAGTTACACTGTTCAGTGTTAGCAGAAGAAGCAATTAAGGCTGCTATTGAAGATTACGAGAAAAAGAAAGAAGCTAAAAGCGAATAAAGACAAATCTTTTGCCATGGATTTTTTCTTTTAGCTTACAGGAAAGAGTGAATTTATGATAAAAGATTTACAGGAAGAAATTTTAAAGTTAAAAAAGGAAAAGGATATTTGCATTTTAGCCCATTGTTATCAGAATCCTGAGATTTTAGAGGTGGCAGATTTTACCGGAGACAGCTTCGGGCTTTCAGTAGAGGCTGCAAAGACCAGTGCTAAGACAGTAATTATGTGCGGCGTCAGATTTATGGCTGAAACAGTGAAGATTCTTTCACCGGATAAAAAGGTAATACTGTCAAATGCAGACGCAGGCTGTCCCATGGCAGAAATGATGGACAAGGATTTAATTGAACAGGTTAAGAAATCCTATCCGGATTATACTGTGGTGGCATATATTAACACAACAAGTTCCCTTAAGACTATTTGTGATGTTTGCGTTACATCTTCATCAGCAGTGAATATTTGCAAAAAAATAGAAAATGATAAAATCTTATTTATACCTGACTGCAATTTAGGTGCGTGGGTAGCACAGCAGCTACCGGAGAAAACCTTTAAGCTGTTAAACGGAGGCTGCCCGACTCATGCAAGAATGGGTTCAGAGGATGTTAAACGTGCAAAGGAAAAATGGCCGGATGCTTTAGTATTAGTTCATCCTGAATGTAAGCCGGAAGTGGTAGAATTGTCAGATTACGCAGGTTCAACTACAGGAATTATGAGCTATGCCAAAAACAGCCAGGCAAAGGAATTTATTATTGGAACTGAAAACAGTATTGTAACCCATTTACAGATGGAATGTCCTGATAAGATTTTCCATCCGTTGTCAAAGGACTGCATTTGTCATAACATGAAGGCAACAACCCTTACAGACGTGCTTAACTGTTGCAAGGGAATTGGTGGCGAGGAAATTAATCTTGATGAAGATACAAGATTAAAGGCAAAGGCATGTATTGACAAAATGATAGAACTTGGTTAATTATCTTTTATTAGTGGATGGAGATGACGATAATGAAGAAGGCTTTAGTTGCAATGAGCGGCGGCGTAGACAGCAGTGTTGCTGCGGTTTTTATGAAGGAAAACGGATATGACACAATAGGTGTTACCATGAAGCTTTATGACAATGAAGATATTAATATGTCAAGAGAGAAAACCTGTTGTTCATTAAGTGATATTGAAGATGCAAGAAGTGTTGCATTTAACGTTGGAATACCATACTACGTTTTTAACTTTAAGGCAGAATTTAAAGAAATGGTTATTGACAAATTTGTCAATTGCTATAAATGTGGAATGACACCTAATCCATGTATTGACTGTAACAGGTATTTAAAATTTACAGAGTTGTACAGACGTGCAGAGGCATTAGGATGTGATGTTATAGTTACGGGACATTACGCCCGGGTTAAGTTTGATGAAAACACCGGAAAGTACCAGCTTCTTAAGGGAATTGATGATACAAAGGATCAAAGCTATGTATTGTACCATATGACTCAGGAACAGCTGGCACATACTATTTTTCCTCTTGGAGAGTATACAAAGGATGAAATAAGGGAGATTGCGGAAAAACATCATCTGGTAAATGCTGCAAAGCATGACAGCCAGGATATATGTTTTATTCCTGATGGAAATCATAAGAAGTTTATAGAGCAGTATTCCCATAAGAAAATAGGTCCCGGTAATTTTTTGGATGTTAACGGGAAAGTCATAGGAAAACACAACGGATATTACAGATATACAGTAGGTCAGAGAAAAGGCATTAATGTAAAACGGGAAGGAAAGCATTATGTTTTGGAAATCAGACCGGAAACGAATGAAGTTGTTGTTGGAAGAAACAAGGATTTATATACCAATGAACTTATAGCTACAGATTTTAACTGGATTTCCGGGGAAAGTCCTAAGGAGCCGGTAAAGGTAAGCGGAA
Source organism: Eubacterium segne (assembly GCF_014287775.1). Taxonomy (NCBI): domain Bacteria; kingdom Bacillati; phylum Bacillota; class Clostridia; order Eubacteriales; family Eubacteriaceae; genus Eubacterium; species Eubacterium segne. The sequence continues at coordinate 22,609 of NZ_JACOOZ010000012.1, forward strand.
GAACAAGATACCATCAGCCTCTTACAAAGGGTACGGCATCGGTACTTGAAAATGGAGATGTTAAGGTTGTATTTGATGAAGCAATCAGGGCTATAACCAAGGGACAGTCCGTTGTTTTGTACGATGGAGATGCAGTTCTTGGTGGTGGAACCATTATAAAAACAGATGTAAATGAAAATTAAAATAAAGCTTCTTTTTGCCGTAAAACAGGCGAAAGAAGCTTTATTTTTACACTAAAACATACTAAACATATATGAAATATAAATTTTTTAAAAAAATATAAAAATCCTATTGACAATGTAGGAATTAAATGATAATATCTTTATATCCTACAAAACAGATAGGGAATAAATGAAAAGGAGATTTGAATAATGAATAAGACAAAGACAGCTTATAATTACAACATGCGAAAGACATACTGTTGTTCCATGATGGTTAGTAAAGAAGAAGTGATTGGTAAAAATCGAATGTGTAAATAGTCTTATTAAATTATTGGAGGATATAAAAATGGCAAAAATAAATAAAAGTGCAGCAGAATTAGTTGGAAATACACCATTATTAGAGGTGACAAAATATCAGGAAAGTGTTGGAGCAACGGATGCTACTATTTTAGCAAAGCTTGAATATTTCAATCCGGCAGGAAGCGTTAAAGACAGAATTGCTCTTCAGATGATTTTAGATTTAGAGGAAAGTGGAGAGATTGAGCCGGGAGCAACACTTATTGAACCAACATCAGGAAATACAGGAATCGGAATTGCAGCTATAGCAGCAGCAAAGGGATATAAAGTAGTAATTACTATTCCGGAGACAATGAGTGTTGAGAGAAGAAACATTATCAAGGCCTATGGAGCAGAAATTGTACTTACAGATGGAACTAAGGGAATGAAGGGAGCCATTGCAAAGGCAGAAGAAATTCATGAAAACACACCGGGTTCAGTAATTGTAGGACAGTTTGTAAATCCGTCAAATCCAAAGGCACACAGACTTACAACAGGTCCTGAAATCTGGGAAGATACAGATGGGAAGGTTGATATTTTTGTAGCCGGTGTTGGTACAGGCGGAACAATTACAGGTGTTGGTGAATACTTAAAGTCAAAGAATCCTGACGTAAAGGTTGTAGCTGTTGAACCACAAACAAGCCCTGTATTATCAGAAGGAAAAGCAGGAGCTCACAAGATTCAGGGTATTGGCGCCGGATTTGTACCGGAAGTTTTAAATACAAAGATATATGATGAAGTATTTCCTGTATCAAACGAAGACGCATTTGCAGAAGGGAAGAACATTGCAAAAACAGAAGGCGTATTAGTAGGAATTTCATCAGGAGCAGCATTATACGCAGCAAAAGAATTAGCAAAGAGACCTGAAAACAAAGGAAAAGTAATCGTAGCATTATTACCTGACTCAGGAGACAGATACTACAGCACAGCACTCTTTGCGTAAGCAAAGACGTGCATCACCAAAAATCATTAAGCGTCAAAAGCTTGCTTTTGTAAGCAAAAATGATTTTTGGTTGATATAGGGCGCAGCCCGACAGTGAGATGAAGCAAAGCGAAATCGAACTGCACGTCTTTGAAAGACGAATAATCGAAAAAATAAAATCATTAAGCGTCAAAAGCTTGCTTTTGTAAGCGAAAATGATTTTTGGTTGATATAGGGCGTAGCCCGACAGTGAGATGTAGCGAAGCGAAATCGAACTGCACGTCTTTGAAAGACGAATAATCGAAAAAATAAAATCATTAAGCGTCAAAAGCTTGCTTTTGTAAGCGAAAATGATTTTTGGTTGATATAGGGCGTAGCCCGACAGTGAGATGTAGCGAAGCGAAATCGAACTGCACGTCTTTGAGAGACGTGTAGATAAATGCTAAGGTAGCGAAGCGAAATCGAACTGCACGTCTTTGAGAGACGTGTAGATAAGCTAAAAACAAATCGAAGGAGAATAAATATGAGCAACAGAAATTATAAATTTGAAACATTACAGTTACACGTAGGACAGGAACAGCCGGATCCGGCAACAGATGCAAGAGCAGTTCCAATTTACCAGACAACATCATATGTGTTTAGAAATTCAGAGCATGCAGCAGCAAGATTTGGATTAGCTGACGCAGGAAACATTTACGGAAGATTAACAAACTCAACTCAGGGTGTGTTTGAAGAAAGAATCGCAAAGCTTGAAGGTGGTGTTGCAGGTTTAGCCGTAGCATCAGGAGCAGCAGCAATTACATACACAATTCAGGCATTAGCAGGTGCCGGAGAACACATTGTTGCCCAGAAGACAATTTACGGTGGAACATCAAACCTTTTAGCTCACACATTACCAAACTATGGCATTACAGCTACATTTGTAGATGCCCATAACTTAGAAGAAGTTGAAGGCGCAATTCAGGATAATACAAAGGCAATTTACCTTGAAACATTAGGAAATCCTAACAGTGATATTCCTGACATTGATGCCATTGCAGAAATCGCACATAAGCACGGACTTCCTGTAGTAGTGGATAACACATTTGGTACACCATACCTTATCCGTCCAATTGAGCATGGTGCAGACATTGTTGTTCATTCAGCAACTAAGTTTATTGGTGGACATGGTACATCACTTGGTGGCGTAATCGTTGATGGCGGTACATTTGACTGGGCTGCAAGTGGCAGATATCCTGGAATTTCAGAGCCAAACCCAAGCTATCATGGAGTTAAGTTTACAGAGGCAGCAGGCCCTGCAGCATTTGCAACATATATCAGAGCAATTTTACTTAGAGATACAGGTGCAACAATTTCACCATTTAATGCTTTCTTATTACTTCAGGGAACAGAAACATTATCTCTTAGAATTGAGCGTCATAATGAAAATACAAAGAAGGTAGTTGAATATTTATCAAATCATCCGTTAGTTGAAAAGGTAAATCATCCATCATTACCTGATCATCCTGACCATGCACTTTACGAAAGATATTTCCCAAATGGCGGTGCAAGTATCTTTACATTTGACATCAAGGGCGGACAGGAAGAAGCTCATAAGTTTATTGATAACTTACAGCTGTTCTCATTACTTGCAAACGTTGCAGATGTTAAGTCATTAGTTATTCATCCTGCAACAACAACACATAGCCAGTGCACAGCTGAGGAGTTAGCAGAACAGAACATTAATCCAAATACCATCAGACTTTCAATTGGTACAGAAAACATTGATGATATTATTGAAGATTTAGATGAAGCATTTAAGGCTGTAGAAGGAAAATAATATAATTATCATAATAAAAAAACAACAGTGGCAAATGTCGCTGTTTTTTTTCTATGGAAAAATGTATTTTAATTATTCACTAAAGGCATTATAATGGTACAGATAACATTAAAAATAAAAAAGGTGATTTAAGTGGTTAAAGGGATTTTTATTGTACTTATTTTAATAATATTAAGTATCATTTATTCTGTTTTCAGGCAAAAAAGAAAGAAAAAGAAATTCAAGGTAAGAAGGGTTATAAGAACCTTTGCAGTGGTATTTCTTTTGTTTATTGTGTATTTGGTAATTGGTGGCATTGCTCCGTTCTTAATCCATAATAATATAACTAAAGATACTGAAAAAAAGGTGGAAAATACTAATTTTTACAGCGATAAGAAGGGCGTTGACAGGGCAGTAATTATTGAGGACAACGAAGAAGCCCTGAAAATGCGTTTGAAGCTTATTAAGGATGCAAAAAATAACATTGTTATGTCAACCTTTGATTTTAGAAGTGATGAGGCAGGAAAAGATATGCTGTCAGCTCTTCTTGATGCGGCAAACAGAGGAGTTAAGGTGGAAATTTTTGCTGACGGCTTTAATTCAGAACTTAGAATGGAGAGAAATAATTATTTCTATGCTTTAAGCTCTAACCCTAACATCAAAATCATTATTTACAACAAAATAAATCTTTTGACTCCATGGAAGGGATTGGGGAGAATGCACGATAAATACCTGATTTCTGACAATAAGGCGTATATGCTTGGAGGTCGGAACACATTTGGGTATTTTCTTGGAGACTATAAGGGACACAAAAATTACGACAGGGATGTTTTAGTATATAATACTGAATACAAGAAGGAAAAAAGTGACAGCTCCATATATCAGATAAAGAAATATTATAAGGATATTACTTCATTAAAATGCTGCAGTGTATTTCACAATAGCACTAAAATAGCAAAAAAGAAAAAGGTGAAGGAAGCAGGAGATTACTTAAAGGAGCGTTATACAACGCTCTCTGAAAAATATGATAAGTTTTTAAGCAGTGAGTATAATTATGAAAAAAATACTTATGAAACTAATAAAATAACCCTTATAAGTAATCCAACCACAATATATTCAAAGGAGCCGGTGGTATTTTACACTTTAATGAAATTAGCTGAAAATGCAAAATCTGAAGTTAAAATACATACTCCTTACATTATATGTGATGATTATATGTATGAAGGTTTGTCTAAAATAGGGGATAAAACCACAATAATGTTTAATTCTGCTGAAAATAACGGAAATCTTTTTGGTGCCATAGATTACATGAGCAACAAAGAAAAAATAATAGACACTAAAATGACCATAAAGGAATATGAGGGAGGAATTTCCTATCACGGAAAAAGCATGACAATAGATGATGATATGGCAATAGTAGGCTCATTTAACATGGATATGAGAAGTGCTTATATTGACACTGAATTAATGCTTGCCATTAACAGCAGGGAAGTTACAAAGCAGTTAAAAAATAATATGCTTTTATACGAAGAAAAGGCAGCTACAGTAAAAAATCTTAGTGAGTACAAGGATTTGCCTAAGGGAATGAAAATGAAGGAAATATCAGGGAAAAAAGAAAATCTGCATAAATATCTAGGCTGGATATTTAACGCATTAAGATTTCTTTTCTAGAAAAAATAGGTATAATGGGAAAATATAAAGGAGATGGTACTATGTTATACAACAGAAAAATAGTGATTATCGGTGCAGGTCACGTAGGAACCCACTGTGCAGCGGCACTGTCCTTTCAAAACATTTGTGATGAAATAGTTTTTATAGATAAGGATGAAGTCAAGGCTAAAAGTCAGGCAATGGATTTAGCAGACAGTGTATGCTTTTTGCCATCAGCTCCGATTATCAGAACGGGAGATTACAGGGACTGCGAAGATGCAGATATTATTGTTATCAGTGCAGGGGTGCCAAGGCTTCCGGGACAAACCAGGCTTGACACATTAGGGGCATCAATTGAATGTATAAAGGATGTTGTGGATAATTTAAATAAAACAGACATAAAGGGAATAATTATCACAATAACAAATCCTGCGGATATAATTGCCTACTATGTAAGAAAGCATACAGGACTTCCTAAAAACAGGGTGTTTGGCACGGGAACGTCACTAGATACTGCCAGAACAAGGCGGACAGTGGCAGATTTGTGCAAGGTGGACCCCCACAGTGTAATTGGATTTGCAATGGGAGAACATGGGGACTCCTCTATGGTACCTTTTTCACACCTTACAATTAATGGAGATGCTTATGACAAATTCGTTAAAGAACATGGTGACCGGTGCATAGATTTTAGTGAAGAGAAGGTTACTGAATGCACCCATATGAGAGGCATGGACATAATTAACGGAAAAGGTTCCACGGAATTTGGAATAGGAGCAGCCTTAGCAGATATGGCAAAGGCGGTGCTAACTAACGAACACAGAGTCCTTCCGGCATCAGTATTGTTAGAGGGAGAATATGGTCAAAATAATGTAAATGCCGGTGTTCCCTGTATTATAGGACGGAACGGAATTGAAGAAATAATTGAGTTAAAATTGACAGAAGAGGAAAATAAGCTGTTCGCTTCTTCATGTGATGTTATAAGAGAACATATAAAATTAGAGGAGAAAACCAAATGAACGAAGTTCATTTATAAGGATGTTTTCGACGAAATGCCGCTGACCGAAGGGAGGGGGCAATACACAATCAAGGAGAAAACCAAATGAACGAAGTTCATTTATAAGGATGTTTTCGACGAAATGCCGCTGACCGAAGGGAGGGGGCAATACACAATCAAGGAGAAAACCAAATGAACGAAGTTCATTTATAAGGATGTTTTCGACGAAATGCCGCTGACCGAAGGGAGGGGGCAATACATAATCAAGGAGAAAACCAAATGGAAAATTACAGCATACATCTTCCAAGTTATTCTATTGGAAAGGACGTTTATAAAGAAATACCTGAGATATGTGGTAAATATGGAAATAAAATAGTTGCAATAGGAGGACATAAAGCCTTAGCTGCCGCTAAAGACAAAATATTAGAAGCCATAAAAGATTCTTCCATGGAAATAATTGATTTTTTATGGTATGGAGGAGAGGCAACATACGAGAATGTAGAAAAGCTAATGGAAAATCCGGCAGTTATAAAGGCAGATATGATTTTTGCCATTGGAGGAGGAAAATCCACGGATACAGGAAAGTGCCTTGGAGTAAAAATTAACAAGCCGGTATTTTCTTTTCCAACTATTGCTTCTAACTGCTCTGCTTGCACCAGCGTATCCATAATGTATTATCCTGACGGACGTTTTAAGGAGCCTTTCTTTTATCCTGCACCGCCGGTACATGCATTTATTAACACGGAAATAACCGTTAATTCTCCGGAAAAATATTTATGGGCAGGTATGGGAGATACCTATGCCAAATATTTTGAGGCAGTTATGTCTTCAAAGGGAGAAGTACTTCCTCATTATTTTGCCATGGGGGTAAATAACAGCAAAATGTGTTACGAGCCTATTATGGAGTACGGAAAAGAGGCAATGGAATCAAACCGTAATAATCAGCTGTCAAAAGCCTACGAGCAGGTAGTTTTGGCTATAATTGTATCAACTGCATTGGCATCTATTTATCTTACTGCAGAGCATACGGTACATTACAATTCAGGATTGGCACATGCAATATTTTATTCCATGACATCATATCCTCATATTGAAAAAAAACATCTTCATGGGGAGGTGGTAAGTTACGGAGTGCTAAATCTTTTACTGGTAGACCAAAACACGGAAGATTTTGAAAGAGTATATAATTTCAATAAATCCGTTGGACTTCCTACATGTTTAGAGGACTTGGAATTTGAAAAAAGTCAGATAGATGATTTGGCAAAAGGAGCAGTTGTAATGAAGGACATTGAGCATAATCCATATGTTATTACTGGGGAAATGCTGTCAGAAGCCATGAGAAAGCTTGAATCATTAAAATAAAACTACACTAAAGAGGATTTTATGGATAAAAAGATAATTTTTTTAGATTTAGATGGAACATTAACTAACGATGAAAAGAAGGTTACGCCCCTTACCCAAAAGGCACTTTTAGAAATGCAAAAGGCAGGGCATATAGTTGTTTTGGCATCGGGAAGACCAACTCCCGGAATTTTACCTGTGGCAAAAGCTGTGGAACTGGAAAAATTCGGAGGCTATATTATGGCATTTAACGGTGGAAAAATTATAAATGCGAAAACCAACGAGGTTGTGTTTGAACAGGTGTTAGACAGAAAGTATATAAGTCCATTGTTAAAATATGCTAAAGAAAATGATATTGGGCTTATAACCTACGATGATAAACGGATTATTGTTGGAACAAGAATGGACAAATACATTGAAACGGAATCCTTTATAAATAAAATACCTGTTTATGAAACGGATATGGAGGAATATGTAACATATAATCCCAATAAGCTGTTAATGACTGCACCACCGGAAATTGCCACAAAACATGAACAGATCTTAGCCGGGAAGTACAAAAATCAATTAAGCATCAGCCGTTCGGCAGATTATTTTATTGAAATTATGCCTAAAGGAATTGATAAGGCGGCATCCATAGAGGTTCTTATAAATAAACTTAAAATAAGAAAGGAGAATACCATAGCCTGTGGTGACGGTTATAATGATATTTCCATGGTTGAATATGCCGGCATAGGTGTGGCAATGGAAAATGCCGTAGATGAAGTAAAACAGGTGGCAGATTATGTGACAGATTCAAATAATGAAGATGGAATTGCCAAAGTGGTAGAAAAGTTTGTATTTTAGGTTTATAAATTTAAGTTTATTATAAGACTATAAAATTTTATATTGACGAGAAATATTATGTGAGATATAATTGCCGCATAATTAAAGATGACCATTGAAACCGTTGATGCGGAGATAAAAGTAAATCGTGCACTTACAGAGAGCAGGGAGGCTGAGAACCTGCAGAACGCAGCTTACTAAATGGACCGCAGAGGGCATAGAACAAAGCATTTATGTTAGTATTTTGTGACGTGAAGGCATACGTTAGTTGCACAGGGTATGTTAGTACCCGTTGAGAGCGCATTTTTTATTGCGAATCAAGGTGGCACCGCGGAATATGATTTTATGAATATCCGTCCTTGATAGTAGAGTAATCCTACTGTCAGGGACTTTTTTATTGTATAAAATTCCTTAAGCTTATATGACATAGGTGGTTATCTGTTAATAAATATTTTTTTATAAGGAGATAAGAACATGAGAAAAGGAAGAGTATTAAGTATTTTATTAACAACCGCTATGGCAGCAACAATTTTTACAGGCTGCGGAAGCAATGACAAATCAGCTGATGCCTCACAAAAGGCAGACAAGAAAAAAATCGGTATCGTAACCATGGTGGAAAATGGTGCCTTTACTGATATGAAAGAGGGAATCATAGAAGAGTTAGCAAGCAAGGGATACACAAGTGATACAGCTACAATTGATTATCAGTGTGCATCAGGTGATGCTACAACCCTTTCAACTATTGCCAATAACATGACAGACGGAACATATGACATGGTATTTACCATTGCAACACCACCTACCCAGGCATTTGTTAATTTAGAATCAGACACACCGGTTTTCTTCTGTGCAGTTTCAGCACCGGTTGCAGCAGGAGTTTTATCAGATATGGATAGTCCTGATAAAAACGCCACAGGTACATCAAATGCCATTCCGGTATCAGACATTATTGATTTAGCACAAAATACAACACCGGCTAAAAAATACGGACTTATTTACAGTGGCAATGAAGACAATGCAACAAACACAATTAAGCAGGTTGAGGAATATTTAAAATCAAAGAACATTGAATATGTTGAAAAAACAGCACCTACATCAAGTGATATTGAAACAGCAGCCAATGCTCTTATAAATGAAGGTGTAGATGCCATTTTCGTACCAAATGATTCAATTATTCAGGACGGAGTTACAAAGTTAGCAGAAATTTGCAATGAAAAGAAAATCCCAACATATTGTTCATCAGCTACAACAGTTGCCTCAGGATGTTTTGCAACCCTTGCCATTGACGATAAGGGAATTGGCAAAAAAACAGTAGATATGGCAATGGATTACTTTGACGGAAAGAAAGTTAAAGATATTCCTTCACAGGTAGTTGGAATTGATTATTGCTCAGTAAACACCAATGCCATGAAAGCTCTTGGTATTACAAAAGACCAGATTAAAACAAAGTATGATATTAACGAAATTCAGTAATGGATGAGGAGATTTAGTAATGATAGAATTACAATATTATTTAACCAATCTGCCGGATTGCTTTATATATGGATTGCTGGCAATGGGTATATATATTTCACTTAGAATATTGGATATTCCGGATTTAACAACTGAAGGAAGTTTCGGCTTTGGAGCAGTTATATCGGTGCTGGTGTCTTTAAACGGACACCCGGCACTGGCACTTTTAGCAGGAATAGTTGCCGGTGCATTGGCAGGATTTATTACGGGGTGTTTACAGACAAAGCTTAGTGTTCATCCGGTATTAGCAGGAATAATAACCATGAGTGCATTATATTCCATTAATCTTGTATGCTATTCATTAACAGACAAGGGAGCCACAACTAACTTAAGTTACGGCAAAATAACAATATTTGATAAAATAAAGGAATTGCTTGGAATAACAGGTCAGTTTAACACAAGTATGTTAAAAGCTGTGGTAAGTTTTATTATTGTTGTGTTGGTTATAGCTGTAATTATCTGGTTCTTTAAAACCCATATGGGACTTTGCATAAGAGCCACAGGAGATAATCCTGATATGGTAAGAGCATCATCAATAAATGTTGACATAACCAAAATCATAGGTCTTATGATTGCCAATGCATTAATTGGTTTATCAGGAGCCATGGCATCACAAAGCGTTGGATATTCAGACATAAATACTTCTAACGGTACTCTTATTTATGGATTAGCAGCAGTAATTATTGGTGAGGCAATATTTGGAAAAAGAGGCGCTGCCATAGGAGTTATTTCAGCAGTTACAGGTTCTGTTATATACAAGCTTATAGTGGCATTTGTTATAAGACAGAATTTATTTGGTGATAAAAGCGCAAATCTTATGAAGCTTACATGTGCACTTATTGTTGCCATTACTCTTGCAATTCCTGCAATAAAGGAAAAAATTGCGGAAAAGAGAAGCAGAAAGGCGGAGATGTAATGTTAGAAGTAAAGAATATTTCAAAGGTTTTTGCCAAAGGAACAGTTAATGAACACGTTGCCATAAAAAATATGTCCCTTTCATTGGAGGATGGGGAATTTGTTACAGTTGTAGGCTCAAACGGAGCAGGAAAAAGTACACTTTTTAATGCAATTTGCGGTAGCTTCCTTGTGGATTCAGGACATATATTTTTGGATAATGAAGAAATTACATATAAAAGTGAGCATGCCAGGGCAAAAATGATAGGTCGTGTTTTTCAGGACCCCATGAGAGGAACGGCACCTAACATGACTATTGAAGAAAATCTCGCGTTAGCCTATACAAGATCGCAAAAACATTCATTACCTTTTTCAAGAGCATTAACAAAGAAAAAGGCTGAGTTTTTCAGGGAAAATCTGGCAAGATACAATATGGGCATAGAAGACAGAATGAAAACTAAAATCGGGCTTTTGTCAGGTGGTCAGAGACAGGTGGTTACTCTTTTAATGTGTACCCTTTCAATTCCAAAACTTTTGCTTTTAGATGAGCATACCGCAGCCCTTGACCCGGCAACGGCTAAAAGGGTAATGGAAATAACAAAGCAGATTGTGTCAGAAAATAATATTACCACTATGATGATTACCCATAATCTAAATCAGTCATTAAATACAGGCTCAAGAACCATAATGCTTGACTCAGGGGAAATTATACTTGATTTATCCGGCAAAGAGAGAGAAAATATGACCATAGATGATATGATAAAAATGTATTCTGCAAAGAAACAGAAAGAATTTGATAATGACAGAATATTGTTGTCTAGGGACTAAAGGATAAAAGAGAGGGACATATGGATTTTAAGGAGCTTTATGAAAAGTATAACTGGGGACAGGTAACAAAAGAAGAACAGGAATTTGTGGAAAGTGAGTTAAAAAGACGTAAAGAAGCAAAGGAAAACATCCATGAAGGCTATGAATCAGAGAATAAAAAGTCTATTGAAGATGATGTTGTTACAATAAATGACAGTCGGGAGGAGCCGGAAAGTAAGAAATCAAATAATGAGAATATAGATGAAACCACAGGGGAACATAAGAAAATTAATGTTCCCTTTGTGGTTTTGTCTTGTATAATGGCAGCTATGATTGTTACGACAATAGCAGTATATGTTATAAAAATTGACCCTATGGTTAAATATGTAAAAAAGGAAAAGGCTCAGGAAAACTATCCTTACAGCAAATGGAATATTGACAGCAAGACCCTGTATTCAGAAAAAACAGATGCCCAGTTAGGATATGAGACTCTTTTTCAGTTTCACAATAAAGGACAGTACATTCCTTATTTTGAAAATTTAGGAGAAATTGATAATAAAAAGGGCCAGTATTATTATCGTATAACGAAAAATATTCAGCCTTATGTGGGGATTACCTTAGAAAAAGCTCTTACAGTTGAAAAACCGGAATTTCGGAGTTATTTAGATGATGGAGAGATTATGTCCATAAACGAGGATGATGAAGATTACGGCAATCTTAAGGCAACCTTGAAGAAAATGAAAAAGAATAAGATTTATAATATTTTTATCTCTCTTAATAAGCTGATAGGGGATACGCAGCTTAAAAAACTTCTTGAAGAAAATTATTATCAGGATAATACATGTATAAAATGGGTGGGGGTTTATCCTTATGAAATTAATGACAAGTATCCACCAATAGGTATATATTTAGGAATTGATCAGTCAAGTATGGGAAGCATAAAGGAAATGACTTTGGGATATACAAATATGTATTCTGTTGACGGATTAACTCTTAAAGGTAACGGATATTTTTACAATGGAAAGAATTTCTTCATATATAGAAGTGCAAATGGCTATGTTTATGATGAAGGTCCTGAATTAGATGTGAAAACCGTAAAGGACAGCTTTTCCGAAAGGTTAGATTTTATGATAAAGCATCCTGAAGTGTTGAATTTTTTGGGACATCCGGAATATGAGGAATTTTATAAAAAAATTAAAAATATGGTGGATAAAGGTGAAACTAAATACTATGCATTAGCCCTTACAGGGGAAAAGGAGGATTTAGAAGATATGTGTAGTGGTTTAAGTGGATATGTAACAAGCATATCTGATGCAGATGAAGACGAAGATCTAATGTACAGCCTTATAAACAGCAACATAGACCCTACCAACAGCATATATAGCGGTACGGAATATGAGTAATTTACTCAAAACGGTAGCATGCACGCTTACATATTACCTCATAGGATGAACATATTTTGTCGGCAAGGCTTACAATGTAACTTTCCTTATATCTTGGAAGTTTAATATTAAGGGGAAACATGTGCTTTGCTATAATGTCCATTTCAATGTCAGTGAGTTCAAAATCCTTAGAGGCATTTTTCAGGGCTACAGCTGCGTGGTGGAAACCGTGCCATTTGTGTGCAGCATCCTTGTCATGCCAGTCATACAAAAAGTAATCATGTAAAAGAGAACCTCTTAAAAGACTGTTATAATCACAGCGGATATGGAATTTTCTTGCAATGCAGTAACTTATGTAAGAAACTGCAATACAGTGCTCTAGGGTGCTGGTGTTGCCATGTTGTATATATTTATCCATTCGTTTTACTTTTTCATTTTTTATTATGGGAGTGATTTTCAAGGTGAAATCCTCCCTTAAATTATCTGTACTAATAATATTTGAATTTTGCATTATACTAGTAACATCCTTTCAAAACATCTAAATGTTATTATACCCCTAAAAGTGTTAAATGTATATTAAAAATCTTTAACAAAAATTAACTTGTATATAATTTCATATATTGTTATTATAAGTGTGGTTTGATAGAAATATGGTAGTAGGTAAGTAAAAGGAGAAAATTAGAATGAGAAAGACAAAGATAGTATGTACTCTTGGTCCGTCAACAGACGTTGATGGTGTACTTGAAAAGTTAATTAATGTAGGAATGAATGTGGCAAGATGTAACTTTTCCCATGGTTCTCACGAAGAACATAAGAAAAGAATGGATAAGGTAAAGGAAATCAGAAAGAAATGTGACAAGCCTGTTGCCATTTTGTTAGATACAAAGGGACCGGAAATAAGAACAGGAATATTTGAAAATGATTCCATTTTTGTTCATACAGGTCAGAAATTTACCCTTGTGGGAGACAGACAGGTTAAGGGAGATGAAAACCATGTCAATATTACATTTCCTGATTTATATAAAGACGTAAATATAGGCTCAATTATTCTTATTGATGATGGTCTTGTAAAGTTAGAGGTTAAGGAAATTAGTGGAACGGATATTGTCTGTGAAGTAAAAAATGATGGTAAAATTTCTAACAGAAAAGGGGTTAATGTTCCTGATATTCATATTAACATGGAGTATATGAGTAAACAGGATAAAAGTGACATTATATTTGGAATACAGCAGGATGTTGATTATATTGCCGCATCCTTTGTAAGAACAGCTGAAGATGTAAAAGCCGTAAGAAAAATTCTTGATGAAAACGGTGGGGAAAACATCAACATTATAGCAAAAATAGAAAATAGTGAAGGTATTTTAAATGTAGACTCCATTATAGATGAGGCAGATGCCATTATGGTAGCCAGAGGAGACATGGGAGTTGAACTTCCGGAGGAAGAAGTTCCTATTATTCAGAAAATGATTATTAAAAAGGTATATGAGGCAGGAAAACAGGTTATTACTGCAACTCAGATGCTGGATTCCATGATGAATAATCCTCGTCCTACAAGAGCAGAAACCACAGATGTGGCAAATGCAATTTACGATGGAACCAGTGCCATTATGCTTTCAGGAGAGACAGCAGCAGGGAAATATCCGGTGGAAGCCGTTGAAACCATGGCGAAAATCGCTGAACGTACTGAAATGGACATAAATTACAAACAGCGTTTCTTTGATATGAAAAGAAGTGAAGGAAGTGATATTACCCAGGCAGTATGTCATGCTACATGTACTACAGCTTATGACCTTGGGGCAAAGTCAATTCTTACGGTAACTAAATCAGGAAGGTCTGCAAGAATGTTATCAAGATTCAGACCGGACTGTATGATTACCGCGGGAAGCACAAGTGAAAAAGTATGCCGCCAGCTTAATATGTCCTGGGGAGTTACACCAGTGCTTATTAAGGAAAAAGGTGATGTGCTGGAACTGTTTGACTATGCTGTGGAAGTGGCAAAGGAAAAGCATTTAGTGGAAAAGGATGACATTGTGGTTATTACATCAGGAGTGCCTCTTGGAAAGTCAGGAACTACTAATATGATAAAGGTTCACACTGTGGAATAATTTTATATTTCAGTTGAATTTGTCTAAAAAAAATGATAAAGTAAATATATAAATTAATAAGAACTTATGGTTATTTTAGCCATAAGTTTTTATTTCGATTTTTTATAATAAAATGGAAGGAGAACCAGATGGATAGTTGTGACAGTTGTGGGCGAAGTTTGCATAATGAATATACTATAGACGAAACTGATGCACATCATCCGTTTCGTTCTTAAAGTGCATAAATTCATATACAAGCTTCTTACATATACAGTCCGCTATATTTTTATGTAGCGGATTCTTTACTTTCTGTTTATGTGAAAGGAGGTATATGATGGAAGAAAATAAAGAATTTGAAGAAAAAAAGCCACAGGATACAGAAGAGTCAGGCACAGAGAATAATATAGAAACACAGGAATATGAAATCCCTGAAAAAGCCGATTATGAAGCTGAAATTATAGATATAATACGAGGCAATGAACCGGCTTATGTTAAGAAAGAGAAGTTAAACGATTATCATGAAAATGATATAGCATCGGTTTTAGAAGACTTAGATGTAAATGAGCGTAGAAGATTATATGCCCTTTTAGGTCTTGACAGGGTATCTGAAATTTTTGCTTATTTAGATGATCCGGAAGAGTTCATTGAAGAATTAGATAATGAAACAGCGGCAGATATTCTTGAGGCCATGGAGCCGGATGATGCCGTTGATATCTTAGATGAATTAGAGGAAGAAAAAAGTGAGGAGCTTCTCCAGTTAATGGATAAAGAGGCACAAAAGGATATTGATCTTATTCAGTCCTATGACGAAGATGAAATCGGTAGTAAGATGACTACCAATTATGTTAGCTTATCCTTAGACCTTACCATAAAGCAGGCAATGAAACGTTTAGTAGAACAGGCTGCTGACAATGACAACATTTCTACGTTATATGTTAAAAAAGAAGATGGAACCTTTTATGGAGCCATTGATTTAAAAGACTTAATTGTTGCAAGGGAATATGTAGAACTAGAATCATTAGTTATCACTTCATATCCTTTTGTGTATGACCATGAAACAGTAGATGACTGTATTGAAGAATTAAAGGATTACTCAGAGGATTCCATTCCGGTATTGGATAAAGACAATCACATTTTAGGTGTTATTACTTCTCAGGATTTGGTAGAAGTGGTAGATGAAGAAATGGGTGAGGACTATGCTAAGTTAGCAGGTCTTGCTGCAGAGGAGGAATTAGAAGAACCATTATCCCAGAGTCTTAAAAAAAGAGTTCCATGGCTTATCATATTGCTTATGCTTGGCATGATTGTATCTACAGTTATAAGTATGTTTGAAAAGGTTATAGTGGGACTTCCGATTATTGTTACATTCCAGTCAGTTATTCTTGGTATGTCCGGTAATGTTGGAACCCAGTCCCTTGCGGTGACTATCAGGGTTTTAATGGACGAAGAACTGGAATTTAAGCAGATGCTGGGATTTGTATTTAAGGAAATGCGTGTAGGTTTCTTTAACGGACTTATAGTAGGTTCTATTTCCTTTATATTTACAGGGGTATTTATATGGCTTGTCAGAGGACAGCAGTTTATGGATGCCTTTGCTATTTCAGGATGTATCGGCGTTGCACTGGCACTGGCTATGTTAATATCAAGCTTTGTAGGAGCTATTATTCCCATTATTCTTGACAAAATCGGATTTGACCCGGCAGTTGCATCAGGTCCTCTTATTTCTACCGTAAACGATTTAGTTGCTGCGGTAACATATTACGGACTTGCATGGGTTTTCCTTATTAACATATTACATTTATAATAAAAAACAAAGGAAGTACTAATGAATATACTGATATACTTATTTATAGTTTACTCATTTTTAGGATGGGTATTTGAGACAACAATTGCTGCAATAAAAAGAAAAAGGTTTGTTAACAGAGGAATCATTAACGGACCCTTCTGTGTGATTTACGGTATTTCAGCTGTTGCCATTACAGTTATTCTTAGGGACTTAAACGGATTCTGGCTGCTATTTGGAAGTATGATAGTAGCCACTCTTATTGAGTGGACCGGCGGACATATTATTGAAAAGATGTACCATGAACGCTGGTGGGACTATTCTAATTTCAAATTTAACTTTGACGGCTATATCTGCCTTGGTGCTTCGGTTATCTGGGCGATAATGGGCTTTGTTGTAAAAACATGGGTCAACGATCTCTTTATTAATATTTATAAAATTATCCCGGTATATATAATGGAAATCATAGTGTGGATTCTTTTGGCGGTTATATTTATTGACGGCCTTGCCACTATGCTTATTTTATCAGGACACCATAAAAGCGAAAAATATTGCAAAAAGGCAGAAGATATATTAGATACTGTAACTAAAAACTTAAGTGACAGAATTTATGGTGTTATTGACAGCCGATTAGGAAAGGCATATACAAGAAGCAAGCCGGAGACCGGGGAACAAAAGGATAAAACAAAGTTTGCCACAGGATGTAGTTTCTATAAGGTGGTTATGTTGTTTTTCATAGGGGCGTTCCTTGGAGACATTGTGGAGACGGTTTTCTGTCGTATAGTTATGGGAAGCTGGATGAGCAGAAGCAGTGTTATTTACGGACAATTTAGTATTGTGTGGGGGTTAGGAGTAGCTGCCATAACGGTGCTGTTATATAAGTACAAAGATAAAAATATCTTGTTTTTATTTTTTACGGGAACTATATTAGGGGGAGCATATGAGTACATATGCAGCGTTTTTACGGAAATAGCCTTTGGCACTGTTTTCTGGGATTACAGCGATATGCCATTTAACCTTGGAGGACGAATTAATTTATTGTACTGTTCTTTTTGGGGAATAGCGGCTATAGTTTGGTTTAAGGTTGCATATCCGCTACTGTCTGCCCTTATTGAAAAAATCCCAAAGAAACCGGGAATAATAGCTACATGGATGTTACTGGCATTTATGTTAGTGAATGTTTCCATATCAAGTATTGCCCTTGCAAGATATCAGGAAAGAAGCAAGGGAAAGAATGCAAATAATAACATAGAAAAATGGATAGACACAAAATACGATGACAATTTAATGAACCGGGTATACCCGAAAGCATTAATTGTAGACTGATTTTATATCTATCCATAAACAATTTTTATTTTGAACGTTTTACACCTAATCGCACAATAGGCCAGATAACACAGGCTAATGCAGTTCCAAACAATGCCGCAATTAACTGGGTTGTGGAATATGTAACTGTTGCAGCCTTGTAGGCTACGTGACTTAATCCCTTTCCAAAGGATGGAAGAACCCATCTGATAATAAGAAGTGTCATTACACCCCATTTGGCAACAGAGCCTGCTATAAGGCTTATTGGCAAAAGATTAAGTTCCAGCTTTTTGCACCTGACAAACCAGGCAAAAAGCACAAGAACCATGTTTCCTATCATAATACACGGAAGAATCATAGGTACAGCGGCAATAACAGGTGACCCGGTTATAATAAAAGATGTAATAGGGGCAACAGCTGAAACTATAATACCGCTAACAATTCCGCAATATAATGTATCAATAATAAGTATCAGGTTAATTAATCCACCAATAACATAAACTGAGTATGCAAAGGTTGGAACTTTAAAAAACTGTACTGCTATGCAAAGTGCAATCATTACTGCTGTAACGGTAATGGTTCTAGTCCTCATTTTCATACAATTCCTCCTTTGTTATTAAATGAAGATATTTTAAGTATTCTGACTGAGACGGTTTTGTTAATTCAGATTTTGATTTGTCCTGTTCAAGAGCAATGCCTGCTTTTCTGACATCAGCCAAAACTCCTGCACCACCAAGACATCCGCCGGGACATGCCATTCCCTCTAACAGATATCCGTCATATTTTCCGGCTTTGGCTAACATAAGCATTTTTTTGCATTCCGCTAATCCCTCCGCCTTAACTGTTTTTACCTCACGGTCAGGGTCAATACTGTTTAAAACATTTACAACGGCATTGGCAACACCACCACTGGCAGCGAATCCCTTACCATAGGAGCTGGAAGTTTGTCTGAATTCTTCTAGTTCAAGATTATTAAAATCAATTCCCTTAGCATCAAAAATCCCCATCATTTCCTCAAAGGTTAAAACAAAGTCAATATCGCTTCGTACTGAGCGACGGCTTGCTTCAAGCTTTTTCGCAGCACATGGACCAATGAATACTACCTTACAGTCAGGATGGCGTTTCTTAATCATACGTCCTGTTAAAACCATAGGAGTAAGGGTCATGGAAATATGGTTAGCATATTCAGGTAAAGTCTTTTTAGCCATAACAGACCATGCAGGACAACATGAAGTACCAAGCCATGACAAATGTTCAGGAACCTCTTTTATGAAATCAGCTGCTTCCTGAATAGCACAAAGGTCGGCACCGATTGCTACCTCTTCCATTTCTTCAAAACCTACAGCTTTAAGGGCAGCCCTTACCATGGCAGGAGTAACCTCGTCACCGAATTGCTTTACAAAGGAAGGGGCAATGGCTGCATATATAGGAGTATCACTTTTCAGTGCCAGCACTGTCTGGAAAATCTGGCTTTTATCCACAATAGCACTAAAAGGACAACTTACAAGACACATACCACAGGACACACACTGGTCATAATCGATGTCAGCTCTGCCGTATTCATCAGATTTAATGGCATTCATGCCACAGGCAGCTGCACAGGGACGTTCCTGTTTAATAATTGCATTGTAAGGGCATGCATTTAAACACTTGCCACATTTTATACATTTATCCTGGTCAATAACGGAATGACCATTTTCCATATGGATAGCTTTCTTTGGACAAACCTCAACGCATGGATGCTCAATACATCCCTGACATCCGTTGGTTACGAAAATCTTTTTTTCAGGGCATGCATGACATGCAAATTTTATAATGTTAATAAGAGGAGGGTCATAATACTTTTCATCAATGGCACTGGCATCTATTCCATCTGAAAGTGGTGCATGCTCAGACACTTTTCTAATAGGAAGTCCAATGGTAGCACGAAGACGTTCTCCTACAATGGCACGTTCAATAAAAATGTTATTGTAATATTTTCCAATTTCACCGGGAATGATTTTGTAAGGCAGTTCTTCAATTCGTGTGAAATCTCCGCCTTCAAAAGCCATTCTTGCAACTTCCGTAAATACCTTATGACGTATCTCCGTCTTGTTTGAATAAATTCCTCTCATGTATTTCTCCATTTCATATAATTCAAATAAAAAACAGTCATAAAAACTATTATTAATTATAACATAGCATACAAAATAAGCACAAGTAAAATATAGTTAATTTTTTAACAATATAAAACCTAAATCGGAAGGTGCCGGTGCAAATTATGAAACATTAGGGTATTTTTTTAGAAAAATATTTAATTTCGAATTTGTGGTTGAAATTTTCCTTTATAGAGTTGTATTATATGTTGTGGCGATAATGAGAATAGAAGAAAATGAAATTATAAAGGAAAAAAGAAATGACAAATATGAATGAGAAAATTGAAAATCCCTTAGGAACGGAACCAGTGGGGAAGCTGCTTAGAAAATTTGCAGTTCCAAGTATTATATCAATGCTTGTAATGTCTTTGTACAATATAGTAGATCAGATCTTTATAGGACAGTGTGTAGGAGAGTTAGGAAATGCTGCCACTAATGTTGCCTTTCCCTTTACCACCTTATGTATTGCTACGGCACTGGCTTTTGGAATAGGTGGAGCTTCAGGATTTAATTTAAACTTAGGTGCAGGAGAAAAGGAAAAAGCACCATATTTTATAGGCGTAAGTGCTTCAATGATGTTTATTATCGGTGTTGTTCTGTCTGTTGTGGGACTTACGGCATTAAAACCCCTACTTTTATTCTTTGGTTCAACAGATACGGTATTACCGTATGCCATGGAATATACAAAATATCTGGCATTGGGATTTCCTTTTGCCATTATTTCATCTGGTGGTTCACATTTAGTAAGAGCAGACGGAAGTCCGAAGTTTTCCATGGCCTGTAACCTTGTAGGCGCCATTGTAAATGTAATTTTAGATTACCTTTTTGTCATGGTATTTAACTGGAAAATGGCAGGAGCAGCAATAGCTACTGTAATAGGACAAATTTTAGCTTCAATTATGGTTATATGGTACTTGATTCATTTTAAAACCATTAAGCTTCACGGAAAGCATTTTGTACCACAACTTAAGATAGTAGGAAGAACTGTACATCTTGGAATGGCACAGTGCTTAAATCAGCTGGCAATTATGTTTGTTCAGGTTGTAATGAATAAATCACTGACATATTACGGTGCCCTTAGCCCTTATGGTGCGGACATTCCCCTTGCCTGTACGGGAATTGTAATGAAGGTTAATCAGGTGTATTTCTCCATATGTATAGGTGTGGCACAGGGAATACAGCCTATTGCCAGTTTTAACAGGGGAGCAGGTAAAAATGACAGAGTTAAAAAGACCTATAAGCTTGCCGTTTCCTGCAATACAATTATTTCAACTATTGCATTTATAATATTCCAACTGTTCCCAAGACAGATAATAAGCATATTCGGTTCAGGAAGCCCTGAATATTTTAGGTTTTCCATTAACTTTTTCAGAATATTTTTATTTATGACTTTCTTAGACGGAATACAGCCAATAACATCAACATTTTGTACTGTTATAGGGGAACCAAACAAGGGAACATTTTTGTCTCTTACAAGACAGGTTATATGCTTTATACCACTTATGATTGTGTTACCATATATTTTCCACAACTTTGGCTATTTAGGTATAGATGGTATGATGTATGTTGCACCGATATCCGACTTTTTAGCAGCAGTACTGTCGTTAATTGTAATTAAAAAGGTGTTTAAAAAGTTAGTTTAGAACATTTTGTATGAGGGAAAACTATAATTGGAGATTTTGTAAAAAAAAGAAGAAATATTTCAGAAATGTTGCAATTGCCACTGTACAAAATGGAATATGTTGTGCTATAATGCTTTAAGCATATACAAGATATAGTATTCGAGCTTGAGAGGGAGAAAAGATGGAAGTTTTATTGAGAAAGGTAATTAAACGAAACGGTCAGGAAGTTTCGTTCGACGTTAACAAGATTCTTAATGCTATAAGGAAGGCAAATAACGAGATTGCCCCTATACATAAGTTAAACGAGTATCAGATTGCGGCAGTGGGAAATCTTGTTGTTGACCAGATTGAAAAATCAAACCATGCAGTAGCAGTTGAAGATATTCAGGACATGGTAGAGAGAGGCATCATGGAGATGCGTGGATATGAGGTAGCCCAGAAGTACGTAAGATACAGATATACACGTGAATTAGCCAGAAAAGCCAACACAACAGATGATGGAATTTTGTCTCTTATTGATCAGATTAATGAAGAAGTTAAACAGGAAAATTCCAACAAGAATCCTACAATTAACTCCACCCAGAGAGATTATATGGCAGGTGAAGTCAGCAAGGATTTAACTAAACGTATTTTATTGCCGGAGGATATTGTTCAGGCTCATGAGCAGGGAATTATACATTTCCATGATTCCGACTATTTTGCACAGAAGGAGCACAACTGTGACTTAATTAATTTAGAGGATATGCTTCAAAATGGAACATGCATATCCGAAACTAAAATAGATACACCTCACAGCTTTTATACAGCCTGCAATGTTACTACACAGATTGTGGCACAGGTTGCCAGCAATCAGTACGGCGGTCAGTCATTTTCATTAGGACATTTGGCACCTTTTGTTCAGGTGAGCAGAGAAAAAATTACCAAAGAAGTTTTAGCTGAAAGAGATGAACTCAACTTGAATTACAGTGATGAGCAGGTAAAACAAATTGCCGAGAGAAGATTAAAGGATGAGATAAACCGTGGTATCCAGACTATTCAGTATCAGCTGATTACTCTTATGACATGTAATGGGCAGGCACCTTTTGTAACAATGTTTATGTATCTTGATGAGGTACCGGAAGGTCAGACCAGGGATGATTTGGCTACCCTTATAGAAGAGGTTTTAAAACAGCGTATTCAAGGTGTTAAAAATGAAAAAGGTGTTTGGATTACACCGGCATTTCCTAAAATTATATATGTTTTAGATGAAGATAATGTTACACCGGATTCAAAATACTGGGCACTTACGGAGCTTGCAGCAAAATGTACTGCCAAGAGAATGGTTCCTGATTATATTTCAGCTAAGGTTATGAAAGAAATGAAGCAGGGATGCGTTTATCCATGTATGGGCTGCAGAAGCTTCCTTACAGTTGAGGACAGCCAGAGAAACGCAGACGGAACCCACAAATTCTATGGACGTTTCAATCAGGGTGTTGTAACCATTAACTTAGTTGATGTGGCTTGCTCATCTAACGGTGATATGGAACTGTTCTGGAAAATTTTGGAAGAAAGACTGGAGTTATGCCACAGGGCACTTAGATGCAGACATGAGAGACTTCTTGGAACACCTTCAGATGTGGCACCTATTTTATGGCAAAACGGTGCTTTGGCACGTCTTAAAAAGGGTGAAACTATTGATAAATTATTATTTAACGGATATTCAACCATTTCATTGGGCTATGCAGGTCTTTATGAAATGTGTGTAAGAATGACAGGTAAATCTCACACTACTCCTGAAGGAAAAGAGTTTGCCATTAAGGTTATGCAGAAGTTAAATGATAAATGTGCTGAGTGGAAGGCAGCTGAAAACATCAGCTATTCCGTATATGGAACACCTATGGAATCTACTACCTATAAGTTTGCTAAGTGTCTCCAGAAGAGATTTGGCATTATAAAGGGTGTTACAGATAAAAATTACATTACCAACAGTTATCATGTTCATGTGACAGAAGAAATAGATGCTTTCAGTAAGCTTAAGTTTGAATCAGAATTTCAGAAACTTTCACCGGGTGGTGCCATAAGCTACGTAGAAGTTCCTAATCTTCAGGACAATATCGAAGCAGTAATTGAAGTAATGAAATTTATTTATGACAACATTATGTATGCTGAATTAAATACTAAATCTGATTATTGTGAGTGCTGCGGATACAATGGAGAAATTCAGATTGTATCAGACGAAGAGTCAGGAAAGTTAATTTGGGAATGCCCAAGCTGTGGAAACAGAAATCAGGATAAAATGAGTGTTGCCAGAAGAACATGCGGATACATTGGAACCCAGTTCTGGAATCAGGGAAGAACTCAGGAAATAAAGGATAGGGTACTTCATTTGTAAAAAATAATAGTTATAAAAATAAAGGAGATTGCTGTCGGACAGATGGCAATTTCTTTTTTTTATTTAGTGTGGTATAATAATCACAGTTATGTGCGCGGAATTAAGAGGGAGAGGTATAAAACGATGATAAAAGATCAAATAAGAAATATTATTATTAATGAAGTGGTAAAAAGTCCCGTGGTGGAGAAAATTAAAGAGGGACAGTTATCCTATATGAAATTAATGTCGTATTATAAATGTGCCATTATGGAAATAGAAACAAAGTTCAGGGTTTTAGATGAACAGTTTTCTTTAAGATACGACGATAATCCTATAGAAACCATAAAATCAAGGCTGAAATCCCCTGAAAGCATAATGAAAAAGGTTCAGAAAAAAGGTCTTAAAATGACTACCGATGATATTGAAAAAAATATTACGGATATTGCAGGAATCAGGGTTATCTGTTCCTTTAAGGAGGATATTTATAAACTGGCAAAATGCCTTCTTCAGCAGGATGATATAACATTAATTGAAAAGAAGGATTACATAAAAAATCCTAAGGAAAGCGGTTACAGAAGTCTGCATTTAATTGTGGAAGTACCTATTTTTCTGGAAGATGAAAAAAGAGCAATGAAAGTTGAAGTGCAGTTTAGAACCATAGCCATGGATTTTTGGGCAAGTCTTGAACATAAAATGAGATATAAAAAGGATGTAGATGAGGATTTGTTGACAGTATTATCTGAGAAACTCACGGAATGTGCAGAATTAAGTGCCAGCTTAGACGATAAAATGGAAAGTATCAAGAATTTAACAAAAGCTAAATAAAATAAGAAAGCAGGTGTAAATATGTTGTTTAATTTTGATGACATGGAAGAAACAATTCTTCACAACTTTAATGGTGGAAAGAATGACACAAAGGCAAAATGTTTATTGATGAAAACGTAAAGATACTTTATGGGACATTGGAGCCGGGCTCATCTATTGGTCTTCACACCCATGAAAAAAACAGCGAGACAGTTTATTGCATATCAGGAGAGGCTACTATTATCATGGATGGAAAGACGGAAATATTAAAGCCGGGAATGTGTCATTATTGCCCTATGGGACATACTCATGGAATGGAAAATAAAGGCGATGAAGATTTAGTGATTTTTGCTGTTGTACCAAATCACGAAAAATAAATTTTGTATGTTTTTTATATGAATATTTGAAATAGTTTTAATTTGCATAATATTCACATATTTGATAAAATCGAAACATATCACATATGTAAAGAGGTATGTATATGAACGGCGAATCATTTTATAAAAAAATGCTGCATGACCACAACGCAGTTTATTTTACAAAGGAAAATTTTGACATCCGAAATGACGGAACCATGGATGTTAGCAGTCAGTTACAGGACGCAGTATACTCTGTTGTAAAAAGGCAGGGGTATGGCGTCCTTTTTGTGCCAGAGGGAAAATATCTTATAAGTAAAACAATTTATATACCAAAGGCTGTAAGAATTATAGGATATGGAGAAGAAAGACCGGAGTTTATATTAAAGGATAATGCAGAAGGCTTTAATGAACCGCATCCTGAGCAAAAAGGAGGATACAAGTATCTTTTCTGGTTTGTAAATATGATGGCAGAGGATGAAAGCAAAATAGCTGATGCCAATCCGGGAACCTTTTACAGTGCCATGTCTAATGTAAACATACATCTTGGAAAGGGAAATGGATATGCTATTGCCTTAAGGACTCATTACGCCCAGCACTGTTTTGTTAATCACATTGATATACATGTAGAATCAGGAATGGCAGGTATATATGATGTGGGAAATGAAATGGAGGATGTGTTTATTAGTGGTGGAAAGTACGGAATCATAACCACAAAATGCTCTCCGGGATGGCCTTTTGTAATGGTGGATACACGGTTTTATGGGCAAACATCTGCGGCAATAAAAACTCACGAGGCGGGATTTAATATTATAAGAACTCATAGTGTAAATACATCCAAGTTTATTGATGTTGATGAGGGCTATTTTGAAAAAATCATAATAGAGGATAGTATTTTTGAGGATATGAGTTGTATTATCAGTGCTGCCCAGGAGTTAAACTCTCTTACCCAGATAAATGTATATAACTGTCAGCTGAAGGCTGTGGAAAATATAATCAGATTTAAGGACACGGAAAAGAATATTGCCAATGAAGATTATCAATGCAGACTAAAAAAATATATTCACGGTGTGGTGGTATCCGATGTATTTCCCGACAAGCAGTTTCATGATGAGATATACAGATATGCAAGGGAGATTAATTACAATGACTTAAAAACTGATATTCCAAAGCTTCCGGATATGGACTTGTGGGTTAATGCAAAGGAAGTGGGACTTTCAGGGGACGGCATAACAGATGATACGGAAAGCCTGAAAAAAGCAATAGAAAAATATCAGGTTATTTATTTCCCTCAGGGAGAATACATTTTATCCGATACCATTAAATTAGCTGAAAATACTGTATTCATAGGTATGAATCCGGTATCTACACAGCTGATTTTAAGAGATAATACGGAAAAATTTACAGGCTTTGGTAAAATGAAGCCTTTAATAGAAAGCTCAAATAGGAAAAATATATTGTTTGGAATAGGTATAAATACCAGTGCAAGAAATCCAAGAGCCTGTGGTGTGAAATGGCAGGCAAAAGGTGATTCTTACATTAATGATGTGAAATTCTTCGGAGGTCACGGAAACCTTGTAAAGGGTACCGGAGAATTTGAAATGCCATATGATGAGGGAAGAGCAAGAGATGTGGATGTTAAAAGAGTGTGGGATTACCAGTATCCAAGCCTGTTTATATGTAATGGTGGAGGCGGTATTTTTAAGGATATATGGTCTGCAAGTCCATATGTTACGGCAGGACTTCACATTGAAAATACAGATACTCCATCTAGATTTTACTGCCTGTCCCTAGAGCATCATGGCAGATGTGAGCTTAGAATGATAAATGCCGGAAACATAAAAATATATGGATTCCAAAGCGAGGAGGAAAAGGCAGAAGGGGAGTTTGCCATTCCTATAGAATTACATAATTGTAACAACATAACCTTTGCAACAACATATTGCTTTAGAACAGTGTTTGTAAATAAGGCATTTCCTTATTGCGTAAAAACCTGGAACTGTAAAAACATAAAGTTTTTAAATGTTCATAATTATTCTCAAATGAAATATACAATTGACAATTTTCTGTTAGATGTAAATACGGGAATTGAACTTAGACCATGGCAGGCAGCAGTTGTTGAAGTTACGGGAAATGAACAAAAAGAGGTTATTACCAACAATGAAACTATAATTAAGGATGACAGAAACAGAAAGGAAAAGTACATATCTACCCGTTTGTTTGACGGGTTCAGATTCGCTGATGGAGGATGCTGTGACGGAAAGGGCAACTTCTATTTTGTAGACAGTTTAGATAAAAAAGTATATAGAATTGACGGAAAGACTCTTAAACTTTCCCTATTCTTTGAATCACCATATAAAATTAATTCCATTGGTTTTGACACAAGGGATAACATTATTGTG
This sequence comes from Eubacterium segne, assembly GCF_014287775.1. Taxonomy (NCBI): domain Bacteria; kingdom Bacillati; phylum Bacillota; class Clostridia; order Eubacteriales; family Eubacteriaceae; genus Eubacterium; species Eubacterium segne. The sequence continues at coordinate 50,072 of NZ_JACOOZ010000012.1, forward strand.
GTAGGCGAATATAGCATTCCTATGGAGGCAACCATTAATGGAAAAAAAATTGTAAATACACTGCCTAAGGATGCTGATGGAACTTCCTATGGCTTCTGGTATGACAGAAGGGCGCAGGTTGTGGCTTTCTCTGTTGATGCTAACCGGGAAATTGTTAAACTTCACAAAATTAACATAGGAGATATAGAACCGGAAAGGGTATTGTACCCGGGAAACCGTTGGAGAGACAGCACGGATTTCGCAGAAGCAGTTACCTATAATCCTAAAACAGCGTTTTTAGGTCTTGACGGTGCTACAATTGTTCCGTGTCATTATGATTTAATAAGGGCTAATAATTTGGCAAGGTCAAAGCCGGGCAGGAAGCTTTATTCCGTGGACGAGTTATACAAGAGAGTATGGCAGTGTGACATAACCAAGGAAGGACTTTTGGAAAATCCTGTTCCTATAATTGAGGAGGGGGATTTTAAGGTAAAGAAATTTGATGACAAAATTTATGTCGGTGATGACAACATAAAAATATATGATAAAGGAAAACACGTATATACAATAAGAATACAGGAGAGGCCGACGACTTTTGATTTTGGTGGAGAAAAAAGGAAAACACTTTTTGTAACCACAAGGCATTCGGTTTATATTGTGAGGGAAGTTTAAAATAAGGAGACAGAAATGAAAAAGTATCTGCTTACATTATTAGTTGCAGCTACAACCATTATTTTGGTGGGATGTACTACAAATAATCAAAAAGAGAAAAGTACTGAGAAACAGCTAAAGACAGGAATCCAAAATGTTATTGAATACAAAAGCAACGGCAAGGCGGTAAAGGATAAATCTGTGTTAGGTGATAATGTGCTTATATTTTCTCCAAAGGATGATGCATCGGATATTCAAAAGAAGCTAGACGAAATATACAATATTCAGGAAAGAAATCAATTTGGAGACGAAAGATATGCCATAGCTTTTATGCCGGGAGACTACGGCAAATCTCTCCAGGTAAATGTGGGATATTATACTCAGGTGTTAGGTTTGGGAGTATTACCTACAGATACTAACATAAACAAATTGTGGGTGGATGCTTCATGGATGAATCATAATGCTACCTGTAATTTTTGGCGGGGAGCAGAAAATTTCAGCATCAATGAATACTGTATGTGGGCTAACTCCCAGGCAGTGTCTCTTAGAAGAATTAATTCTGAAGATGGTATAGTTTTAAGCGACGGAGAAGGATGGTCCAGTGGCGGCTTCATGGCAGATTCTAAATTTAATGGCAACGTGTCTTCAGGCTCCCAGCAGCAATATTTATGTAGAAATGATGAATGGAATTACTGGGAAGGCGGTGTTTGGAACATGGTGTTTACAGGGGTTAGAACATCTATAATTCCTCAGGGACCATGGCCTTATGTTCCATACACAAGGGTGGAAAAAACGCCTGAAATTCAGGAAAAACCATATTTATGTTACGATGATGAAGAGGGCTTTGGGGTAATGGTACCTAAAATGCGAAAAGATTGTGACGGTATTTCGTGGAAAAATGGAGTGGAAGGTACATGCTATAGCCTTAATACTTTTTACATAGCTAGCCCTGATAAGGATAACGCAGATACTATTAATAAGGCATTAGCACAGGGTAAAAATATCTTATTTACACCTGGTGTGTATAAAATTGATAAAACCATAAATGTAACAAAAGAAAATACTATTATTTATGGAATGGGGCTTGCCACGTTAGAAGCAGTTGACGGAAATATATGTATGGAAACAAAGGATGTTTCAGGCATAAAAATTTGTGGACTTTTGTTTGATGCAGGAGAGAAAAAATCAGAAACTATGCTTAAGGTAGGAAGTGAAAAAAGTGATGTGTTTCATGAAGATGACCCTATATGCCTAAGTGACGTGTATTTCAGGGTAGGTGGCGGAAAATATGCAGGAAAAACAGACAACTGTATTACAATAAACAGCAATAACGTTTTAGGAGATAATCTTTGGGTTTGGCGTGCCGACCACAGTGATAATGTGGGATGGAATGTTAATACGGCACCTAATGGAATTATTATTAATGGTGATGATGTAACTATGTATGGACTGTTTGTAGAGCATTTTCAAAAGTATCAGACTATATGGAATGGAAATAATGGAAGACTTTATTTCTATCAAAGCGAAATGCCTTATGATGTACCAAAACAAAAGGCATACATGAGTCATAATGGAACGGTTAAAGGTTACGCATCCCTTAAAATAAGTGATGATGCAGAAAATTTTGAAGGATATGGTATTGGCATATATTGTTATAACAGGGATGCAGATATTGAAATATTATCAGGGGCTGAGGTTCCGGATAAGGAAGGCGTCAGCCTTCATAATGTAGTTACCGTAAAACTAACGGGAAAAGGTCAGATAACCCATGTTATTAATAATCAGGGGGATTCTGTAACAGAGGGAGGAAATACAGCTCATATTAAATCGTATGAAAATGGTGAAATAGAAAAATAAAAGGATGGATTGCTAAACAGTCCATCCTCCATCAAGAGTGATTATCTGTCCAGTCAGGTAATCACTTGTTTTTATTAGTGAAAATACGGCTTTTGCCACGTCATAAGGGGTTCCGATTCTTCCACAGGGAATTTCATCACATAGGGCATTTATATCTTCTTTAGTTAAGTGAGCGTTCATTTTAGTATCGATTATGCCACAGGAAATGGCATTAACCTGGATGTTTGAAGGAGCAAGCTCCTTAGCTAAAGCCTTAGTAAAGGAATTTATTGCACCTTTTGTGGCAGAGTAGGCTACTTCACAGGAGGCACCACAGTTACCCCACACAGAGGATATGTTTATAATTTTTCCGGCTCCTTTTTTTAGAAAAACAGGAATGATTTCCTTTGACATGCCAACTGCTGATGTTACGTTAGAGTTCCATAAATTATTCCAATCTTTTTCTGTTAAATCCTGAAGAAGTCCAATAACGGAAATCCCTGCATTGTTAATTAGAATATCAGGATAATGGCCGTCTAGTTCTAATTGTTTCATTAATTTATTTATATTATTAAAATCCGATAAATCACATTTATAATAGAAGAAACTCCCATTTGCTTCTTGGGCAATGAAAGATAGTGCATCTTCATTAGAGTAATAGGTTCCTATAACCTTAAATCCTTTATTAATGAGAAAACGTGTGATTTCAACACCGATTCCACCGGAAGCACCGGTTAGTAATACTGTTTTTTTCATATTGCAAACCTCTTTTTACAAATTAATGTTGATTTTAAGTATAACATATCTTATAATCTATAGGAAGAAAAATAATCTTAACAGACATATTAGAGAATGGTATATTTTTGTTATAAAATGTATGGCATAAAGAGCAATTTGTTGACAAGTTGTGAGACTAATGCTATAATTGTAACAAAAATGTAATATTTTAATATGTAAAATTTTAAATAAGGCAAGATATTGGAGGTCTGATTTTAAATGAGATATAATTATTCAAAAAGATTTGCCGGAAGTGTTTTAGCAGCTGTTATTGCTGTTACGCTAGTTCAGCCGATGTTTGGTGAGGAATTAAATATCGAAGAACCAAGCGCAGGAGCTGCACTTGCCATAGAAAACTATATTGCAAGTACAGGTAGTGAAAACGATTTGGCATCATTACTTCCGGAAAAGGATTCATCAGTAGAAACAAACAAAACTACTACGAAGACTACAAAGAAGAAAACATCAAGCGAAGAAGAATTATTTAGTGATATAGCAATCGCCAGAGTTAACGGTGGTGCAGAAGGTTACGTAAGAGTCAGAAGAATACCAAGCACAAAGGGAAAAATGGTTGGTAAGATTTACAACAACTGTGGTGCAAGAATTCTTGAAAAGACAAACAACGGATGGTACAAGATTGTATCCGGAAGTTGTACAGGCTATATAAAAGCAGAATATTTCGTAACAGGAAGTAAGGCACAGGATTACGCATTAGATGACGGATATGTATTTGCTAACATTAAGGATACAGGTATCCACGTAAGACAGTCCCCTACTACTAAGTCAGATGTAGTAACTAACGTTTACAATAAGGAAACATACGTTATAAAGAAGTTCAGCAATGATGGCAATTGGGTTAAAATCAAAATTAAAGCCGGAGTTAGTGGCTGGGTATCATCAGACTTTGTTAAGATAAGTATTGATATGGATACAGCCATTACCATCAAGGAAGAAAAGGAACAGATTAGAAAGCAGAAAGAAGAAGAGGCAAGAGAGCGTCAGGCACAGTTAGATGCTCAGAAGAAGGCTGAAAGCAATAATAATTTACAGTCAGACAACTCTTCTAACACAGCTGGCAACAATACATCAAATAATAACAGTAATAACAGTAACAAGAGTAATAATAGTAGCAATAACAATAGTACTCCTTCACAGAGTACAAGCACACAGCCTTCATATGGAGAGGCATCAGGAGGCGGAGCTTCAGCAGTAGTTGCATACGCTAAGCAGTTCCTTGGAAATCCATATGTATGGGGTGGTTCAAGTTTAACTAACGGAACAGACTGCTCGGGATTTACAATGTCAGTATATGCACACTTTGGTTATTCACTTAACCGTTCATCATATACTCAGGTATACAACGGAACAGCAGTTTCATTAGGAGCATTACAGCCGGGAGATTTATTATTCTATAAGTACGGCGGTTCAACTATTAGCCATGTGGCTATCTACATAGGTGGTGGACAGATTATCCATGCATCAACAGAAAGCACAGGTATTATAATTAGCGGAATGGGTTCACCTTGTGCAGCAAGGAGAATTATTAATTAATATTAAAAATAACCATGCAGACAGATTGTTGCCCGCATGGTTATTTTTTTGCCTGAAATTAATTTTGTGTTGTATTTCTAAATGATGTATGGCACCAAATCTCATGAAAAAACAAGGATAAATGATTGTGCAATGAAAATCTTTGAAAAGTCAAGAGGTTATGTGGAAAATGCACAAGTTTATTACATGTTAACAAAACGTTCGTTCTTTTATAATTCGACAAAGATTTACATAAAAAGACTACAAAAAAGGTTAATAATGTTAATAACTCGGTTGATAACCTATTTTGTCGATAAAAAGATGGCAAAAAATATGTTAATAACTAATGTTAATAACTTTTAGGTCAAAAAAGGTCGAAAGTACCAAAATGATGGTTTTATTGTGCAAAATATACAAAATGGTCTTTAGAAAAAAATACCGGGAAAAAATAGCAAAAAACAATAAAAATCCTTTTGAAATATCGGCATATTATGGTATAATTTAATTACTAGTTAATGAAAGGAAGTGGTACCATGAAAATTAATATTTTCGGAAAGAATATTGAGGTAACAGATGGCATCAAAAGTGCAGTCCAGGAGAAGCTCGGAAAGTTAGACAAGTACTTTGCAGAGGAGACTAGAGCAGATGTTACCCTTAGTGTTAATCGAAACGATCAGAAAGTGGAGGTAACAATTCCTGTAAAAGGAAACATTATCAGAGCGGAAGAAGTCAGCGAGGATATGTACGCATCTATAGATATGGTTGAAGAAACTATAGAGCGTCAGCTTGTAAAGTATAAAAATAAACTTGTTGATAAGAAAAAAGCATTTAGGGAGGATTTTTCAGCTGCTTATTTGGAAGCAGACTACGATGATGACGAAGAGGATGCTGTAAAGATTGTCAGAACAAAGAGCTTTGGAATTAAACCTATGGATCCGGAAGAAGCTTGCGTTCAGATGGAACTGTTAGGACATAATTTCTTTGTATTCCTTAATGCAGATACTGATGAAGTAAACGTTGTTTACAAGAGAAAAGGAAATACATACGGTCTTATTGAACCGATGTTTGACTAAGAAATGACTAAAAAAGCAGTGGCAGGTTTTGCCACTGCTTTTTTGTGCGAGATAAACGAAAACGTAATGACAAATTGCCACAATACCTTATTGATAGGGCATATTTGCCCATAAAATCTGCTGGAAAAATTATTGATTAAAACTGTCCGTGAGATGGAAATTTAACAGATATTTTACAATGTTTACAATAAAATAAAATATGACATATTGAATTAAACATATTAAAATGGTAATATATTCACTAGTGTGCCGAATATATCGGTAAAAAAGTAGAGGAGATTATCATGGGCGTACTTAGCAAAATAATAGGAACGTATAGCGAGCGTGAATTAAAAAGACATAAGCCAACATTAAATAAAATATTGGAATTGAGACCGGAGATGCAGAAGTTAAGCGATGAGGAAATGAGAGCAAAGACTTCTGAATTTAAGGAAAGACTTAGTGCAGGAGAAACTTTAGATGACATACTTCCGGAGGCATATGCATTAGTTCGTGAAGCAACTAAAAGAACTCTTGGAACAGAACATTATCCTTGCCAGATTTTAGGCGGTATTATTCTCCATGAAGGACGTATTGCTGAAATGAAGACAGGTGAAGGAAAAACACAGACCTGCTTACTTCCGGCATATCTTAATGCACTTACAGGAAAAGGCGTTCATATTGTTACAGTAAACGAATATCTGGCAACCCGAGATGCTGAATGGATGGGTCAGGTTCACAGATTTTTAGGACTTACGGTAGGTTGCGTATTAGCAGATATGGATCATGATGCTAAGAAGGCAGCATATGAGTGCGATATAACATATATTACTAACAATGAATTAGGCTTTGATTATCTTAGAGATAACATGGTTGTATATAAGGAACAGTTGGTACAGCGTGGTCTTTCATACTGTATTATCGATGAGGTTGACTCTGTTCTTATTGATGAGGCAAGAACACCTCTTATTATTTCAGGACAAAGTGGCAAATCAACTAAGTTATATGAAATGTGTGATATTCTTGCAAGACAGATGGAAAGAGGAACAGCTAATCCTGAACTTAGCAAGATGGATGCCATTATGGGAGTTGACATTGAAGAAGATGGTGATTTTCTCGTAAATGAGAAGGACAAGATAGTTACCCTTACTGCAGACGGTATTGCGAAGGTTGAAAAGTTCTTCCATATTGACAACTATGCAGATGCTGAAAACCTTGAACTTCAGCATAACGTAATACTTGCCCTTAGAGCTCATAATCTTATGCATAGAGATCAGGATTATGTAGTAAAGGATGACGAAGTTTTAATCGTTGATGAATTTACAGGACGTATTATGCCGGGTAGAAGATATTCCGACGGACTTCATCAGGCAATTGAAGCAAAGGAACATGTAAAGGTAAACAGAGAAAGCAAGACTCTTGCAACTATCACCTTCCAGAACTTCTTTAACAAGTATGAAAAGAAGGCAGGTATGACAGGTACTGCCCTTACTGAAGAAAAGGAATTTAGAGATATTTACAGCATGGACGTAGTTGAAATTCCAACTAACAGGCCGATTGCAAGAATTGACCATGAAGATGCTGTATTTAAAACAAAGCGTGGGAAATTACATGCAGTTATAAATGAAATAGAAGAATCATATAAGAAGGGACAGCCTGTTTTGGTTGGTACCATTAATATTGATTCATCAGAAGAAATCAGTTCATTACTTAAGAAAAGAGGAATACCTCATAAAGTATTGAATGCTAAATATCATGAGTTAGAGGCTGAAATTGTTGCTCAGGCAGGACAGCATGGAGCTGTAACTATTGCCACTAACATGGCAGGTCGTGGTACCGATATTAAACTTGATGATGATGCAAGAGCTACCGGTGGACTTAAGATAGTAGGAACAGAAAGACATGAATCACGTCGTATCGATAATCAGTTACGTGGACGTTCCGGTCGTCAGGGAGATGTAGGTGAGTCTAAATTCTTCATTTCTCTTGAAGATGATATTATGAGATTGTTTGCATCTGAGAAACTTATGTCAGTGTTTAATGCATTGGGAGTTCCTGAAGATGAAGAGTTACATCACAAGGCTCTTACGAAGACAATTGAAAAAGCACAGAAGAAGATTGAAGGAAACAACTTTGGTATTAGAAAGAACCTTATGGAATACGATAAGGTTAATAACGATCAGAGAGAAATCATTTACGCAGAAAGAGCAAGAGTGTTAAATGGTGAAAACATGAGAGATGCCATCATAAAGATGATTTATGATATTATTGAATCTCAGGTTGATATGTTTATTAGAGATGATCAGGCACCAAAGGATTGGGATATGTCAGGACTTTCACAGTCAATGCTGGAAATCATTCCGTTTAAGCTTAACCTTACTGAAGCAGATATTGAAAAGTTATCAAAATCAGAATTTAAGCAGATGTTAAAGGAAGAAGCCGTTAAATTATATGAAATGAAGGAAGCTGAATTCCCTGAACCTGAGCATATCAGAGAATTAGAAAGAATTGTTCTTCTTAAGGTTATTGACAGAAAGTGGATGGATCACTTAGATGACTTAGAACAGTTAAAACAAGGTATCGGTCTTATGGCATACGGACAGAGAGATCCGGCTGTAGAGTACAAGATACAGGGCTTTGAAATGTTTAATATAATGATTGACAATATCAAGATAGATACTGTTAAAACCTTATATCATATTCAGGTTGAGCAGAAAGTTGAACGTGAAGAGGTTGCTGAAGTTACAGGAACTAACAAGGATGACAACGGAGGCGTTAAGAAACCAAAGCAGAGAGCAGAAGCAAAGATATATCCTAATGATCCTTGCCCTTGTGGAAGTGGAAAGAAATATAAGAACTGTTGCGGAAGAAAAGCATAGAAATCTATGATTTATTGTAAAAGAGACGGGCAATGCCCGTCTTTTGCAATATTATATCAATGTAATTAATCAGCCTTAAATATGGGCGGTGAAGTTAAGGAGTTTTCGTGGTTGAATTAGATCAGTATAAATATCAGTGGAACCAGTATAAAGACAGTGTTAAGGAATTAGAGGCATCCTTTAACATTGAGGTAAAAAAAGAACGGTTAGAAGAAATAGAGGCTTCAATGGAGGAACAGGATTTTTGGGAGGATGTGGAAAAATCCCAAAAACTTACAAAAGAAATGAAGCAGTTAAAAAACAGCCTTGATACAATTAATGGTCTTGTGGAGCAGTATAACGAAATAGGAGTTTTAATTGAAATGGGGGAAGAAGAGGAAGATTTAAGTATAGTAGATGAAGTTGAAAATGAATTAAAAGATTTTATTGAAAATTTTGAAAAAGTGAAGATTCAGACCCTGCTTTCAGGAGAGTATGACAAATACGATGCAATATTAAAAATTAACGCAGGTGCAGGTGGCACGGAATCCTGCGACTGGGCAGGAATGCTTTATAGAATGTACACCAGATGGGCGGAGAGCAAGGGCTTTGAGACAGAAGTTATTGATTATTTAGATGGAGATGAAGCCGGCATAAAATCAATAACCTTTCAGGTAAAAGGTGAAAATGCTTTTGGTTATTTAAAATCAGAAAAAGGAGTACACAGACTGGTTAGGATTTCGCCTTTTAATGCAGCAGGAAAAAGACAGACATCTTTTGCTTCCTGTGATGTAATGCCTGATATTGAAGAAGATCTGGATGTGGAAATAAATGATGACGATATAAGAATTGATACATATCGTTCAAGCGGAGCAGGAGGACAGCATATTAATAAAACATCATCGGCAATAAGAATAACCCACCTTCCAACAGGAATAGTTGTACAGTGTCAGAATGAACGTTCCCAGCTTCAAAATAAAGACAAGGCAATGAAAATGTTAAAGGCAAAACTATATATACTTAAAAAGCAGGAAGAAGAGGAAAAGCGCTCAGGCATAAGAGGCGAAGTTAAAGAAATAGGATGGGGAAATCAAATCCGCTCCTATGTAATGCAACCTTATACTATGGTAAAAGATCATAGAACCGGAGAAGAAGTTACAGATGTAGGTAAGGTAATGGACGGATACATTGATCCATTCATAAATTCCTACTTAAAATGGCTTAATATAGACAAAGATAAACAATAATATTGATAATTGTTTATATCCGTGCTAAAATCTACGAGTGTGTGATTACTAAAGTTTCTTTAGAATCCTGTAGTTGTGGCACGTGGCAACATCTGCAGTTGCAAATACCCAAAATTATAATGACAAGCGAGGAGTAAATATGATTAAAGTTGCAATCTTAGGATATGGAACAGTAGGTTCCGGAGTTTTTGAAATTATTAGAGAAAATAAAGATTTAATTGCTGCAAATGCAGGTGAAGAAATTGAAGTAAAATATGTATTAGACTTAAGAGATTTTCCGGGAGACCCTTGTGAAAATGTTTTAGTTCATGATTATAATATTATTTTAGAAGACCCTGAGGTTGAAATCGTAATCGAAGTAATGGGTGGATTAAAGCCGGCATATGATTTTGTAAAGGCAGCCCTTGACGCAGGAAAGAGTGTATGTACATCAAATAAGGAACTGGTGGCAAAGCATGGAGCTGAATTAATAAGAATTGCAAAGAGCCATAACAGAAATTTCCTTTTTGAGGCATCTGTAGGTGGCGGAATCCCTATTATCAGACCGATTAACATGCACATTACAGCTGACAAAATCTGCGAAATAACAGGAATATTAAATGGAACAACTAACTATATCCTTACAAAGATGGATAAAGAAGGAGCAGATTTTGCAAGTACACTTAAACAGGCACAGGATTTAGGATATGCTGAAAGAAATCCTGAGGCAGATATAGAAGGTTTTGATGCTGTAAGAAAAATTGCTATTTTAGCATCATTAGCTAAAGGTAAGACTGTTGATTTTGAAGAAATTTACACAGAGGGAATTTCAAATATAACAGATATAGACTTTAAATATGCAAAAACAATGAACAAATCAATAAAGCTTCTTGGAAAATGCAAGAATGAAGATGATGGTGTCGTAGCTTCAGTGGCACCTAGGTTATTATCCCAGGAGCATCCTCTTTACAATGTTAATGGTGTTGTAAATGGTATATTGGTACGTGGAAACATGGTTGGAGATTTAGTGTTTATTGGAAGCGGAGCAGGAAAACTCCCTACAGCCAGCGCAGTTGTATCTGATGTGGTAGACGCTGTAAGACACTTAAATGTGTCAACAACAGTTATGTGGGATGAGGAAAAATTGGAATTAGAAGATTTTTCTAAATCAAAGAAACATTTCTTTGTAAGAACAAAGGCAGATAAAAAGGATATTGAAAGCATATTTGGAAATGTAGAGTACGTTGATGCGGGAATATCAGGAGAAACAGGCTTTATTACGGAGAAAATAAGCGAAGAAAAGTTTAGTGAAAAGGCAGATAAATTAGGCATTATCTCAAGAATAAGAATTGAGGGATAAGACCTATAAATCATAAATATAATAGACTTATTCTATATGTGAGGAGAAGCGATGAAGTATATAGTTGTATTAGGAGATGGGATGGCTGACAAGCCTATTGAAGAGTTGGGAAACAAAACACCATTAGAGTATGCTGACACACCTACCATGGACAGATTGTCAAAGGTATCAGAGGTGGGATTGGTACATACCATACCTAAGGGGATGAAACCGGGGAGTGATACCGCGAACCTTTCAGTATTAGGATATGACCCTAAAAAGTATTACACAGGGCGTTCACCTCTTGAAGCATTAAGTATAGGTGTTGATATGAAAACTACGGATGTTGCTTTAAGATGCAATATTGTTACAGTTTCCACAGACGACCTGCCATACGAAGAAAAGACTATAATAGATCACAGTGCCAGTGAAATAAGCACAGAAGATGCAGCTATTTTGTTAGAGGCTGTTAGAAAAGAACTTGAAACGGATACTTATAAATTTTATGTGGGAACAAGTTACAGACATCTCACAATATGGGATAATGGAGAGGTAGTTGACTTAACACCACCTCATGATGTTTTAGGACAAAAAATTGGTCAGTATTTACCAAAAGACGAAGTTTTAAGGGAAATGCAGAAGAAGAGCTATGATATTTTAGCTAATCATCCAATAAATATTGATAGAATGAAGAAAGGACTTAACCCTGCTAACTCATTATGGTTTTGGGGAGCAGGAACAAGACCTTGTGTAACTTCTTTTGAAGAAAAGAACAATAAAAAAGGAGCTATGATATCAGCAGTGGATTTGTTAAAGGGAATTGCTGTTGGTGCAGGCATGAAAGTTATAGAAGTTGAAGGTGCCACAGGAGGACTTGAAACTAACTATGAGGGAAAGGCTTCAGCAGCAGTAGATGTACTTTTAAATGAAGGCTATGATTTGGCATATGTTCACGTAGAAGCACCGGATGAAATGGGACATCAGGGTAGCGTTGAAAGAAAAGTAAAGGCTATTGAAAATCTTGATAAAAGGGTGATTAAGGTTATAACTGAAGCTATGGATAAGTCAGGAGAGGATTACAGATTGTTAGTTATGCCTGATCATCCTACACCTATTTGCGTTAGAACCCATACAAGTGATCCGGTTCCATATATGCTTTATGATAGCACGGATTTAAAGGATGAAAAGCATGACTACAATGAAAAGTGTGGAAAAGAAAGCGGACTTTTTATGGCAAATGGTTATGAAATGATGGATTATCTTTTGTCAAAATAATAATAAAAATTCATATACTAAAATATATAAGCGAAGGGAAACAAAAATCATGAAAGAAACAAAAGTTGTTAAATTTGGTGGAAGCTCATTAGCTGATGCAAAGCAGTTTAAGAAGGTAGCAGATATCATTCTTGCAGACCCTACCAGACGCTTTGTTGTAGCATCTGCACCAGGAAAACGTTTTGTTGAAGATATAAAAGTAACAGATATGTTGTATAAATGCTATGAGTTGGCATCAGAAGGTGAAAACTTTGATGAAGAATTTCAGGCAATAAAAGACAGATTTAACGGAATTATAAGTGAGTTAGGTATAGAAGATTTCTCCTTAGAGAAAGAATTCGAGGCAATTAAAGGTGCTTTTTCTCATATGGCAGGTAGGGATTACGCTGCAAGCCGTGGAGAATATTTAAACAGCATGGTTTTGGCAAAATATCTTGATTTTGATTTCATAGATGCTGCAAAATATGTGTTCTTTGATGAGTCAGGAAGCTTTGACTGGGAAAAAACAGCTGAAAAGCTTGTGCCAAAGCTTGCTTCAACAGAATATGCAGTTATACCGGGATTTTATGGCTCAATGCCTAATGGTACCATAAAGACATTTTCAAGAGGTGGCTCAGATGTAACAGGTTCAATTGTTGCAAGAGCAGCTTCTGCTAAGATATATGAAAACTGGACAGATGTTAGTGGATTCCTTATTTGTGATCCTAGAATCATTAATAATCCGGAACCTATTAACACAATAACCTATGCTGAACTTAGAGAATTGGCATACATGGGTGCTACTGTATTACATGAAGATGCAATTTTCCCTGTACGTGCAGCAGGCATACCTGTAAATATTAAGAACACCAACTGCCCACAGGATAAGGGAACAATGATTGTATCTGAAACGGCAGAGCCTTGTGAGCATATTATTACAGGTATTGCAGGAAAGAAGGGAATGTCCGTAATCAATATTGAAAAGGATAAGATGAATAGCGAAGTGGGATTTGGAAGAAACGTACTTCGTGCCCTTGAAAAGAGCAATGTAAGCTTTGAACATATGCCATCAGGTGTAGATACCATGAGTGTGGTTATTCAGACAGATGCCCTAACAGGAAAAGAGACAACTATTTTAGATGAAATCCGTTCAAGAGTTCATCCGGATCAGTTGTTTATAGAAAATGATCTGGCTCTTATTGCAGTTGTAGGTCGTGGAATGAAGAGTGCCAGGGGAACAGCAGCAATATTATTTACAGCATTAGCTGAAGCACGTGTAAATATCAAAATGATTGATCAGGGTTCATCGGAACTTAATATAATAATCGGTGTTGATGATCAGGATTTTGAGGTTGCAATGCGCGCAATTTATAACGCATTTATTAAAGTAAAAAAATAACATTGACAAAAAAATAACATAGTATTATCATAACTATTGAATAATTTAATACAGAAAATTCTTCGGGGCAGGGTGCAATTCCCGATCGGCGGTTACAGTCCGCGAGCGTTTTACGCAGGACTTGATTTGGTTCAAGTCAGGATATGGTGAAAATCCATAACCGACAGTATAGTCTGGATGGTAGAAGATTTAGTAATATGATTTTTAGTACGCAATTTTGTACTAAATGTTATTGTGTTATGAAATTTTTAAGCCCTGAGTTATACTCAGGGCTTTTCTGATATTAGTAGAAATAATTAACTAATGCAGAATTAAAAAGAAGAATTTCCTGAGAAAAAGAAAGGAGATTATATTTATGAAAGAATTATTCAACACAAAAAATCTTGTATTAATGGCGGTGTTTGCAGCATTAGGAGGAGTTCTTATGTTATGGGAATTTCCAATACCATTTATAGCACCGGGATTTTATGAAATGGACTTAAGCGAAGTGCCTGTACTTATAGGCTCCTTTATTGCCGGCCCTGTGGCAGGAGTTATAATGGAAGCGGTCAAAATTATCATTAAGATAATGATTAAAGGCACATCTACGGCATATGTTGGTGATTTCGCAAATTTCTGTATAGGATGCTGTTTCATAGTACCTGCAAGTATTATTTATAAGAAAATCAAAACAAAGAAGGGCGCATTGATAGGCGTATGTGCAGGAACCGTATTTATGGCAGTAGCTGGCGTAGTGCTTAACTACTTCATTATGATACCATTTTATGTAAAAGCCTTTGGAACACCTCTTGATGGAATACTTGCCGCAGGAAAAAGCATTAACCCTTTAGTAGGAAACAAGCTTTCATTTACAATTGTGTGTGTGGCACCATTTAATATTATAAAAGGTGTAATTGACAGTATAATTACATTTTTGCTGTATAAACGCATAAGCACTTTTATTAAAAGCATTGGACACAAATAAATATATAATTTGAAAATAATAAGAATATTGTTTATAATCATATTTGGGTTTATAATATAGCCTTATGATTGTAAACAATATTTTTTTAGGAGCAAATATGATTTATGAGACAATGTCTCCAAAGGAGACTTTTGAATTAGGTAGAAAAATAGGACTCGAAGCAAAAGCTGGGGAGATAATCTGTCTTGACGGAGACTTAGGTGTAGGAAAGACGGTGTTTACCCAGGGATTTGCCAAGGGACTTGGAATTGACGAGGCTGTAAACAGTCCCACATTTACCATTATCCAGGAATATGATGAGGGGCGTCTGCCGTTATATCATTTTGACGTATATAGAATTGGTAATCCTGAAGAAATGTATGAAATAGGTTATGAAGACTATTTTTATGGTCAGGGAGTATGCCTTATAGAATGGGCAAAATTAATAGAGGAATTAATACCTGATGAAGCAAAAATTGTTTTGATTGAAAAAAACCTTGAAAATGGTCTTGATTATAGAAAAATAACTGTAAGTGATTAGGAGAAAAAATGAGGATTTTAGCAATAGACAGTTCATCCATGGTGGCTACCGTAGCCATAACAACAGATGGAATTTTAAACGCAGAATATACCATTAATCATAAGAAAACTCATTCCCAGACACTGTTACCAATGATTGCGGAAATAGTGAAAATGATAGAAATAGATATGGATAGTATAGATGCAGTAGCAATTACAGGTGGTCCGGGTTCATATACAGGCTTAAGGATAGGCAGTGCCACTGCAAAAGGCATAGGGCTTGCCCTTAATAAGCCGATTATAAATGTGCCAACCATGGATGCACTGGCATATAATTTATATTCATCCCAGTATGTAATATGTCCTATAATGGATGCAAGAAGGGGTCAGGTATACACAGGAATATATAAGTTTGAGGAAACAGAAATGAAAACCATTAAACCTCAGTGCATTATGATGATAGATGAGTTGATAAAAGAACTGGATACAATAAAAGAATCGGTTATGTTTTTAGGGGACGGAGTAGATGTTCATAAGCAACTTATAGATGACATAATGGATACTAAACACTATTACGCTCCGGCTTCCATGAACAGACATAAAGCCTCAACGTTAGGCACTATTGCAGAAATATATTACAAAAATGGAAAAACAGAAACAGCTAAGGAGCATAAGCCTGAATATCTCCGTCTATCCCAGGCAGAAAGAGAATTAAAGGCAAAAATGAAAGAGGCAAAAAGTGACAATTGAATCAATGACTGTAGATGACATTGCTCAGGTGGCAGAAATAGAAAGGCAGATTTTTTCTATTCCCTGGTCAGAAAAGGCATTTAGGGATTCTATGGAGAGTGACAATACCATTTATATTGTGGCAAAGGAAAATGACAATGTGGCAGGGTACGCAGGCATGTACTTATCCTTTGAAGAAGGCAATATAACCAATGTTGCAGTAAATCCATTAAGCAGGCGAAAGGGAATTGGAGAGAAGATTGTAAGAGATATCTTAAATAGGGCATATGAAAAAGGTGTCAGGGATGTTTTTCTGGAAGTAAGGGAGACTAACAGTGTTGCCATTGCATTATATGAAAAGATTGGTTTTAAGGAAGAAGGAATAAGAAAAAACTTTTACGATAAACCTAGGGAAAACGCACTTATAATGTGGAAACATAATCTATAAACGGAATAACTTTCCACTATGATTTTTATACACAAAATAATAAAATAATTATGAATTTTAAATCATAGGAGAAAAGAATATGAGAGTGTACAAACAAAATCAGTTAGAATCAGTGTTTTGCAATAAATGTGGAAAGAAAATTAAGGTTCAAAATCACGTTATTGTGGAAGGTGCCTTTGAATTAGAGTATAAGTGGGGATATTTTTCTGATAAAGACGGAAAAAAACATTCCTTTGATTTGTGTGAAAAATGCTATGACGAAATTACAGAAGAGTTCACATATCCTGTTGAAGAAGAGGGGTATACTGAACTGGTATAAAAGGTAAAGGTGAAATAATGTTAGATGTATGTTTGTTAGGTACCGGAGGGATGATGCCATTACCAAGGCGTTATCTTACTTCGCTTATGTGCCGCTACAACGGAAGTAATATTTTAATAGATTGCGGAGAGGGAACCCAGGTTGCCATAAAACAGAAAGGCTGGAGTTTTAAGCCTATAGATGTTTTATGCATAACTCATTACCATGCAGATCACATAAGCGGGCTACCGGGACTTTTACTTACTATGGGCAATGCAGAACGAACAGAACCTCTTCTTATGATTGGGCCAAAAGGGTTGGAAAAGGTGGTTAATTCTCTTAGAATAATAGCACCGGAACTTCCTTTTGATATTGAATTTATAGAATTAACGGAAAAACTTCAGACAATACAAATGGAAGAATACAGGATAAAAGCGTTTAAAGTTAATCATAAGGTCACATGTTACGGATATTCCATAGAAATAGACAGAAGTGGAAAATTTAATCCTGAAAAGGCAAAAAAATTAGGCATTCCTCTTCAAAAGTGGGGAGTGTTGCAAAAAGGTGAAAGTGTAGAAATAAATGGGGGTAAATATACCCCTGATATGGTTATGGGTGAACCTAGAAAAGGCCTTAAAGTTACTTATTCCACAGATACAAGACCGGTTCCTAATATTGTTCAGGCAGCTACCGGAGCAGATTTGTTTATATGTGAAGGTATGTACGGGGAACCGGATAAGGAAGCAAAAGCAAAAGAGTATAAGCATATGACATTTAAGGAAGCTGCAGAAATTGCAAGAGAAGCCAATCCAAAAGAAATGTGGCTTACTCATTATAGTCCGTCTTTAGTGAAACCGGCATTATATATGGATGCAGTAACGGAAATATTTGAAAATGCAAAACCAGGAAAAGATGGGATGTCTGTTGATTTAATATTTGAAGAAGAGTAGAGGTGACAATATTGAAGGATATAAAAATACTTGCAATAGAAAGTTCGTGCGATGAAACAGCAGCTGCTGTGGTTGTAAATGGCAGAGAGGCTTTGTCTAATGTTATATCTTCCCAGATAGATTTGCATACACTATATGGTGGAGTAGTGCCTGAAATAGCCTCCAGAAAGCACATAGAGAATATCAATTATGTTATAGAAAAAGCTTTAAGGGACTCTAAATGTACATTAGATGATATTGACGCTATAGGTGTAACTTACGGCCCCGGACTTGTAGGGGCACTTTTAGTAGGTGTGGCTGAAGCTAAAGCCATTGCTTTTGCTAAAAATATTCCATTAGTGGGAGTGCATCATATTGAGGGACACATTTGTGCAAATTATGTAGACAATAAAGATTTAAAACCACCATTTGTATGTCTTGTAGTATCAGGAGGACATACTCATCTTGTGGTAGTTGAGGATTACGGAAAATATAGGATTTTAGGAAAAACAAGAGATGATGCAGCAGGAGAAGCTTTTGATAAGGTAGCAAGAGCCATAGGCTTAGGATATCCCGGCGGCCCTAAAATTGACAAAGTATCCCAAAATGGAAACCCTCATGCATATGAGTTCCCTAGGGCTAAAATAACAGGAAGTGAGTACGATTTCAGCTTTAGCGGACTAAAGTCGGCTGTTCTTAATCAGATAAATCTTGCAACAATGAAGAAAGAAACAATCAATCAGGCAGACATTGCTGCATCATTTCAAAATTCGGTGGTGGACTCATTAGTTACAAGGGCTATGCACGCATTAGAAGAGACAGGAATGAAGAAGTTTGCCATAGCAGGCGGAGTGGCTTCTAACACAGCAGTCAGAAAAGCCTTTCAGGAAGAATGCAGCAAAAGAAATATTGACTTTTACAGACCATCGCCTGTTTTGTGTACAGATAATGCAGTTATGATTGGCTCAGCTGCATATTATGAATACATAAACGGAACACGTCACGGATGGGATTTGAATGCAATACCTAATCTTAAATTAGGGGAAAGATAAAGTTAGTGGAGGAATTATTATGTCTGGTAAGATTTCTGCTATAGTGTTAGCTGCCGGAAATGGACGGAGAATGAACAGTAAAAACAAAAAGCAATATATAATGATAAAGGGAAAACCGGTTTTGTGGTATTCCCTTTTTGCATTTGAACAAAGTAAAACAGATGAAGTTATATTAGTAACATCTAAAGATGATATTGAATATTGCCAAAATGAAATAGTAGATAAATACAATCTGAAAAAGGTAAAGAAAATCGTAGAGGGAGGAGCCGAAAGATATAATTCCGTGTACAATGGATTAAAAGAGGCGACAGGAGATATAGTTTTGATTCATGATGGGGCAAGACCAATGGTTAATCGAAAAATTATTGAAGAATGTATTGCGGGGGCAGAAAGCTATAAAGCATGTGTTGCAGCAGTCAGGGTGAAAGATACCATAAAGATAAGTACAAAAGACAATATAATTGACGGTACACCTGACAGAAACACATTATGGAGTATACAAACACCTCAGGCATTTTCTACATCGTTAGTAAAGGAAGCATACGAAAAAATGATGCAGGATCAGGAGAAAAACATAACAGATGATGCCATGGTAGTAGAAGAATATTCTAATTTTAAAGTTAAAATAGTAGAAGGAGACTACAAAAATATAAAAATTACTACTCCGGAAGATATTTATATTGCAGAAATGTTCTTGAAACAGACACAAAATATAGTATAGAAGCTATTAGAAAGGCTTATATGTTGTTCTAACTAATTAAGGAGCAAAAAATAGGCAGAAAAAAATTGAAAAAAGTTTAAAATTGGTGTTGACACTTTGAGAAAATAGTGTTAGTATAATCAAGCACGTCACGAGAGCGTGCAACACGGAGAGGTGTCCGAGTGGTTTATGGTGCCGGTCTTGAAAACCGGTGTGGGTAGTACCACCGTGGGTTCGAATCCCACCTTCTCCGCTACAGAGAAATCTGTAACAACACGTAAGATAAAAGTCAACTGCTTGGAGAAGTACCCAAGTGGCTGAAGGGGCTCCCCTGGAAAGGGAGTAGGTCGTTAATAGCGGCGCGAGGGTTCAAATCCCTCCTTCTCCGTTTGAGAAACTTCTCAAAAAAAGCTTTTTTAAAAAGATTTAAAAAGTTGTTGACAAACATCAAAACGTATGATATGATATGCAAGCTGTCGCAAGAAAACGACAACGGTCAACAAAAAAACTTTTAAAAATAAAAGAAAAAAGTTATTGACAAAGCCGAATAACTATGATATAGTAATATGGCTGTCGCGAGAGCGACAAACAAAAGGAACATTGATAATTGAACAGCAACCATCCCTGAAAATTCAAATAAATATTTTCAGAGCGAACATTGTTAATTCGAGTAATCGAAGCTAACGATTTCCAAAACAA
>NZ_JACOOZ010000013.1:0-18385 GCF_014287775.1 Eubacterium segne
TAAACACATCTGCAAATCTCACATTATCTGACATGTACTTCTTGGTTGCTATATCCTTGTTTCCCATATAACACCTCTTTCCTTTAATATTTCGAGGTGTATACTATTAGTTTTTCTTATTCTTTTTATAGTATACACCGGATGTAAAAAAATTACAATAGTGAGCAATAAAATCCACTTTCGCCACTCGAATCATAATATTTATTTACATCTTACATTTACTATATTACATATATTTTGTTGTGTTGTCAGGTTGTATCTGTTCACTTATATATTTTTTGTACATTTATTCAAAAAGCTGTCATTAATGCACAAAAAACACTTTCTCAAAAATGATCTCTGCATAAACCTTCCATTCCAAATTATGTACATTTAATTTATCCGTAATATGTAAATATCACACCACTGGCACTGCCTTGTTCTGACCATGCTGTATTCCAGACTGTCATTTTCCACTTTGAATCCTTTTTCTTAAGCCAAACAAAATTTCCCATACTATGGTTTATATCAACATAATATACTTTTTATTGATTACTTCAATTTTATTCTTTATTCCAAGCAATCTTGTCATAAAATATTATACAGTAGCTTTTTTATCTTTTTTCAATCTAATATATATCATATACACAACCTGAACCGGCAAAATTAACATTATCATAATAAACCAGTCTTCTGACTGACCTGCGATTGACATATCTATTTTCCATAAATATGTAAAAAAGTAATAATAATCTACATTCGTTAAAAACTTCATCACACTGCACAAATCGTATCTGTGCCAACATACAATTCCTGCCGATACTTCCAGTATTCCAAATATTGCATACAAATACTTATTATATAAATATCTAATGGAATCTTTTCTATTAATCAAATATTCACCAATACAGATTATCAGAGAAATGACAATGGCAAACATAAGGCTTGCATTGTTAACTGAATAATGTAATTCATTACTAAAATAATTACAAATGACAATTATGGTCGTTTTTAGTACCAACGCAAATAATGCATAATTTATCTTATTCCCGCATGTGAATGTTATTAATAAAGCAACAATACTTCCTATACACATTCCTACTAACATTCCGGTAACTGAAAATAGCAATTCAAATCCTACGGCACTGCCAATTCCTATTCCTAAATAAATTGCAATAATAAAATTTATCAGACTATAACCTTTTTTTAATGGTGACAAAATCATAATTGTAACACCTAAAACTACTTCTAATATATTTATATTATAAAATACAGACTCATATTGAATAATTATATCTTCTAATTCCTTCACAGTATGCTCCTATCTAAATTAATTTCTATATTCATTCGTGACAAGCATAGTTACTTTTTTATATTTCAAATAGGCTTTTCACTCTTATTTATAACATTCGTATTTTTTCTCAATATATTAATAATTATTTTGATTATTAATACAATGAATAAAATAAGTATAGGTAGCCAAAATTCGTCATGACTATAATTTATATTCCACAATATAAACCATAAATCTTTTGTTGTATATGGAATTTCTAATGGATGTAATGTATTTGCAAAAACAGCTCCCACTATGAAAAATATTCCCAACCAAAAATGTTTATTTTTCTGCAAGTAGTTCCTTGCTTTTTCCTTGGTACTTATCACAATATAACTGATGACTGTTATATAGAGAGCCACCACAGCTTTAAAATACATGTTTCTGTTATCTGCATAAACATCCATAATATTAGTAGCAAAGGAAGAAAAATCAAAGTTAAACGCATATACTATTACTTCCATTATTTCATACATGGCAATGAATATTACTATTAAATTAGTAAAATCCTCTGTTTTATTATAAATAGTTAACATTACACTAACAACCAGTCCTAACACAATACCTATTATCATACTTGATATTTTGAGATTTGATACATAAGTTGTAATCATACATACCAATACTCCATAATAAGATGTTACAATAAATTCTTTAAATCTCCCTGGTATTATTTTCTGACTGATAAGTAACAATATACCCAGCATTATTCTTAATAAGGTAACTACTATTTCTCCATGCATATCTTCATATAATTCAACCATAATTTTTATTTTCCTTTCATGCAATAGCTGTACCACCAATGTATACTTTGTGGTCGTCTATGACCTTCAATCCGTTACCTCTATCTGATTTCCTCTCGCATCCACATCTAGACGATATTTTATAAGAGCCTTCCGGTGATTGCCCTCTTTTTACATACTTATAAATCTGTTTAAGCATCCTATTGACATTCACTTTTTACTCTAATTTTCTAAATTCATCTATTGTGATTTTTCCGTCATTGGAACATATTTCATACAATCTGAACCAATGGCACCACACATCAATGTCCGGGCTAAAATAAATACTTTCATACCGCTTTTGACTATTTGTAGCAATCATATCTCTTCCCATTTGTTCCACATAATAACCTTTTTTCTCACACATCTTTTTATAATAACCAGAATAACTTCTACCAATAAAAAAATCTGCATTATCACTTTCAGATACTGTAAATCCATCACTTACCCTCATCCAAACAGCAACTGTCTTTAGTAATTCATTTATTCCGTATCCATATTCATGTAGATAATGATAAATAATTACAGAATTTACACATATATATCCTAATAATATTGTAAAAATGACAACGATTGGTTTAATTATTTTTTTCACAAATAAATCCTCTCCCTTTGTAAAATTTAATAACTAATCTCTCCTGTCTACCTGAATCTCTAGTCTCTTTTATGTCCTATTTTTTATTTGTTTCCGACAGCTTGATTTTTATTATATAATACATTCATCTGGAAATTATCATACTCGTCATATGTATATTTTTTGTATCCTCCATCCCTGTATTTTACTTTCGGTTTGGTACCATTTAAAAAATTCATTCGCCTCATCCTCATTCAAATCCTTTATCTCTTTTGAAAGTGGTGGAATTAAAACTGAATAATTAAATTTCTTGTTCAAATATATATCCTCCAACTCAGTTTTTTGTTATTAAGTGAATTTGTAGGACAAGTACTGTTAACTATCAACTCATCTATTATTTTATTTGTATAATAATTAATTTGTTTTTCCACTTGTCACTCCTCCTACTTTTTTCATAATGTTTTATTTGACTTTATAAAACTGTTGCTTTATAACTCTCTTTACACTTGCCATTCTTCGTGTTTTTTGGATATTTTTATTCCATCGTATGAAATCTCCCTGTTAAAATTTACACATTACCTTAACATTGGATATCCGAAGAAATCCAGTAGGCATATTCCAACGCAACATACTTATTCCCCTTGGAATCCCTAAATACATGATTTTCCTCATCAATCAAATGTAGTTTATCCTTTTCCATAATGACTAAATATCCTAAAACATCGATATAGGCGTCTGTAACGCGATATTTTAAGTTCTCGTTATTAACATTGATTATGTATGCATCGTTCTGAACATATATTTCCCCATCCCCCATATAATATTGCGCGGAATCTTCATCACTTCTTATTCCCATTTTATCATAATGTCCCATAGCACAATAAATAAAAACCACCGCAAATATACTCAAAGAAATAAAGAATGTCTGAACTTTTACTTTCATTTTTCTTTTTTCATTCAAAAATATTTTTCATTTACATTTCCTCTCCAATAAGCATATTGGTATTCACAAAAAAATTTCTACAGAAGTATAAAAACAATATACTAATAATAAGAAACATTAACATTATAAATATATGTAATATTTTTTTGTCTGTACGGCTTTTAATATACGTATAAATCTTGTATGTAGAAAAAACCAAAAATACTGTTCCTGTTATAATCATTCCTATAATTGATATTATATATAATTTGTTACTAATAGAATTATAATTATATTTTATATAATCATACTTATTATTTTGTATTTTAGTCGCTAATTGAATTTTCAAGCCATCGGTAGCATATATATAAGAAAATACATTATATAGTATAATGATAATTCCCAAATATATTTTACTAATATTTTTTTTCATTACTGAATCGCCCTTCAGAGTTATATGCATTCGTAATACTCCTTTCTTGTATTCCATTACTTATAAACAAAAACCTCTTATACAAACTACGGTCTTTTGTAGTATACAGGAGGTTTCTATTTTATACAAATTAAAATTTATAAGCAATAAATATATTAATTGACTTATTTAAATGGTATGGTAATTTTATTATCAAGACTTCTATCAGACCAAATGCCTGGTATTCCCGCAACAAATCCTCCTACAGAAAGAAATATTGATATATTGAGTACCAATATATTTAGTATAAAGTTTATACTTACTGATGATACTATTCCTACCTTTTTAAAGTGCAATAAGTGGTTTTTTAGTTTTTTCCTTTATATGTTCCTTCTGCAATCTGCTGTGCGATTTCATCCGTATAAGTCATATGTATTAAATACCGTAAGAAAAATTATCATATCATCTTTTAACATTTTTAAAACCAAATACTTGGTAAAGATTTATCATAATCTGTAATATATTCTTCCAATACCTTTGCCCGTTCTTTTGCATCTTTTTCTAATACAAAATTATTAATATATTCTACAAATGCATCTCCTCTAAAGCACGGACAATACTTTTTGTTATGTTTATATATCCAATAACTATGGTTAACTGATTTGTCATGTATCCATTCATCAAATTCTTCTTGTATTTTTATCAAATCATGTACTAATTCTTTAGGGATTTCTATAATATCTGCATCAAATGTCATCTCAACAACAATCTTTTCCAATCTGTTCTACCTCCATTTTTATCACACTCATACGCAACTTTGATTCCCACTGTTGCAACACTTCTTTGTCCACAGTCCCTTTTCATTATAACTGTATAAGACCGCACTGTCATCGAAAAAGATTATTTTTTTAAATCTTTTTAAACTCTTTTCCTCACCATTTGTCTCTACTCCAGACTTTCCACCGAGAGCATCTATTATAATCATTGAAAAAGATTTTAGTTCTCCATCATTGAAACTTTTAACCTGAGGATTTCTCTCTTCAAAATCCAATAGTATCAAAAAATGGATGCTGGTAAATCAAATTTTCTATCACTATAAGTTACCTTGCCATATTCATTTTCTATTAGCGACAACATTTTTTTCACTTCATCATAATCATCATCATATTGATATGTAAGAATAATGTACTGCGAATCATCCAATAAACTTTCGATATATTTATACTTATATTTGATTACTTTTGATTTATCAATCTTATTCTTCGGAAATAAAGTAATATCATAGTAGAAATTTCCTTTGAATTTACCAATTGAATCTATAGAAGTAGTCTCATATTTTTCTGTTCTAAGGAGTATGCATCCTAACACTAAAATGACTAACACTGTAACAAAAATAAAGAAAACCTTACTTATCCTTTTTATCATATTAAATAACTCCTAATATCCATATTAAATTATGTATTATCATCCTTGCCTTGAAAAAAATTGCTCAGTACTTTTCTCACATATTATTAAAATTTTTCGAAAATGATTTTTCTCTTGCATATATGTATTATTCCATTTTTCTAAAAAACTTACATATTCAAATAATTAAAGGGTAGTCATTTTTTTTGAGGGGATGTCTTTTTCAAGGTGCAGTTTAAGGGGTTGGCAACGCCAACCCCTCCCGAAGAATCCCCAAAAATTTGTTTTTTAAAAACTTAGTCTCATAAACGAAACCTTGCACTATACAATAAAAGAAAAACTATAAATAACTTATTGTTACGACATCAGCATTAATCCATTAATTATCATATAATCCGTCATTCAAACAAATTTCTGCATATTGGTTACTGTTATACATAATCACTTTACACATACCTTTCCTCTTCTTTAGTTCGTTGGTATTTCACCATTTTCAATCACTATTAAACAGCTCTTTTTCCAACGTGTCTTTTATAGCTTCGTTATCATATTTCTGAATTTTTATCATTACCTTAATCACACAAAGCAAAGCACATTTTATGGTAAAACCCGCACCGTTTACTTATCTGTAGGATAACCTTTCATCCACAAAACGTCTTCCTTTTTCTCCTGTTTTTCTAAAAATGCTTTAACTTCCTCTTTGCTGACATTCTTCTTATTGATGTGATATACCTGATTATCATCATCCAGTTCATCATCAGCACACATCTCATCATAATAGCATTCTCCATTGGCAAATCTTATTTTTCCTATATAAGTATTTGCTGCACTACTTGAACCTGCAAAACTTCCATCTGTTTTAATCGATTTCATTCCTCTATAGCGAAATGCATAACAATATACTTTATCCTTTTCACTGTGGAAAACTAATACTATTTCATGTTTTGTCTCTAAAACTACTTCCTTGTTACCATCAGAGTCCATATCCACCTGACACCAGTTGTCCACACTTAAATTGTAGCTACTATCATCTCCACTTCCACAATATTCGTATTTGCCGTCATTATTATCGACCATATAATTACCTGAACTGTAGTCCTTTAGGTAACGATAATCATTAAATTCTGTATTAAAATACTTCTTTTTATTTTCAAGAACCTTCAATATATTTTTATCCTCAATACTGAATTTTTCAGCAGTGGTTTCTGATGCCTCACCAGTCGAAACTGTTTCTACACCATTACCGTTTTCTGTTGTGACTTCATCAGAAATTCCACTTGTTTCTGACACTGTGTTTGTTTTAGTTCCGGCACAACCTACCATATTCAATGATAAAGCCAAACATAAAACAATTCCCATTTTTCTTACCTTTAAAATTTTTCTCTGATACATAGTTTTTTATCCTTTTCATCTTTCAATATTGTAATATAATTTATCACATCGTATTTCTTTAAATACTTTCATTTTGCATATTGCGAATACTTCCGAATATGATATGTTATTTTAACCTTCATGATGTTACTTTAATTTTTCTTTATGAATTTTACTTGAAGCAAATCCCTCTGTGCTCCATACCCATTTTCAAAGAAATTAATATTTCTTTCCTTTCCCCATTCTATGTTATTATAATAATTTGTCTCAACCAAATATGTATATAATTTAAATTTCGTTATGCCGTCAATATTTACTATACTGTAATAAAGTCCCTTTCCATTATCGTTTTCAATATCCTTTTGCTGATATACTAGCTGCAAATAGTCATCTTTAATTTTTTCATTATTACTGTCATAATCATCAACTATATATATTTTTTCATTTTCCACATAGAAATGAGCCATACTTCTATTTTTAACATTTCCATCATTGGAATTAATTATAATATTATATATTAAACCATCCTTATATTCTCTCTCTTTGTGTATTTGTGCTGTTCCGTCTGAATCAAATAAACTTTCTTCTCCATCCATCACATATCTCATTTTTATTAAATATGTATTTCCATCTATCCAAAAATCTTTTGCATCGCTTTCCTTCATAGGTTCGCATTTTGTCCCCATTTCATCCACGCTGCTTTCCATTTCCGTTGTAGCCACAACACTTTCCTGTTCTGTAGTATTAATCTCATTTTCCTTAACACTACTCTCCTCAACTACACTCTCTGTAGCCTTTCCATTATCTGTGCCACAACCTGCAAGACAAACTAATGCTACAATTAAAATTATTATTTTTTCACCTTTTTTCATTTAAGCTTCCTCCACTATTTATATTTATAGGATACTCCAATTTTCTATATTCTGCAACTAGTATATATATCCTGTTTCCATTAAAAAGCATGGATATTATGGCAATGATTTCTATAACAGGCCGAAAAAAACTGCGCTACAACCCTGACAGGCCATTGCGCAGCAATTTGGTTCAATTCAATTTTGTTATTAAGTTGTTTCTAAAATCCGATGTACAACAACCGGCTTTTTCATAAATACATTTGTATATTAAAACTTTCAGTCTTTAACTTATTCTACAGTTTAATTTTTTTTGTTATTTCTTCATCATCTTCAGAAAAATATGTAACTTTAACAGTGTTATCATCTAAAAATTCAGCTGATTTTATTGCACTATTAGGTTCTGCCGTGTCACGCATATCCAATTTGACTTCCTTATAATAATTTGATTTATCAAACATATCCTGAATTATCATCTTTTTGTTTTCAAATCTAATTAATTTATTATTATACTCATCCCATGGAGTATAGTAAATTTCAGAAATCTTACTGTTTATAGTGTCAAAATATCTAACCTGATAAACAGAAGAGCCTGCCGAAACTCCAACCCTTACGACCTCATTGTCTAATTGTTCTACATTCGGTTCTCTGTATAACCCGGTTTCTTCATATACATTTTTACCTTCAGAATTAAGCAATGTATATTTATAAAGAACCTCCTCATTTTCTTTATACGTTTCCACTTCTACAAATTTATCTTCACTACCTTTTTCATAAGTTGTATCATTTTCAACTTGTTTGCTGCTACTGATATTTTTTGCTCCATAAGCAGCTACAATTACAACAACGATACATATAAAACATATTAATGCTTTTTTCACATTCTTACCTCCAATCCTAACTATTTATATTTATAAAACCTAAAATTATTAGAAGCGATCCCTTTAATTTTAATTTCTTTTAACTTACTAAAATCCCATGATGGCTCACTTCCCCTTGGATTCATCGATTTAGGACTATAATACAATAATGCCCCTTTAGTTATATCCTTCTTCTTACCCTTATAAATAGGAATAACTGCTTTTATTAATCTCTCATACCTTTTATTTTTAGGTTTCCTCTTTTTCAAATAATTCTTTGCTTTTAAATACTGCCTGTCTTTATAGAAATAACTTGAAAACTGATATGGCTGTTTAATAACTTTGGTAACTGTATTATAATTTTTAAAATCGTGCGTTTTATCTCTAACTCTATTCATAATAATATGAGCTATAGCCTTCCATGATTTTTTGCCTTCTCCTATTGCCTCTCCTGCAATTACAGCAACAAATAATTTTTGCACTTTTGTTAATTTATTTTTTTTCTTATTATTCTTATTGTTACTATTACTATCCTTTTCAATTTTTTTAATTGACTCCCATGCTTCTGCCGGCAAGTATTGCCCACTTTGTATCAAACTGGCTGTATGTCCACTCGGATCCACATAGTTAATTGGATTATTTGCACAATAAGCATATAAATTCCAACACTCTGCATTTTTTTCTGTTCCACGATATGTGTCCTGACTTAAGAATACTCCTTCATCCGGATTATAATAACGTGCATTTAAATAATACAGCCCTGTGAGTTCATCATAAATACCGCCTGTATAGCAAATTTCATTTTTAAAATCCGTTGCTATACGTTCTGCTGTCTCTCCAAAATCTGTATAATCATATGATTGAACACACGCACCGGTATTATCAGTTATGTTTGTAGTACTTCCCTGAACATCCTTAGCATAAAAATATTCATTCTGGTTACCACCACTATACCTAATGCCTACAATGATATTATCCTGGTTTCCTATTACATTCTGACTTATTTTCTTTCCACTATCATCTGTTGTATATAACAACAAACTTCCCTCATAGAAATAGCATGTAGTATTAGACTTCTTATTATCACCATCAATTACAATATCAGTCTTTGATATGCGTTGCCCATTACCGTTATATATGTTGTGCTGTTCACCAGTCTTTTTCCCATCTGTAGTAACTTCTACATCCGTTAGCTGATTTTCAACATCATATGTATACTTTGTGATCGTCTTTGACTTTCCGTCTGTTACTTCTATCTGATTTCCTCTCGCATCATATTTGTATGAACCTGTATAAGTCTTCGTTGTTATTCCATCTGTTATAATTTCTGTCTTTCCAGACAACTGATTCAACCTGTTGTAGGAATAGTAATTATATGTTGCCTCATCAAAAGTTTTGTCCGTTGCTACCGTATCTTTTTTGATGATTTTTTCATAAGTTCTATTTCCCACACTGTCATATGAATATGAAGACGTTATTGTTTTGTATGTAAGTTTATTATTTTTTACCGATTCTACCAGCTGATTTAATTTGTTATAAGTATAAGTCACATCCTCATCTTTTAGATTGTTGCTGTAATTATACTTTTCGTGCTTATACGTGATGTTCGAATTCTTATCATATTCATAATCATACTGTTCAAGAATTAAATCTTTATTGGTACTGTTATAGTACTTCATTGAAAGCACTCTGTCAAATACATCATAACTATAATCACGTTCCACATAATCTGAATCCTTGTTTAAGAAATTTTGAAAATCCTTAATACAAGATATTTTTCCATCACTATAATATTCATATTTTCTTATAGCTGCCGCATCGTCACCTGATAACAGTCCATCAATTTCTGTTATCCATTTATCCTTATTATACTTAAAAGCTATTCCCTTAAGTTCATCCCCTGTTGTATTCGGATAATATATTTTTGCTATATTATCATCTATGTTATACACATATTTGAGCTTTGCATTTTCAACTTCACTGTCAGATGGTTTACTTGTTGCATTGATTTCCGCAACAGATATATTGCGTCCATAAGCATCATACTCATAAAACGTATATCTATACGGTGTACCGTTTTTATTATCTATTGCCTCAATTATGTTTCCTTCTCCATCATAGATATATTCTGTTGAATTTATCTCATTTCCGTTTGCATCAAATGAAGACTTCTTAACATTATTTCCATAAACATCATATGTAAATGTCAGGTATGAACCGTCACCATAAGTTTCCTTTATTTTCTGTCCGTTCATGTCATATTCATATGTTGTTTCAATACTTCCACTACTAGTTTCATCCTTTATGGATAATACCTGTTCTGTACCGTTTGTTGTTGTTTTTGAAACACTTCCCAGCGCATCTGTTACCGTATTTCTATAATATCACTGCATCAAATGTCATTTCAACAACAACCTTTTCCAATCTGTTCTACCTCCATTTTTATCCAAAAAGATACCACACATGACCTCTATTCTGCCTTGAAACATGATAATGATATCCGATTACCCCACTTTTATTCTTATCAATTTCCGGTCCTATAGTTTTTTATTAGCGTTAGCTATTCGTGCTACAACTTCCGCTTCCGTCCTCGTCACTGTAAACACATTTCTTCCAGCATAAACTTCTTTAACTGACTGAACATATGATAATGTGCGTCCTATATCCACATATGTGCCTCTTAATGTTGTACTCCAATATTCTTTGTTAATGTAATGCTAACATCATCCACATTTATAAATCTGCCTATCTCTGTATCATAATACCTGCTTTGTAAATAATAAAATGCTGTTTCTTATAAAAAATCCCAAACAGTACCATATCGAAATGTCATTCTCCCCAGCATAGCTGGGGGATTAGACTTTTCATTTACATTTCCTCTCCAATAAGCATATTGGTATTCACAAAAAAATTTCTACAGAAGTGTAAAAACAATATACTAATAATAAAAAACATTAACATTGTAAATATATGTAATATTTTTTTTCTGTACGGCTTTTAATATACGTATAAATCTTGTATGTAGAAAAAGCCAAAAATACTGTTCCTGTTATAATCATTCCTATTATTGATATTATATATAATTTATTACTAATAGAATTATAATTATATTTTATATAATCATACTTATTATTTTGAATTTTAGTCGCTAATTGAATTTTCAAGCCATCGGTAGCATATATATAGGAAAATACATTATATAGTATAATAATAATTCCCAAATATATTTTACTAATATTTTTTTTCATTACTGAATCGCCCTTCAGAGTTATATGCATTCGTAATACTCCTTTCTTGTATTTTTTTGTCAAAAACACTTGACAAATTTTCGAAAAATGTGACGCTACGCACCCTTGTTAACAAGGTATTCTTTTTCCTTCCTGCAGTGTAATTACCTTGTCGTTTAACAATAATATTTGTCCACAAAAATAATTTTATTTAACCTTTAATCTGTCCTATATTCGATTTCATTAGGTTTTGTAGGAACAGATCTAATAAGCTTCACCATCCTATCTGATTTAAATATTTTGTAATCTTCTTTACTTAATTCACGTTCAGAATATTCTGAATATAAATCGTCACTGTACTGTATAATTACATACATTTCATTATTAAATACATACAGTCTACTTTTACCGTCATTGTAATATTCATCCACATTATCTAACAAAACTTTATCCTTCTTTAAATCATATAAGGAAAAACTTTCTACTCCCTTTAATATTTGAAATCTTCCATCTCCCACAACAACAACAGTGTCTTTTCCAATACCGTATTTATAATTTTCATTTTTGGCACATCCTATAATATTTAAGCAACTACAAATAATTATTATCAAAATAATCAATTTTTGTTTCATTTATTCATCCTCCATATTTTTTCTCTCTATTAGATTTTTTACCATATCTACAAGAATAAAAACATACGAAATAGTACGTTTACGTGTAATCCGCTGAAATAACCCAATTCATTATTTGATTTTCTATATCTCCCAGTCATAGAGAATAATAAAAAATACATTATCCTTTTTCATTCTTCCCTATGACTGTTCTACTCCAATACTTTCTCACACAAAAACTTCTCTATTTTTATATTAAATCTTTGTTTTTATTTTTTCTATCTTTGAATTTCATTTCAACAGTAATATGATAGCCATTACTTATCTTAAATGCTTGGCACACCCACTC
Organism: Eubacterium segne; assembly: GCF_014287775.1. Classification (NCBI taxonomy): domain Bacteria; kingdom Bacillati; phylum Bacillota; class Clostridia; order Eubacteriales; family Eubacteriaceae; genus Eubacterium; species Eubacterium segne. The sequence continues at coordinate 12,676 of NZ_JACOOZ010000013.1, forward strand.
ATAATTATTTGCAATATTAATAAATGAATTATATTTTTCATATGAAAAATCATAATAATCTTTCAAAACACAATTTATTTTTCCTTTTTTAAATCTGTCTATATATAAGTCCACATTATGGAATGCTCCAAACATATCACCATGTTTAAATGAAATTGAATATTTTTTTGCTAAGTAATTAGATTTTTTAAACTTTTTCACTTTATTCCTAATTTTTCGTGATTTCTTTAATTTCTTTGCTAATGCAGATTTATTTCCATAATACAAATCACTAGGATTGTCTTGTAATGAATGTTCCAAAAAATCTGCCGAGTATTTCCAATTCTTTTTCTTTCTTAAATATAGTTCCGCTCCAATATAAGCTGGAGAATTTACTATTTTTTTCTCTAAAACACCCAAAGGTGAATATCTACCAGTAACAACCATAGATATATGTCCACTTGGATCCACATAGTTAATTGGATTATTTGCACAATAAGCATATAAATTCCAACACTCTGCATTTTTTTCTGTTCCACGATATGTGTCCTGACTTAAGAATACTCCTTCATCCGGATTATAATAACGTGCATTTAAATAATACAGCCCTGTGAGTTCATCATAAATACCGCCTGTATAGCAAATTTCATTTTTAAAATCCGTTGCTATACGTTCTGCTGTCTCTCCAAAATCTGTATAATCATATGATTGAACACACGCACTGGTATTATCAGTTATGTTTGTAGTACTTCCCTGAACATCCTTAGCATAAAAATATTCATTCTGGTTACCACCACTATACCTAATGCCTACAATGATATTATCCTGATTTCCTATTACATTCTGACTTATTTTCTTTCCACTATCATCTGTTGTATATAACAACAAACTTCCCTCATAGAAATAGCATGTAGTATTAGACTTCTTATTATCACCATCAATCACAATATCAGTCTTTGATATGCGTTGCCCATTACCGTTATATATGTTGTGCTGTTCGCCGGTCTTTTTTCCATCTGTAGTGACTTCCACATCCGTTAACTGATTTTCAACATCATATGTATACTTTGTGTTCGTCTTTGACTTTCCGTCTGTTACTTCTATCTGATTTCCTCTCGCGTCATATTTGTATGAACCTGTATAAGTCTTCGTTGTTATTCCATCTGTTATAATTTCTGTCTTTCCAGACAACTGATTCAACCTGTTGTAGGAATAGTAATTATATGTTGCCTCATCAAAAGTTTTGTCCGTTGCTACCGTATCTTTTTTGATGATTTTTTCATAAGTTCTATTTCCCACACTGTCATATGAATATGAAGACGTTATTGTTTTGTATGTAAGTTTATTATTTTTTACCGATTCTACCAGCTGATTTAATTTGTTATAAGTATAAGTCACATCCTCATCTTTTAGATTGTTGCTGTAATTATACTTTTCGTGCTTATACGTGATGTTCGAATTCTTATCATATTCATAATCATACTGTTCAAGAATTAAATCTTTATTGGTACTGTTATAGTACTTCATTGAAAGCACTCTGTCAAATACATCATAACTATAATCACGTTCCACATAATCTGAATCCTTGTTTAAGAAATTTTGAAAATCCTTAATACAAGATATTTTTCCATCACTATAATATTCATATTTTCTTATAGCTGCCGCATCGTCACCTGATAACAGTCCATCAATTTCTGTTATCCATTTATCCTTATTATACTTAAAAGCTATTCCCTTAAGTTCATCCCCTGTTGTATTCGGATAATATATTTTTGCTATATTATCATCTATGTTATACACATATTTGAGCTTTGCATTTTCAACTTCACTGTCAGATGGTTTACTTGTTGCATTGATTTCCGCAACAGATATATTGCGCCCGTAAGCATCATACTCATAAAACGTATATCTATACGGTATACCGTTTTTATTATCTATTGCCTCAATTATATTTCCTTCTCCATCATAGATATATTCTGTTGAATTTATCTCATTTCCGTTTGCATCAAATGCAGATTTCTTAACATTGTTTCCATAAACATCATATGTAAATGTCAGATATGAACCGTCACTATAAGCTTCCTTTATTTTCTGCCCGTTAACGTCATATTCATATGTTGTTTCAATACTTCCACTACTAGTTTCATCCTTTATGGATAATACCTGTTCTGTACCGTTTGTTGTTGTTTTTGAAACACTTCCCAGCGCATCTGTTACCGTATCAACAACTGATTTTATATTTCCTTTTGAATCTTTTTCTATATTATCATAGCTGTATTGATTACTTGTTCCGACAGCAGTCGTCACTTTAGTAACCCTTCCCTGCTCATCATACTCATAACATGTACTGTTTCCATTAGCATCAGTCGATTTTATCAGCATTCCCGCTGCATCATATTCATTTGATGTAACAATTGAATTTTCTCCCACTTTGAATGTATCACCTGCTACCTCCGGATTAATAATTGTGTCCGTTTGATTGCCATATGCATCATAAGTATTGACAGATAATTTTCCTTCTGCAATTTCATTCGCATCTGTTTCATTCATTCCACCCGTATAAGTAGTAAAAATTCTTCCATCGTTATCATAAGTGTAATCCACATACAAACCATTGTTTAATTCTCTAACGGTTCTTCCCAAACTGTCTGTATATGTCTTACCTACAACTTCATCACTTGTATTGGTAATAGTAGTTACAGTAGCATTCTTTACAGTCATCATGCCTTTACCTGTATTGATAGAAACACTTCCATAACTGTATGCCGTTCTTGTTACTTTTTCATCACTTCCTACAATTAATTTTGTCTCAATAACACGATTCATTGAATCATATGTATATTCAGTTATTCGTCCCTCTTCATCAACCGACTTTATCTTGCTTCCATTTTTATCATAACCATTTTCTGTATTTTTTGTAGTTTTCTTACCATTTACCTGAGCTGTTTCAGTTGTTTTTATAACTCTGAGAAATTCATCGTATTTATAAGAAGTAGTAATATTATTTGTTTTGTCTGTCTCTGTTATGACATTTCCTACTTCATCATAAGTATAGATGTTTTCCTCATTAACAGTTCCTTCAGAGGATGACTCGGACAGTTCATCACCATCAGCATTGTACTGTGTATCATCGCTATATGTTTCAAGACCATATTTTTCGGCATTATCTGACTCTACGTCTTCCACAATAATCTCATTGCTTGTATCAACCGTTCCATCTGCATTATATCTATAATTTGTTATTGTATTGGTAACCTTATCAATTAATTTTACCGTATTTCCCTGATCATCATATTGATACACTTCATGAGAGCTGATAATTCCATTTGCATTTTTTCAATCATCTCTGTTGGAAGATTAATTACACTATCAGCTCTTCCTTTACTGTAATCATATGAATATTTTGTAATGCTTCCATCTACATCCACCTGCTCTGTTACATTTCCATGGGAATCATATACAGTTTTATCAGATTTACCTGATGTTTTTTTGACAACAGTATCCCCTTCAAGTGCATAGTAAGAAGTCCTATCTGTCGATTCGGTGAGCAGTGTCTTATTGTTTTTATCATCATACTTATATTCCGATTTATTTCCTGATGCATCTGTTTTAACAGTAATTTTTCCCTGTTCATCGAAAACATAGCTTTCACTATACAACTCAGTTTCCACCTGTTTCTTTTTCACTGTAATTGTTACACTTTTATTTGCTTTATCTTCAATGCGGTTGAATTCCATATTATCCCCATTTGGATAAACAAATTTATCCATGGAGTCACCAACGTATTCAACACAATAATTGTTTCCCTCAGCATCACTTATAACACTTACGTTTCCATTTTTATATGAATAATTGTAATCTATCTTTCCACCCTTTGTTCCTACAAAAGTTGCTCTCACCAAATAACCGTTTTCGTAACTGTATTGATAACCATATTCGCTATCTGTTCCTTTCGCAGCTGTTATATTGCTTATAAATCCTTCCTTATTGTAGGAATACTCTGCCTTCTGACCACTGCTTGTTACTACTTCCGCAATTTTTCCATTTTTCTCATTATACCTGATATACACAAACGTATCATTATTTTCTTCGATTAATATCAATCTTCCACAGTCATCAAATCTATAAACTTCACCTTCTTTTTCTGTGATTTTATAATAAACATCTAATTCTAAGTTTGTATTGCTTATAACATTTCCATTTGTGTCTTTCTTTTCTATGGTTTTATACAAGATATCATCGTCTGTCTCTAAACTTAATTCTGAATTCTCAACACATTTATATGTATCTCCTTCTTTCACAAATGTGTATATTGATTTTGTATCGTCTGAATAGTAGATTTTATCATCTGTTTCAGATACATACATATCATATGCATCACTCCAACCATAACCAAATGAAGAAACTACCTGAGCTTTCGAATTATACACTCTGGAGATATTAATTGGTATTTGTGGTGCCGGAAGTGTAATGTCATTTTGCTCATATATAAAATTTCCTTTTGAAAGTTCCACATATCCCGTACCGTTTGGAGTTGAAACTGATTCATATTCGTATAGACTATTATTTCCCAATCTATCTGAAATTGTCTTTGCAGATAAAGTTGTTGAACTAATTTCTTCCGAAAAAGCACTATTCTGTGTCTGCTTTTCTTTTATTGCTCTGATTTTATAGTAATATATTGTATTTTCATTTCCAGATACCTTAATTGCTCCCTTTGATGATGCTGTTTTTATCAGGGTATCATCATCCGGTATAAAAAGGGGAGTTGTTCCTCTATATACCTGATACTTAATACTATCATTAAATTTACCACTTTTTGTAGAAAATCTTAAAACGGTATTTCCACCAATCTGCTCTACAGCATAAACATCAGTTGGAGCATAATCCTCCAATGCCTGTTCTGTTTTTTCATAATAGTAATTATATGAAACATCGTCAGACACATTTCCTGCTTTATCAATAGCACGTACTTTTATATTATACTTGCCATCATTATTAAAATCTTTTTCTTGTAGTCTCGCCTCACCATTTGCCTCGTAACCTAATGTCTGATATTTTCCATCATCAATTTTAACCTGAATTTCTGATAAATTGTCATCTTCAAAATCACTCCATTTAATCACTGGCAAATCACTGCTTGAATTGAAAAATCCTGTTTTAGGAGTTATTTTCACAGTTCCCTTTGTAGGGTTTGTTATATCTCTATAATATAAGCACTCTTCTTCTGTGTCATTACCTGCTTTATCAGTTGCTGATATTGCAATGGAATTTCCCCCTTCTTCAATATTCTCTATTGTTACTGTTCCTTTATTTTCCAATAACGTCTGACTCTTGCCATTAACGGTGAGTCTATAATCCTTTAATGTTCCATCGTTAATGCTATATTCTAATTGTGGCATATCGGGACTGTTATCATATTTATCTTCATCCGTATCCGGAATCACCTTCATATCTATTTCAGGAGCGTCATCATCATAATAATATGTAAACTTCTTTTCACTGCTTACATTTCCTGCTCTATCTGTTGCTCTTACAGCTATTGTATTAACCTTTTCTGATTCTAAATCACCAATTGTAGCATTGCCTGTATTGCTATCTGCTAATGCCGCATAGTTTCCATTATTAACCTTTACCTGAATTGACAAAAGATTCTTTTCAGTAACATTCCATGTTATCTTAGGCAATTTATTACTATATGAAGAAGCAGACGTAGATGGTGTTATCGTTA
>NZ_JACOOZ010000014.1:0-8650 GCF_014287775.1 Eubacterium segne
AAAGTTGATTTCGTCGTTGACATTATACCAAAAAAGGGAGGTCAATGCTCTTTTTATTGCAAACTCCCTAAAAATAAAGGTTTTATAAAGAAAATAGGGTAGTAAATTTGACACTACCAATTGGGTAAGGGAGAAATTAATATAAAGATAAGGGATATTCTTTATATTGAGACGGAGTGGAGAAACATTGTTGTACATACATCGGATAATAGAATAAAATGCAGTGGAACTTTATCGGAGTATGAAAAACAATTGAAAAGTGTTGGATTTTGCAGATGCCACAATTCTTATTTGGTGAATTTGGATAAAATAAAAAATTTTGATAGTAGTGCAGTATATTTTGCTAATGATGAATTTGCCTATATCAGCAAGAGAAGATATTCAGAAACTAAAAAGCAGTATTTAAAGAGGCGAAGAGAGATATCTTGCAAATAGAGTAAAGGGTGGTATGTTGGTTAATTTAATCGGCATATCTTTTTTTGTCGTTTTTTCTAAAAAACTCCCACTTACGCAAAAAATGGGTACACTTACGCAAGTGGGGGTGAAATGAAAAAAGTAGATTGGTACCATATGCGTGAATACAAGATATTTAGCAAAATTAAATATAAGCTAACAAATAGCATGGGAGGTACGTTAATATGAAAGAAAAGAAGAAACATATGAGAAAAACAGGAAAAAGGACAATATCTTTTATTTTGATTATTGCACTGATGGTAACAGGATTAAATCTTGACACAATGGCAGATTCAGTTTATGCCGCACAGAAAAACAGAACGGAAAGCAATGCGGGTAAAGAGAAAGTAACAGTTGTAAAGGAACTTACAGGAGAAAGAACGGAAAGCACAAACACATATCTGATGAGTGATGGCTCGAAAAAAATGGAAGTATATGGGGAAAACATCAGATATAAAGAAAAGGGAAGATGGAAAGACTATGATAATACGCTTAATGAAATTTCAGGAACGGATGAGAAAAAATTAAATGTGATATGTGAAAATGATGAAAATTTAAATGCAGGGGAGTATCAGTATGTAAATACACAAGGAGATAGCAGACAGTATTTTTCAAAAAAGTTAGACAAAGAACATCCGATTGTCATGAGTAGTGAAAAATATGCCATATGTTTTGCACCGGTGTCGGAAGATGATAAAGAAAGCAAAACGGAAGAGGGTAAAAACAGAACGACCGTTAATGAAATAGAGGGAAAGAAATATTTAACAAATGAAGAAGAAATAATTGCGCAGGAAGAAGACGGTGAAGACTGTAACAAAGTGGAATATTCAAGCGAAAGTCAGAATATAAAGTATGTTTACACATCATTAAACAACGGTGTCAAGGAGGAAATTGTATTAGATAAAAAGCCTGAGAGAAATACATTTGAATACAAATATGATTTTACGGGAATGGAGCCGGTGAAGTATGATGACAATTACATTCTATTAACGGACAAAAAGAATGGAAATGTTGTTGCATCAATATCGGCACCATACGTAAGCGATGCACAGGGAAATAAATCCTATGATGATGTAAAAATGAAACTGGAAAAAGTGGAAGATGATACATATATCGTAAAATTGACTGTAAACAGTGATTATTTAAATGATGAAAGCAAGTATCCGATTACAGTAGATCCGAGCGTTTACTGGGATGCAACCAAGAGTTCAAACATTAATTCTTATAATGAAAATCCAAGTAACGCACATGCAATTCCCGGTTCATATCGCTTTTACACGGGAATAGATTCAGAAGGTTATGGGCAGACGGCATTCATTCTCTGTTCTGATGTGATTAATGCATTAAAAGGAAAGACAGTTAATTATGCGGTATTTGAACCCGTCATAGCTGAAATAGGGGGAACTCCGGAAATCAGCATTAGAAATGCAGAAAGTTCTTGTGATTTTATGAGTATGTATAAGGGTGGAAAAGCTGAAGTTGGAACGAAAAAGTATGGAATATATAAGTGTGAAGATAATAAGATCGATGACAGAATTGCGCTGTATATGACTGATATTGTAAGGGAAGTTGCAGCAGAAAAGATTGCATCCTGTGGTATAGCATTAAAGACGGAAAATACGAACAATGGCAATTATGTGACCTTTTATGGACCAGCAGAAGAGAAAAGACCTATCTTTTATGTGGGATATAGCGAAACTGAGAATATCAATGCAAAGTATGATGGAAGTTTCGTCATAAGCGGAGCTGATGATGAAAACGAAGATGAAACAGAGATTGACCTTCAGTGGGAAGCATATGAAGATGCAGATGTATACCAAGTATATGTGAGGGAGAATGAAGGAAGCTTTGAATCTGTTGGAATAACGTATGGTACGGAATATGCTTATAAATGTTCAGATAATACAGAGAAAACAGATTTCAGGGTTCTTGCTATATTAAAAAATCAAGATGAGGATATTGTTACAGGGGAAGATGATATACTAAGCAATATAGTTTCATTTGATAGGGTAACAGAAACAAAGCAGGATGAGAATGGAAATGATGTAATAGATGTTTCCTATGGACCGGTTATAAGAGACACCGATGGGGACGGACTTGAAGACGGCTATGAAATATGGGATTTTAAGACACTGTGGAATGAGACAACAGGCACAGATTCACAAGGAAACAAGATATATGATTTAGATACGGATAATGATGGACTGCCAGATGGATATGAGGTATTTACCCTTGGTACAGATCCTGCAATAAAGAATGAAGATGGAAAAGACAGTGACGAAGATGGATTAAGTGATTTGGAAGAATATGTGAAAGGAACAGACCCATGGTTGAAAGATTCGGATTTTGATGAGAGAAATGATTCAGACGAACTTGAAGAAACAGATCCGAGAAAAACAGATAATCCACAGCTCAAGGGAACTGACAGGCTTGGAGCGTACTCCGCTCAGGTACACAAGGGACTTTATGACCATGAATATTCAGAAACTGAAAATGGAGTAACCGCAACTTATATAGTAAACATATATCGTGGTGATATAAAAAAGATAACTACGAATTACGGTGATGACACATTAAACAAGACCGTAAAATATTTCTATGATGAAAAAGGGAACAATACGGCAATCATAGAAGAAAATTCAAAGGACAGAGAACATACAATATGCATAACATATACATATGATAGTGACGGAAATGTTACATACATATGTGACCAGAAAACAAAATACACAATGTCTTATAATGACGGAGAAATGACATCCCTTATGGTGGGAAATATTCCTCTTGTAAATTATAGTAAAAATATTCTTGAAGACAATAAGGGCGAAAATGGTGACACTACAAATATTGAAGAAGGAGAAGTTGTTGATGAGACAGAGAATGTAGTATCGTATGGAAATGGTCAAAAAATAAAAACAGTGGTTTCAGAAATAAAAGCTGATGAAAATAATATTAATTCAGTGGCGACAGAATCAAAAATATATTATAATGAAGATACCACATATTCATACATAATGAAATACAATAGTGAAGGACAACTCCTTAAGCTTACAGATAAAACCGGCAGTGAAGATGTAAGTTATGATTATATTTACAATGATAATACGGTAAAGGTATCACGAAGTGATGGATTTATAAAGGATATAAAAACAGTTGAGGATGAGGAAGGAAATATAACGGATACGGATATTTCCTATACTTTTAAAGACATTGAAGGAAAGTGCGTAACATATAAGACATCACATAAAGCAGATATATCGGATGAAAATAAAACGGTCATAACAGATAAATTATATAATAATGATAGTCTTACAATGGAATTATCAGATGAGGGAAGGACGATTAACACAAGGCTATATTCACAGCTTTATAAAAAGGATATTTTAAGTAGTGAGCAGAAAGAAGTGTCAGATACAAAAACAACCTATAGCATAGGTATGTATGGTGAAGACAAGGAATTTGAGTATACATACGACCTTGCAGGCAACATAACAGCAATAAAGCAGAATGGTAAAAAGATGTATGAGTATGCTTATGATGTTCATGGAAGGCTTACAAAGGAACTGGATTATACAAACAATACAGGCTGTACATATGGATATTCAAGCACAGGAAATGTTAATGCAAAACATTTTAAAACGATAAATGAGGACGGAAGCCTCACAAACGTAAAGGATAAGGAGTATAGTTACAAAAACAGTGATTGGGCGGATCAGCTTACTAAATATGATGGAGAAGATATAACATATGACGGACTTGGAAATCCGGTTAATTATATAGATGGAAAAAGCTTTGAATGGACAAGAGGCAGACAGCTTTCAAAGATGACTTTGAAAGATAATTCAGAAATCACTTATAGGTATAATCAGGATGGACTTCGAACCTATAAGGAAACAAATACAACATCCACTGATTATGAATGGGATGAAACAAAACTTATAAGAGAGACAGTAACATACAAGGCAACAGGAAAGAAATATGACATCTGGTACTTCTATAACGGAAATGACGAAATGACAGGTTTTGAGTATAGTCAGATAAATGACATAGATCAGAGCCTTAAGAAGACAAGAATTTACTTCGAAAAGAATATGCAGGGGGATGTAATCGGACTTCTTGATTCAAGAGGTGCAGAGATTGCAACATATGCATATGATGCATGGGGAAATGTGACGGATACTTTCTGTTATGAAGGAAATGAAACACCATATGCATTGAATCATATCACTTATAGAGGCTATTATCATGACAGCGAGAGTGGATTCTATTACCTTCAAAGTAGATATTATGATGCGGAAGTTGGAAGATTTGTTAATGCGGATGATGTAAGGTATATTGGTATAGCTGATAATGTGATATCAAAGGATAACTTATATTGTTATTGTAATGGTAATCCTATTAGTAATCTTGATCCAACTGGAAATGCAAGTCATAAAAAGAAATATTCATTTAAATATAATAGATCTAAGGCTAGACAATATATGGTAAAATATTATAATAATCCAAACCCTGACTATTTATATTTTTGTTCTGATTGTACTAATTATGCATCTCAGGTTTTGTATGCAGCAAATGTACCAATGGTAGAAAAAAGTTCTGGTTGGTATTTTCATTATGTAAACGATTGTTTTGGAGAATATACTACATCATGGACAACGGTATTAGAGAATAGAAAATTTGTTCGTTCAAAACTTATGGGTAATTTTACAACAATAAATCGTGAAACGAGTGATAAAGTTACTAAAGAATATATGGAGAAAATGATTAAATCATTTAATCCACAGGTGGGTGATATAATATATTTTTATAATAGGGAAAAAAAGAAATATACACATACAGCAATTATTAGTCATGTGAAAAAAAATGATATATTATATTCCGGGCATACTGATAATTGTTTAGATAAAAGTTTAATGGGAAGATTAAACAAAAATAGAGATTATTGTCATGTAGAAATTTGTCATATAAAAAACAAAGGTAAATTTTACATGTAAATTTTAAGTTGATATTAAGTTTAAGGTGATGAAATAAAGGAGATATATAATGAAAAAAACGTGGATTAAACCAATTTTGGTTATTTTTGCAATAGTTGTGTTGTTCATAGGAATTAACTCGATATGTATATATAAGTATTTAAGTGAGTATGGTTATGGCATAAAGGAATTGCCACAAACAGTTGCCGTATGGTTGAGATTAAGTGACGGTTTTACCGTTGAAGTAAATGATGATGAAGATAGTCATTCTACATTGTTTATCGGTCATAGTGACATACAAGATTATATAAAAAAATATGAAAAAGCAGGCTATACAGCTGAACAGGAAGGATCGGATATAAGTATTGATAAAAGCAATTCACAGGATGATAAATTACATGTAGGTATAGGTGGTATGGAAGAATGGTGTCATTGGTTTAGGATTTATATACTATATACAGATAATGAGGATATTATCAAAATTGAAAACTTTAAATAAATTTCAATTTTGAAATGCGACAAAAAAGTGAAATCCTATAAGGGATACAGCAGATAAGAAACCGGCACCTTTAAATGTTTCGATTAAATGGATTTGTCTGACAAAGTCAGTATCTTCATTGGCATCAATAAGATCATGTAATGATTCAAGTATACCTTTTATTTCTTCATCATATTTACGGATGAAACTAATATATAGGCGAATACGCTTGATGTTGCTGTCAATGATACAGCCAAATTCATTAGCATCGTTTGCAGCCTGGATAATGGCATTATACTTATTTTCAGCATATGTAAGTCCAAAGCGGGCTGTAGATTTAATAAGATCAATAATCTCTTGCTTGTCAGCATTTATAAATGCTTCTGGAGATGTATATGTCTCAAGTAAAGTTAGAGATGTGTTGATGGTAACTTTTGAAAAAATGCGAAGATACTGCGGAAATGCCATACGCAGTTCGCCTTGCAGCTTATTCACATAAGCACTGCGATTATCCGTTAAGTCATAGTATTCACGACAAAGATTTCTGCAGTTTAAAGCAAGGTCAGATGGCATAAGAGAAACCTTTAAATCAGGTTTCAAACCGACTAAAGCAGCCTTCTTAGAATCAAAACGGTCATTATGTACTTTTCGTATGTTCATATTTGGGCTATTCATTAGTGATGATAGGATTTATAACCGAGCAGTTAAAACCCTTATCACGAAGATAGCAGAAGAGTGGATAATGATAAATTCCCGTAGATTCCAGGAAAATGCGACTTTCCAAAGAATACAACTCTTCTGATTCTTTTATTTTAGAAACATCGGTTGTAAGGGAACTCATACAGTTATGTAGGATTTTATAAGGCTTTCCTACTAACTGGTGGTTTGAAGTGTAATAGACATCCAGGAGAAGTCAGCACCGACATCAATACCAACAGAGATGAATAATTCATCAAGATTAAAAATAACATTGTTTGACATGAGCAATAGCTCCTTCTTGATAGGAATCCATTTCCAATCTGGCAGGTACACAACCTAGCGCGTTATTCGGGTATGGCCTTCGGGCTCCCAACCAGCTAAAACATAAAACCCTGTCGAATGGACTAATTGACTTTTTTGCAGGTATCTGCTGATATTCAGCATCCCAAGGAGGAGTACATTCTTTGTCCTATCCTACGAGATAATACCTTATGTTTTAACTGGTGTCTATCAGGAACCGTCAGACATGATAATTATTTAAGATAACATCTGATGAAGGAAGAACACCTTCTTTTGTTATCTGAATTATAGAAACTTATTAACCAAGTAGTCTTAATTGACTACATCATTATTATACTAGGAGGTTAGAAATGAAAACGTGGATTAAACCAATTTTGGTTATTTTTGCAATAGTTGTGTTGTTCATAGGAATTAACTCGATATGTATATATAAGTATTTAAGTGAGTATGGTTATGGCATAAAGGAATTGCCACAAACAGTTGCCGTATGGCTGAGATTAAGTGACGGTTTTACCGTTGAAGTAAATGATGATGAAGATAATAATCATTTTACGTTGTTTATTGGTCATAGTGACATACAAGATTATATAAAAAAATATGAAAAAGCAGGCTATACAGCTGAACAGGAAGGATCATCTATAATTGTTGATGAAAACAATTCACAGGATGATAAATTATATATAAGTATAGGTGGTATGGATGAATGGTGCCACTGGTTTAGAGTATATAGTCTATTTACAGATGGAGATAGTACTGTAAAAATTGAAGATGTAAAATAATTTTAAAATGCGACAAAAAAGTGAAATCCTATAAAAGCTGCCATATGTTCCCCTGAGTTAGGATGGATGTATCCACCTTTTAGGCTGATATTAAAATCAGAGAAGGGAAAGTAACAGACACGGTTTATAACAAGTATTGGAAAACGATAAAGAAAGCTATTATTGCCGGAAAGATAGAAGATGATGAAATGTACTGAGTGATGAATTCCGATTATCATATGAGAAATTTAGAAATGTGTTATGGATTCCATTATTTAAAGGTTGGGGATACACAGATGTTTAAGTTTGTCATCTGATAAAGCTGTTATGTTAATGAACAAAAACATAACAGCTTAAAAAATTATCGAGGTGGTTAACATAATTGGTCTGCTTGATGCCAGAGGATAGGCGCTGTAACCGTCAGCAATGAATCTGAAGGTTTTGGGAAGTTTTTTAAAATATTTAAGAGCCTGAGAGGTTTTGCGAAGTGATAAACCAAGATTAATGTGAAAGGTCAGGCACAGAGACATAATATGGGAGTTGTGTTTTGTAAATTTAAGAGAAGATGCATTTTTCGGAAGAGAGGAAATGTCCATCTTAAAGAAACCCACAGTGAACTCACGGTAGATGTAGTGGAGTTTATATTTATTTTTCCCGAAGTATTCTTTCAGATGCTCCGGGTCAACGTTATCAAGGTTGTGGAGATAGTAAGGGCATTTAGGGTTTATACATTTGTGTACACGGAAAAAGGATCTGTCTTTAATAGCAACAAGACTGTGGCTACAGTGCGGACAGAAGAAACGCAATGGGGTTGTGGTGTGTTCCCCGGAAGAGAATGTCTGACCACAGACTTTGCACTGATACTGACCGTTATTCCCATTGTTGTCATATATGTAGTGATGAGGCGCACCACAGACAGGACAGCATATATCTTCGGAAATTGTGCGGCCGTTACGTCTCTGTACAGGTTTCAGAAATTTATGATATTT
>NZ_JACOOZ010000015.1:0-3117 GCF_014287775.1 Eubacterium segne
GAGGATAACTCCTCTTCCTTCCTTTATGGATAAGCCCTCGACCTATTAGTATCAGTCAGCTCCATGCATTACTGCACTTCCACCTCTGACCTATCAACCTCGTCGTCTTCAAGGGGTCTTAATTCTTACGAATGGGATATCTCATCTTGAGGGGGGCTTCACGCTTAGATGCCTTCAGCGTTTATCCCGTCCCGACTTGGCTACCCTGCTATGCACTTGGTAGTGCAACAGGTACACCAGAGGTCAGTCCATCCCGGTCCTCTCGTACTAAGGACAGCTCCTCTCAAATATCCTACGCCCACGCCGGATAGGGACCGAACTGTCTCACGACGTTCTGAACCCAGCTCGCGTACCGCTTTAATGGGCGAACAGCCCAACCCTTGGGACCTACTACAGCCCCAGGATGCGATGAGCCGACATCGAGGTGCCAAACCACTCCGTCGATGTGAACTCTTGGGAGTGATAAGCCTGTTATCCCCAGGGTAGCTTTTATCCGTTGAGCGATGGCAATCCCACTTTATACCACCGGATCACTAAGTCCTACTTTCGTACCTGCTCCACCCGTCGGTGTCGCAGTCAAGCTCCCTTATGCCTTTGCACTCTGCGAATGGTTTCCGACCATTCTGAGGGAACCTTTGAGCGCCTCCGATACTCTTTCGGAGGCGACCGCCCCAGTCAAACTCCCCACCTGACATTGTCCACCAGCCGGATAACGGCTGCATGTTAGAAACCCAATACTGCAAGGGTGGTATCCCAAGGGCGACTCCACGCAAACTAGCGTTCACGTTTCCTAGTCTCCCACCTATCCTGTACATGCAATATCGAATCCCAGTATCAAGCTGGAGTAAAGCTCCATGGGGTCTTTCCGTCCTGGCGCAGGTAACCAGCATCTTCACTGGTACTTCAATTTCACCGGATGTATTGTCGAGACAGCGCCCAAATCATTACGCCTTTCGTGCGGGTCGGAACTTACCCGACAAGGAATTTCGCTACCTTAGGACCGTTATAGTTACGGCCGCCGTTTACTGGGGCTTAAGTTTAAAGCTTCGACTTGCGTCTAACCTCTCCCCTTAACCTTCCAGCACCGGGCAGGCGTCAGCCCATATACCTCACCTTACGGTTTCGCATAGACCTGTGTTTTTGCTAAACAGTTGCTTGGGCCAATTCTCTGCGGCCTCCCCTGAAGGAGGCACCCCTTATCCCTAAGTTACGGGGCCATTTTGCCGAGTTCCTTAACAATACTTCTTCCGTCGGCCTTAGGATTCTCTCCTCATCCACCTGTGTCGGTTTACGGTACGGGTACAATATACACAATAGCGGCTTTTCTTGACAGCCAGCTCACCTGCTTCGCTACTTATAATTTCGCTCCCATTCACGTCTTCAGATTGTGCACCGGATTTGCCTAATGCACTCCTACCTCGCTTAGACCGGTCTTTCCACTCCCGGCTCAGGCTCTCTGTCTGTGTCCCCACAGTTCTGATATATTGCAGTACAGGAATTTCAACCTGTTATCCATCGACTACGTCTTTCGACCTCGCCTTAGGTCCCGACTTACCCAGGGCAGATCAGCTTTACCCTGGAAACCTTAGATATTCGGCCGTGAGGATTCTCACCTCACTCTCGCTACTCATTCCGGCATTCTCTCTTCTTAACACTCCACTGCTCCTTACGGTACAGCTTCGTCGCAGTTAAGAATGCTCCTCTACCAATGTTTACACATTCCTCAGCTTCGGTGTAGTGTTTAGCCCCGGACATTTTCGGCGCAGGACCTCTCGACTAGTGAGCTATTACGCACTCTTTGAATGTATGGCTGCTTCTAAGCCAACATCCTAGTTGTCTTCGAAATCCCACATCCTTTTCCACTTAACACTCACTTTGGGACCTTAGCTGGAGGTCTGGGCTGTTTCCCTTTTGACTACCCAACTTATCTCGTGCAGTCTGACTCCCAATCATCATCTTAACGGCATTCGGAGTTTGATAATCTTCGGTAAGCTTTGACGCCCCCTAGGATATTCAGTGCTCTACCTCCGCAAGACTAAATTGAGGCTAGCCCTAAAGCTATTTCGAGGAGAACCAGCTATCTCCGGGTTCGATTGGAATTTCTCCGCTACCCACACCTCATCACCACCCTTTTCAACGGATGTGTGTTCGGACCTCCATTGCCTTTTACGGCAACTTCATCCTGGACATGGGTAGGTCACCCGGTTTCGGGTCTACTCACACTGACTATAACGCCCTATTAAGACTTGGTTTCCCTTCGGCTCCAGACCTTTAGTCCTTAACCTTGCCAGTAAGAGTAACTCGCCGGACCGTTCTACAAAAAGTACGCGGTTGAACTTTAAAGTTCTTCCACAGCTTGTAAACACAGGGTTTCAGGTTCTCTTTCACTCCCCTCCCGGGGTTCTTTTCACCTTTCCTTCACAGTACTATGCGCTATCGGTCACTAAGTAGTATTTAGCCTTGGGGGGTGGTCCCCCCGAATTCCCACAAGGTTCCACGTGTCTCGTGGTACTTCGGATTCCGCTCGCTCCCTTAAAATTTCGGCTACGGGGCTTTCACCCTCTATGGCCGGCTTTCCCAATGCCGTTCTCCTATCCGCCAGGTCACTTGTTGCGGTCCATAACCCCGGAATGCACGCATCCCGGTTTAGGCTCCTTCCATTTCGCTCGCCGCTACTTTGGAAATCGATGTTTCTTTCTTTTCCTCCGGCTACTTAGATGTTTCAGTTCACCGGGTTCCCTCTGCATGACTATGTATTCATCATGCAGTGACTGGAGTTATTCCAGACAGGTTTCCCCATTCAGACATCTGCGGATCATCGGATATTTGCTCCTTCCCGCAGCTTTTCGCAGCTTATCACGTCTTTCTTCGGCTCTTAGTGCCAAGGCATCCACCCTGCGCTCTTATTAGCTTAACCATTTCTCTGTTGTATAGCGTTACAACAGGGAAGGCTTGAGTTTTACTCTTCTAAATAAGATCGTCTCTTATTTTTCTGTGTTTTCTTTATCGCATCTTTCGATGCGCCTCGGATGTCTTGAAATTGGCATGAACATTTAATTCTTTGAATCTTTGTTCATTTATTTCTATTTCTCAGTATGTAGTTTTCAATGTACAATC
>NZ_JACOOZ010000017.1:0-1173 GCF_014287775.1 Eubacterium segne
AATAAGTGTTAAAATTTAAGTACATTTTTCTTTAAATCTGAAAATCAGGGCATAGAAAACAGACCTCTGGAATTCTTGTGTGAAAGATTAAATTCCACAGGTCGGTGTGAGAAATGTGAAATTTGTGGCTCTGATGACGGATTTATAAAAATGTTATTTTAGCAGCTTTGGTGTGAGGATTACATCATCAGGTGGGATGTATTTAAGCTGCAGGGCCCGGAGAATCTCCGGGCCAAATTTTTCCAGTGATGCCTGATATGGTGTTTTACCATTCAATCCTTCCCTCACATATGAATTGATGTGATCAACACATTTTTTAATGTCCCATTGTGTAAGATGCGTGAAAACAGTTCCTTTGGGAATAATCATTCTCAACAGGGTATGTGCCTCCTCAATGCCACCCTTCTGATTACTTCTCATGGGATCACAGTAATAAATACTCATACGTTCAATGCCGTTAATACCCGTTTCAAGTGATATCGGGTCGCCGAATTCACTGCCACGGTCAGTCAGACAGGTATTGAAAACGGATAGAAAGTCATATGTGCCAAGAGCCCTCTCCAATTCATTAACGGCAGCCTTAACAGCTCCTTCAGTACAACGGTTTAGAAGTCTGGCAATAAACAGTTGTGTTTCAGGGATGTAAAAAGTCAGAATACATTTATTGGAACCCTTAGCCGAAATGACAGTATCCATTTCACAGAAATAATCAGGATTCAGCAACTTAAAATTAGCATAGGTTCTTCCAATGAAAACTTCCCTGTTTCTGATTGAAGGTTTGGAATCGTCTTTTCGTAACCTAAACTTTACCTTACGTTTTAAATCAATGTTTCTGGTAAGAAGGACACCCTGTTCAATGTAGTTGTAAAGTGTTTTCACACTGATGCCCAGTTCCGGATGGTTGGTGACAATTACATATGGAGATTGTCCCTGTTCTATCAGAGGTGCAACCACAGAATTCATTTGAAGTGCCTGGTGCTTTGTGATATTTACACCATTTCTTGAAGAAGTACGGAGTTCTTCATAGTTACGCTGTGCAAAAACAGCATCATAGCGGTATTTATGAGGAACATTACACCGATGAAGTGGTTTATCACAGCCATTGCACACATAGGGAGCCCTGTCCAAACGGGAGCAGCACTCCTTCACAAAAGATTTGCACACCTGATTGCA
>NZ_JACOOZ010000018.1:0-1044 GCF_014287775.1 Eubacterium segne
ATAGTTTCCATTATTAACCTTTACCTGAATTGACAAAAGATTCTTTTCAGTAACATTCCATGTTATCTTAGGCAATTTATTACTATATGAAGAAGCAGACGTAGATGGTGTTATCGTTACCGAATTCAGTACAGGTGCCGTTCTATCGATTACAAAACCTATTGCTTTTTCCAGCGATTTTATTCCTCCTTTATCTACCCCTCTTACATAGAGATAATAATGCCCCTCTTTCCAACCTGAACTTGCATCTATTGTCTTTGTTCCGCTTGAAGTTGTACCTAAATTTGTTGAATCTGAATATGCAATATAATCTGTTGTTGCTGAATGTGTAGATTCATCATAGTTTTTAACTTTGTACTGAACATAATCCAGCGCCTTTGATGTTATGCCACTCCATGAAACCTGCAGCTTTTCTCCTGACTTTATGTGCACTTTTGTGAGGCTAACGTTTTCCGGCTTTGTTGGTCCGTCATAATATACTACTTCCATTTTTGGCATTTTTGATGTTGAAGCAGTTCTTGAGCCATAGAATTTTACATATGAGGAAGCTGATTCGTTTTCTGCTTTAAATACCAGTCCATAATTTTTATTTCCACTTCCTGAACCCTTTGCAACATTTCTTGCCCATGTTGTCATATTTAAAGTTTTCTTTGCATCAGCAGTTCCACTGGATGTAAATGTTGCCAGTGAATCACCTGTACCCCCCGGCTGATTATTCCATGTAATATTTCTGCACGCAAATTCATTCTTTACCGGTTCAACATTAATTTTTACGCCCTTTGTGTTTGCTCCATTCTCATACAATATCAGTTCTGCACTTTCCACATATTTTCCGCGTACAGTGCTTTTTAAATCAAGTGCTCTCATGTATGTTCTAAACAATCCCTGACTTCCTTTTCCAACAGAGAAAGCTTTAACACCACTTGCATAATAATTAACATCAGGATTTGCCTTTAAAATATAAGCCTCACCTAATTCACCGGTTCCTTCCCATGTGACTGACGGATCAATTGTAACAGGATACTTTCTGTCAGTTGAAGTCAA
>NZ_JACOOZ010000019.1:0-564 GCF_014287775.1 Eubacterium segne
ATTTCCTTATCATCAATACTTAACATTTCGTGGAGACATCTTGGTCCATCCCATGGTCTGTCTCCAAAATATACCGTCAGGGTTATTATTCCGGCTATCTTATCTTCTTTCTTAAGCCCTGACAAAAATTCACTGTTATCCCTTAGTTTTCTCTTTCTTCTGTTTTCCTTCGATTTTCTCTCCACCTGGTCGGCGTACCCCATAAAATCATACAGGCCGTTTCTTACCGGCTGGGCATAATGTACATTGGATGCGTTTTCAATTCCCAAAAGCATGTAAACAATATTACCGCTTTTCTTTATGACACACATCTTCTCTAAGTCCCTTACTCTGTCCCTTGTAATTAGCTTTCCATTCTCCCCTTCCATTAATAACAGTTCTTCTGCACTGATTTCCTTTAACATGTCATGTTTTATAATCTGCCTTCCCCCATATATGGCATAGTTAAACACATCTGCAAATCTCACATTATCTGACATGTACTTCTTGGTTGCTATATCCTTGTTTCCCATATAACACCTCTTTCCTTTAATATTTCGAGGTGTATACTATTAGTTTTTCTTA